>DATHNG010000166.1:0-13756 GCA_035486275.1 Bacteroidia bacterium
CGTATATGGTGACCTTCGGGAAGAATCGGCTAAAGCTATAGTTGACATGGACCTTGATGGTAATGCAATAGGGGGCTTATCGGTTGGCGAACCGGCTGAAGAAATGTATGCTATGACCGAAAAAGTGGTAGCTCATTTGCCCGAACATAAGCCAAGATATTTGATGGGAGTGGGTACACCGGAAAATTTATTGGAATCTGTTGCGTTAGGTATAGATATGTTCGATTGTGTAATGCCAACAAGAAATGCCCGGAATGGATGGCTCTTTACCCGTAACGGGATAGTGAACCTTATGAATGGCAAGTGGAGAGATGATTTTTCCCCACTTGACCCTGATGGTACCTCGTATGTTGATACGTTTTACTCTAAAGCCTATGTAAGGCACCTGCACCATTCCCGCGAAATACTTGGCCCGCAAATAAGCAGTATTCATAACTTAGCGTTTTATGTCTGGCTTATGCAGGAAGCCCGCAAGCACATTATAGAAGGCGATTTTGCAAGTTGGAAAAAAGATATGGTAAAACGGGTAACTAACCGTTTGTAGTTATATGAAAAAGCATTTTAAAATACGTATTCATGGTAAAGTGCAGGGAGTTTACTTCAGGGCAACTGCTGTAGACAAAGCGCATACCTATTCAATATCAGGGTTTACCCGTAATGAAGCTGACGGCACTGTTTATATTGAGGCAGAAGGTGAGGAGGATGGACTTGTAAAGTTTGTTGAATGGTGCCATGTAGGCCCTCCGCGTGCTGTAGTAGAAAAGGTATTGATTGAAGAGGGCGAGCTGAAAAATTACCAGAATTTTATTACGGTAAGGGTAATATGAAAATACTGGATAAATATATCCTTCGCAAATTCATAGGCACTTTTATATATGCCATAAGCCTTATCAGCATTATAATAATAGTATTCGATATTTCTGAAAAAATAGATGCTTTTCTGAGATGGCACGTATCGCTAAAATCTATTGTGTTTGATTACTATGTCAATTTTGTACCTTACCTTGTAAATCTGTTCAGCCCTCTTTTTACATTTATAGCTGTAGTGTTCTTTACATCGCGCATGACAGCACGAAGTGAGATCGTAGCCATGCTGAGTGGTGGTATTAGTTTCAGAAGGTTGCTGGTTCCGTATATGATCGGTGCTGCTATGATTGCGAGCCTTTCATTATTCCTGAATCATGTGGTAATACCTAATGCCAATAAAACCCGTATACGGTTTGAAGATATGTATGTGCGTTCACAATATTATAATCTGTCTGTTCATATTCATAAACAGGTTAAGCCGGGTGTTTTTATTTACCTGCACAATTATGATGTTGTCCGGAACCTGGGTGTGAAATTTGCCTTAGAGAAGATTGATAAGCAGGAAGTACGTTATAAGCTTATGTCGGAAACTATAATGTGGGATAGCGTAAAGCACGACTGGAAGATATATAACTACTTTGTAAGGAAAATAGCTGCGGATGGCAGGGAAACTACATATGCAGGTATGGAAAAAGATTCAGTATTAGGTTTTGATCCTTCAGATTTTAAGGAGAAACTAACTGATGTAGAGGCTATGGATTATAAGGAGCTTAACCAATACATTGCTCAACAGCGTATGGAAGGCTCAAATAATGTGAAATACTTTGAAGTTGAAAAATATAAACGTACTGCTTTCCCTTTTGCAACTTTCATTCTTACCCTCATTGGTTTTGCTTTATCAAGCAGGAAGGTTAGGGGAGGTACAGGTTTACACCTGGGTGTTGGGTTGCTTATTGCTTTTTCGTTTATAATATTTATGCAAGTATCCACCACATTTGCTGAAAGCGGATTTATTTCACCACTTGTCTCTGTTTGGATACCCAACTTTATATACGGAGTGCTTGCATTTTTTATGATAAGGTCAGCAAGTGGAATAGCTGGCTTCTCGCTTTCAGGTTTCTTTAAGTCGTTTACCCGTAAAAAAGCGGGCGCTTAAAAAACTTCCTCCAACACCAGATGAGATTTTAGCGGAGTAATAGCAAGGTGCAGTTCAAAATATTCTAATAAGCCCCTTAACAGTAGTTTTCTGCTTGGCGCAGGGATAGAAGGTTTGTAAAAATCTTCCATTTTAAATGAAGAAAGCTTGCTCAGCCACTCACTTTCGGCCGGGGCCAAAAAGTGCGGATGCATGGGTGATGTAGCTTCATAAATACCATCCTTCAGGTTGAAGTATTGAGTAGCAGGAGAAAAATTTCCGGCAGGTAACAGGCCTAAATGATCTGATAATACGACCATGAACAAAATATGGAAATTTGCACATTTTTCAGGCGTCTCGTTAAGCAGAATTATAGAGTCACGGATGAATTCGTAAAATGATTCGTCGGTAGAAGATTCTTTAAGTAGCTTTAAAAGTAATTCGGAAAGAAAAATAGCAATGGTGCTTTTTTCAATATTAAGGCTTATTCCAGGGGTATGGACAGATGTTTCAATTTCCTTTAGTTGTATAAGACTGCTATTCTCTTTGTCATTTATTTCAGCTTTAATAATAGCAAGTGGCTGAAGTAAATTGACTTTTGTTTTTGAAGTTCTTTTATGAATAGATGATGCCCAGCAGGAAATAATGCCTTTGTTCTTACTATAAAGCTTTACTACCGCTCCATTGTCTTTATATGGGTAAAGTTGCAGAACAATGGCTTCGGTAGTATTGTGCATGACCTAATTTATAAATAGAAGCTTGGAGACAAGTGTTTGATTGCCGTCAGGGCTTGCACAGAATACAAGATAAACGCCGGTTTGCACGCGTTTGCCTTCAAAGTTAGTGCCATTCCATATAGCCTGGCCACCTAACGCAATTGTGTGGTAAACCAGTTCACCATTTATGGTAGTAATTTTAACATCAGCATTTGTTACCAGGTTTTTAATAGCAACAGGTCCGTTATATCCGTGCGGAACCGGATCGGGATAAGCATACACATTACCGAATGAAGTTAAGCCTTCTGTAGCGGTACTTTTAAACGAAACAACACCTTTATCAGTACCAAAGAATACTTCGCCATTATTAGGATTAATAGCTATTGATTGTATGTTGTTTGATAATAAAGGGCTGTTCGTAGCGGTGAAATTATATATCTGTTGTGTTCCGTCAGCTGACATTAAAAATACACCGCCGCCTTGCGTACCGATCCATTTACGGTTACCTCCATCAACTGCAATAGCAGTAGTTACCTGGTTTTGCATAAGGTATTGTGTATACCCGTTTTGCGTCACATAAACGGGTTGGGCATCCCAATCGTGGTTGCCATCAAATACATTATCCGGTGAATAAAATACAACTACACGTTCGTCGGTACCAACCCATATAGATCCATTCTGATCTACTGCCATACAGTTAACATTCACATCGGGTAGTGCGCCATTTCCCGTCTGTGTAGTGATAAGATGCGTATTACTACTGGTTGGTTTCGCATATGTTCCGTTATCGTGGTAAGCTAATATACCCAGGCCATTAAACAGTAACCATTTAGCCTGGCTTTGTGTTACTATTACGTTTGTAACTATTGATCCCGCACCAAGGAATGCTGAAAAATCAAAGCCTACCCATGACAGATCAGGTTTTTCTACACAAAGGTATTGCGAAGTAGCCAGGCAGCTGGTTGCCCATACGTTCCCAATAGTATCATATGCAACCCCGCCTATTCTCGAGCTTGTAGATCCTGCATTAAAAGTAGGCTGCATAGCATTGTTCGTATTCGAAGAGTTCCATATATTTACTACAGCGTTATTATTAAATTCAACGAGTCCGGAAGTAAAGCTACCTACAAAATAATGCAATGGCTTCCAGGGGTCTATAGCAATACAGTTAAAATCAAATACGTTTGTAGGTTCATTAATATAATTCCAGGTCTGGCCCTGTAGTGATGATATTGGGTAATTGAAAAACCTTGGAATAAAAGTTGCATCGTAGGCGCCAGGCATGATCCATAAATTATTATCGTTTACAGCCAGGCTGAATACCTGGTTATTGTATGGGCCCGACGGTGTGAATATAGTGGCCGAATTGTTTGATAAGTTTACTTTAACAAGGCCGTAAAGATTATCTGCAGTCCACATATTCCCATTAGGGTCAAGCATAGCATCGAATACCTGGCCGGTATTACTATTGCCGGGAGGTATGTATGCACCATTAGATACCGGAGCGCTATTTCCGCTTTGGTCGTAAACAGAAAATACATACGTAGTTGATGCAACCAGGTAATTCTTATTCTTGACCATTGAGGATTCGAGTGAATAAATGGTAGTGCCTTTTAAAGTAGGAAAGGTGCATCTATTCCAAAGGCCTTTGTAATAAACAAATACTGAATCTCCAACACTATTATTAGTTAAGTTGTTAGACCAATTGACAAACACTGAATCTCCGACAGTTGCAACAGTATTATATATTCCAGCCGGAACTGTCGGGCTGGGTACATTATGCCAGTGGGTATAATTATTAATGAAGGGGTCAGACAATGATGCAAAGTATACACCTTTATCAGTAGCAGCAAAAATAGTATCGTTACAGATACTTACACCCCTTACATTAAGGGCAGTAGCTGATGGGCCAAAAGTAAAGGTGTTTTGAATAACATCCTGGGTAAGGTCAACTTGTAAAATTCCCTGTCCGCAACCAACGTATGCATAATTCTGACTAAAGCAAACACAATTTACACTTTTACTGCCTTGAACACTACTGATTTTCAGATATGGAATATTTATAATAGTCTTATTATTCAAAATGTCCATATTTCCATCGGTATAACCAATGAATAAAATATTGTCATAATTATTAAATCGTGCAACAGCCGGGCTGACATCAGAAAGGCCTGTTACTTTACTTAACTTTTCAATTGAATTATCACTGGTATTATATGAAAATAATCCTGATCCGGCAACGCAATAAATTACATTCTGCTTTTGGGTATTAAGCCCCATACTAACTGTTATACCATTCCGGTATGACAAGTAATCTTTCCATGCACCAAGCGGAACCTCTTGTGCGTAACTGATACCAGTTAATAATAGTAACAGAACAGGGATACATTTGAATAGTTGCTTCATAGCAATAGCATGGTTTACAAAAATAACAGATTATACGCTCTTTTAGTATGTACAAGGGTAAATATTGTAAGTTTTGCATGCTTTTCAAGCTCTCGCAGGCTATTAACCCAATAATCAGTATTTTTGCTGACATATATCTTCTAAATGAATTACATTCTTTTTGATGATGTGCTTGTACGGAAGCACCTTTTACCTTTCACCTTCACCAGGCCTGTATGCGATATTCGTATTGGCATACTTACCATTAAAGAAAAATGGGAGCATGAATTAAAGAAGAAAGTATCAGTAAAAACTGAAGAATATTTATCGGTAAAATACCCTCAACTGGTTTCCGGAAAGGAAGATAATATATGGATAAATGGCTCTATACTGCCTTCGGCTTTATTATTGAAGTCTATTAAATGCCTGAAGGAAAATCAGGCATTATTTTGTAATGGAACTTTAATAGCTGTTAATTCAGGCAAGGCGGTAATTGATAAATTTCCTACTATAAAAATTGGTGAGGATGTAAAAGAGAAATTGTTCAGAATAGAGAGGCTTTGGGATATTTTTTCAAAAAATGGCGATGCAATAGAACAGGATTTTGTTAGACTTACCAAAGGAAGGAAGTCTGCAAAGGTTTCGTCGACCAATACATTGATAGGGAAAAGAATATTTATTGAGAAAGGAGCAAAGTTGGAATGCGCTATACTTAATTCAACATCGGGCCCTATTTATATCGGAAAAAACGCGGAAATAATGGAAGGAAGCATACTGAAAGGCCCTATTGTAATTGGTGATGAAAGTGTTGTAAAAGCCGGTGCTAAAATATACGGTGCCACTACTATAGGTCCGCATTCAAAAGTGGGAGGAGAAATCAGTAACTCTGTACTGTTTGGTTATTCTAATAAAGGCCATGATGGTTTCCTTGGTAACGCAGTGCTTGGCGAGTGGTGCAATTTGGGTGCCGATACAAACAACTCTAACCTGAAGAATAATTATTCAGAAGTAAAACTTTGGGATTACGCTGAAAGTAAACAAACGCCTACCGGGCTTACTTTCTGCGGGCTTATTATGGGCGATCATTCTAAATGTGGTATTAATACTATGTTCAATACCGGCACGGTTGTAGGTGTAAGTGCCAATATATATGGGGGTAATTTCCCTCCGAAATTTGTTCCTTCATTCAGTTGGGGTGGGGCAGATGGTTTTGTAACCTATGAACTTAACAAAGCCTGCGAAACGGCTGAACGCGTTTTTGAACGAAGACATAAAAAATTTGATAAAACAGATAAGCAAATATTAGCTAAGGTTTTTTCTGCTGAGGCCAAATACAGAAAAAAATAAGCTATCTGTCCTTATTCTTTTTTAGCTTGTCATGGAATCCATAAGGACAATGTTTGCATCCATTCTGACAGCAATACCCTCTTTTTAAGTGATAGGCTTCAGTAAATACCTTATACCCGTCCTCATTATAATAAAAGTCAACTCCTTCTACAAGGTTCTTACTAAAAGGGTTTTCGTTACCGGTGTCCATATGCTAATTCAAAGTTAAGCTTTTAAGGAATTCAGGATAATTCCAACGTCAGAAATGAAGTAGTAATTAAAAAAAACTATTTTTGAGTAACATATATGAGACAGAGAGTAACTGAAATAGGATTGATTCTGGCAGGTGCCATTATATTATGCTATGCAGGCTTTTATAATAATTTCCCTCTTGTTTATTCCGATACGGCAGATTACCTGGGTGGGGCATTTGGCCATTATATTCCATTTGACAGGCCGGTTTTTTACGGGCTATTTATGAAGTATGTTAGCCTTAAATCATCCCTATGGCTGGTTATTTTTGCCCAGGGTGTTTTAATGTCGTATTTGCTTTTCGAAACTTTTGGAATGTTTTATTCCGGTAATAAAAGAAACTTTTGTTTCATAGTGTCTCTGGCAGTTTTAACAGCATGTACAGGTATTTCACAAAATACAAGTATACTTCTCCCTGATATATTCAGCCCAATAGGTATACTATGTTTTATAAACCTGTTGCTGAACAATAAGCTAAATATGCTCCGGCGGATTGTTATTGCATGCGTATTGATACTTTGTGTACTTGTACATTTTTCAAATATGCTTGTTTTGTTTTCTCTTGCCGCATTGGTAGCAGTATATGCAATATATAAGCATTTTAAAAAGAAACAGATTGCCATAAAAAGGAATAGATTGGTTCTGTGTTTTGCTCTTGTATCAAGTGTTTTTTTACTGGCGCCCATTGGTAATTATATGTTCGGAAAGAAATTCATTATGTCAGAAGGCGCACATGTATTTATAATGAATCACCTGGTTGAAACCGGCATACTTGATGAGTATTTGAATAACGAATGTGGAAAAACAACTAACTGCAGGATGTGCCAGTTTAAAGGTAAAGTTGATACAAACTTTATATGGTCAGGTAATGGAGCATTTGCACAAATGGGAGGATGGGAAGGTTCAAGGGATGAGTTTGATAGAATTATATGGGATGTGGTAACAACTCCAAAATATGAATTAATGCTTTTACAGCGTTGCAGCGAATATACGTTTATACAATACTTTATGTTCTCAGTTCCTGCTAATACCAACTGGGGTGTTCCTCCCTATATGAAAAATAATTATAAGCTACAAGGCCGCGATTTCTGCGCGTCTTTGCAAAGTGCAAATAAGCTTGATTATAGTACAAGTAATCATATTCAAATGATATTAGTGCTTATCAGCATGGCTTTTCTTCTGTTCATTGTGCTAACTCCTTTATGGTTCAACCAACTCAGTACTGAGCTAAAATGGTTTGCAATATTAATTCTCGTATTCAGCTTTCTTAATGCGGCTATATGTGCTAATTTCTCTACATTAAATGAAAGGTTCCAGAACAGAATAATATGGCTCATTCCACTAACCACCTTTTTTATAGCGGAACAACTCATTAGTAAATATTTGAGAGAAAAGAAATCAGCGAACTGAACTTTCCTGAAATATAATGGCCACGGATCCAGGTGCCATGGCAATTGCGACTACAATTCTTTTCCCATCTTTGTGCTTTTAATAAATAATAGTATGAAGATTTCAATTGTGGGCTGTGGAAATATGGGATTAGCCTATGCCCGGTCTTTTATTAAATATAACCTTGTTTCAAAGGAAGACTTACTGTTGGTTGAAAAGAATGAGGCAAGGAAAGAGATACTGGAAAAACTAGACATTGGTAAGGTTATTTCTAATTTCGATTCTACAGTTTCAACGTATGATATTATTATACTGGCTGTAAAACCACAGGATTTCCCTGGAATATGTGATGGACTAAAGAGCGCTTTAGGCAGTAAGAGCATTATACTCTCTATAATGGCTGGTATAACCATTAAGCAACTGGAAGAGCGACTTGCCCATAAAATTATTGTCAGAGCTATGCCTAATTCCCCTGCCCAACTAGGAATGGGAATGACAGCCTTTACCACAGCCCGGGGAATGACTATTGAACAATTGAAAAAGGCGGAGAATCTTTTAGGTAGCACAGGCAGGACTGTTTTTTTTGAGAACGAGAATTTACTGGACGCCGTTACAGCTTTAAGCGGGAGTGGCCCGGCATATTTCTTCTATATAGTTAAGCACATGATCGAGGCTGGGATTAAAATGGGAATTGAACCATCGGTATCTGCATTACTTGTAAAGCAAACTATAATCGGTTCATTTGAATTGATAAATAATGCAACTCAAAATCTGGATGAATTAATTACAGCAGTAAAATCAAAGGGCGGTACTACCGAAGCAGCTTTACAGCAATTTGAGGAAGGGCACCTAGGCGAAACAATTGTTAAAGGAATTCTGGCTGCAGAAAAAAGGGCCAAAGAACTTTCAAATAGCTGATTAAGAACTTAGTATAAATAAAAAAGCCCTGCATTTGCAGGGCTTTTTTATTATTAATGTTATTTTATTGTTTCACGAACTTACCTACCTGGGTAGTTTTTTCAGTAATTACTTTTACAAAATATGTGCCTGAAGTAAGTTCACTGATGTTTAAAGGCATTACCTTACCATTACTGATAATTGCAGTAGTGCTTATAACTTCTCTGCCACTTAGGTCTATCACTTTTATAACCGCTGCTTTGGCAACTCCCTGCATTTCAAATGACAGGTTAATTGTATTTACAGCAGGGTTAGGATAAAGCGAGGTCCCTTCCATAGCAGTGATATTGGCAATACCATTAGGACCAACTTTTACAGTAAAGTTTACTGTATCGTGACATCCATTTGAATCGATGCCGGTTACAGTGTATACTGTAAGTGCACTTGGTGTTACCATTACGGTACTTGAGTTACTTCCTGTAGACCAATTATAACTTGTACCATTGTGAGCAGTTAAGGTGTCTACAACACCAATGCCTGCAATACTATCCAAACCAGTTACAGTAATTGCCTTCGTATTAGCTGATAAGGTTTGAGTAGCACTATTTGTACATCCGTTAGCATCGGTAACGGTAACAGTATAGGTACCCGCAGCAGATGCAACCAAAGTGCTGCTTGTTGAACCGTTATTCCACTTATATGCAAATCCTCCGTTACCGGTTGAATTAGCAGTGAGAGTGTCTGACATCTGGCAGATAATTCCGCCGCCTATTACATCAGCACTAATATTAACAGTTGGCAGTGAATTCACAACTACTGTGGCGCTTGTTGTATTTGTACAACCATTGCCATCAGTTACAGTTACTGAATAGGTACCGGCTGTGTTTTCAGTTTCGGTTGAAGTTGTAGTACCGGAATTCCAATCATATAGGTATCCTGAACCTGAGCCACCGGTGGAGCTGGCTTTTAAGGTGTCAACATTTCCGGTACATATTGCAAATCCGCCGGTAATATTACCAGTTACACTAACTGTAGGGAGTTGATTTACTGTTACAACTACATTAGCAGAATCTACACATGAACCGCTTGTTCCAACCACTGTGTATGTGGTTGTTGAAACAGGGCTGGCTATAGGGCTAGGGCAACTTGTGCAGCTTAGTCCTGTTGATGACTTCCATGTAAAGCTAGACGCTCCGTTTCCATTTAATGTAACGTTATTGCCCAAACAAATTGCAGGGGCTGAAGGGGTAACAGTTACAGTTAACGATGATGCAACAGTTACAGTTGCTGTTGCAATTGCAGAACATGATCCAGTGGTTCCCGTTATAGTATAGGTTTGCGTTGCTGATGGATTTGAATTAACAGATGATCCTGTTGTTACATTAAGTCCGGTAGCCGGAGACCAGGTGTAATTCGTTGCACCGTTGGCGTTCATGTTAACAGTACCACCTGTACATAAACCAGGTGCATTTGGTGTAACTGTAACCGTTGGGGTTGCGTTAACAGAAACAGCCTGGCTAGCTGTATCAGAACAACCATTTCCATCAATAACTGTCACAGAATAAGTTGCGGCAGTAGTTTCAATATCAGTTGCAGTTGAACCTCCATCGCTCCATGTGAAAATGTATCCTGAACCAGAACCACCCGTAGCTATTGCTGTAAGTGTGTCATTATTTCCTGAGCAGATTGTAAATCCGCTTAATATATTTCCGGTGATGCTAACAGAAGGTAAAGGATTTACAATTATAGTACCGCTAAGGTTAACCTGCGGAGAGCAAGAACCACCGGTAGTTGTAACAGTATACGAATAATTACCACTTATAGTAGGAGTACCCATTATAGTAAATACACCTGCGTTAAATGAACCTGTAACACCAGCAGGTAATGAACCTGTCAGAGAAGCACCTGTAGGAGTACCGGATATAGCGTAAGTAATATCGGTAATAGCACTGTTGTTACAAACGGTTTGTCCGTCAGTACCCAAACCAGAAGAAAGCGAAATAGTAGGTAATGAGTCAACTGTAATGGTACCGCTTGCACTAACTTGCGGAGAACAAGAACCGCCAGTAGTAGTAACAGTGTATGAATAATTACCACCGCTGATACCACTTATAGTAGGGGTACCTTTTATAGTAAATACACCCGCGTTAAATGAACCATTAACACCCGGAGGTAAGGTACCGGTTAAAGAAGCACCTGTAGCAGTACCAGATATGGTATAGGTAATATCAGTAATAGCACTGTTCGTACAAACGGTTTGCCCGTCGGTACCTGCAGTAGAAGAAAGTGTAACAGTAGGTAATGAATCAACTGTTATAGTGCCGCTAAGACTAGCCTGAGGAGAGCAAGGACCTACTGTTGTTACAGTATAAGAGTAGTTACCGCTTACAACCGGTGTGCCCGAAATTGTACATGTATTACCAAGGAAAGATGAAGTTACACCTGAAGGCAAACCTGTTACAGTAGTACCTGTTGTACCCGGATCTACTGTGTATGTAATATTAGTTATAGGGCTATTATTACAAATGGTTTGAGCATTTGTGCCTACTATAGAGCTAAGACTTATTGCAGGTGTGTTAATTGCAATAGTAGCAGATTTTGTAGCTGTAAATCCATTGCCATCTGTTACAGTAACAGTGTATGAACCTGGAGTAGCAATATTTAATGTGCTGGTTGTAGCGCCGGTGTTCCACAGGTATGTGAATGTTGGATCACCTACAGGGGTTGCAGTAATTATAGGAGAGCTGGAACAAACAGTAGTTGGTGTTATGGTAACAGTTGGTCCGGCTGAACTTATACCTGTAATATCTCCAAATTTGGTTAATATACCACTCACATAGTGAGATGTTGTGTTTACTGCATTATACTTGATCCATGGCGTTGAGCCTGTCCATAAACCGGTAGTAATGCCACTTTCTGCTCCTGCAACATCACCGGTAAGGTATGTGCCCTGAAAGGTACAGCTAAGTGTAGTTAAACCGCTTGTAACCGTCCAGTAACGGTTAAGGTAATCTGAAGAACTGTTATTATTAGCTTCTTTATTTTTAACAGTAACAACGTTAATTGTTGCAGGGAAAGTGCTTCCTGAAGTAATGTTTAAACTTAATGGAGAGTAGTCTGTTGCGGCCGTATTATCACCAACAGGGAAGTTAAAAGTACCGGTTCCATTGTATACCTTACTAAGAGTTCCTGTTCCATTGGTTACCACATAACTATTTGCGCTTGCACCCGATATAGTTGCTGTGCTTCCTAATGTAAGTGTGTTTGCGCCCAGGGTAAGCTGACCGTTAGTAAGTGTAAGAATGTTATTAATAGTTTCAGAAGTGCCGGCTACCAAACCAGCAGCATTATTTAATGCTAAGTTATTGAAAATAGTACTGTTGCCACCCATTGTTTGAGAAGTTGTACCGTCAAATGTTATTGTCGAAGTAGCAGGCGTGAATACATTATTATTGGTGAAATTACCTGCAACTTTTAGGTTACCTGCACCTGTGTAAGCTAATGTACCGTCAGTTCCAATGGTAACATTAACGCCTACTGTTAAAATATTAGTTGATAATTGAAACTTAACACCTGTTGATACTCCGTTACCAACAATCAGGCTTCCTGCAACTGTAAAACTTGCTGCTGAAGAAGGCACATTGGTTGGAGTATGTGAACCTGCATAAATATCAAGGTTACCATAGGTAATGCCGGTCGGGATTGTTTGTACGCCATCGGCCTGGAAAATAACGGTACTGCCGGCATTAAGTGTATTTGTTTTAAATACAGGGAATGGAATTACTGTAGTGCTGCTGGTTAATCCAAGCAGGAAGGTTGCTCCTGCACTTATAGTACAAGTACCACTTGCTGAACCCGGACCAGTTATAGTATTTGTTTGACAAGCCAGCTGTCCGCTTAATATGCTTAAGGCGTTGCTAACGGTAATTGCATGGTTCAAAAGTACAGTATTGTTTGTGGTGCCAAGGTTATTAGCCTTGAACCCATAAAATGTAATTGCACTGGCAGAACTTAATGTTTGATTGTGGTTTTGCACAGCTGTACCAGCAAATTCCACAATAGAAAGGCCGCAAGCAAACCCTGAAGTTGCATTATTATTTACAAAATTTCCTTCAATATTAAGTGTACCTGCACCTGAATAAGATATTGTTCCATCTGTTCCAATGGTTACATTACCTACAATTCCAATATAATTTGCGGCTCCATTTAAAACAACACCCGACGATGTACCATTACCAACGATAAGGTTTCCGCTAACAATCGTTAAAGCTGATGAAGATGAAACCTTTTGAGGATTATGGGTTCCTGCTAACAGAGTAAGGTTCCCGTAGGTAAGGGCAGATATGGTTTGTGTTCCGTCTGACTGATAAATAACAGTACTAGTTGAATTAACTGTATTTGTTTTAAATGAAGGAAAAGCAACATTTGTTGTATTCGTTGTTAGACCCAATAAAAATGATGTCAAAGCGTTCATTGTAAAAGTACCAGATGAACCAGGCCCAGTTATTGAGTTGGTTAAGCAGCTAAATACACCGGTAGATATAGTCATGTTGTTAGATACTGATATAGAGTTATTTAAGAATATAGTATCATTTGTTGTACCTATATTATTTGCAGTTATATTATAAAATGAAGTAGTTGATGAACCGCCAATAGTCTGATTTTGGTTCTGGGTTACCGATGCATCAAAAAGTACTGTTGATGTAACAGGAGTGAAGGTTCCATTATTCGTAAAATTTCCACCCACCTTAAGCGTTCCTGCACCCGTAAATGCCAGCGTTCCACCAATTGTAATGCTTCCTGTAGCAGCAAATGTTCCTGTTCCAATTATAATAGAACCTGCAGAAAT
>DATHNG010000167.1:0-12487 GCA_035486275.1 Bacteroidia bacterium
GTGTGGTTGGCCAGTTCGAAGCTATTGAAGCCGTGGCAGATGCCATACGCCGCAGCCGTGCCGGATTGCAGGACACCAAGAAACCAATTGGTTCATTCATTTTCCTGGGTACAACCGGTGTAGGTAAAACAGAAGTGGCAAAAGCCTTGGCTGAATACCTGTTCGACAGTGAGAACAATATGGTGCGCATAGACATGAGCGAATACCAGGAAAAGCACAGTATCTCTCGTTTGATAGGTGCGCCTCCCGGTTATGTTGGTTATGATGAAGGCGGACAATTAACAGAAGCTGTGCGCCGCAGGCCATACTCTGTAGTGTTGCTCGATGAAATTGAAAAAGCTAATCCTGATGTGTTCAATATATTATTGCAGGTGCTTGATGATGGCCGCTTAACGGATAGTAAAGGCCGTACGGTGAACTTTAAGAACACCATTATCATCATGACATCGAACATTGGTTCGCATTTGATACAAGAGAACTATGAAGATGAAAAGCTTGACAAGAGTAAAGTATTTGAACGCACCAGGGAGGAAGTGTTCGACCTGTTACGTAAAAGCCTAAGGCCTGAATTTTTGAACCGTATTGATGAAGTGATCATGTTCACTCCGCTCGATAAAAAGGATATGAAAGCCATTGTTCAAATGCAGTTCAATGATGTAATTCGTAAACTATCGGGTGAGAACATACGCATAATTGCTACCGATGAAGCCCTCGACTGGTTAGCCAGCTCAGGTTTCGACCCTGCATTTGGTGCAAGGCCGGTAAAAAGGCTTATTCAAAAGCAAGTGTTAAACGAACTTTCGAAAGAAATACTTGCTGGTAAGATCGAACGCAACTCTGACATTGTTATGGATATATTCGATAACAAGATAGTGTTCCGTAAGCCGATTGAAACAGATGCAGCACCTAAGAAGTTAAAAGCAAAGAAGTAAGGTTTTGATGGAACGCAGATGACGCGGATTGGATAAGACTAATTAAGATAATATTTTATCATAAATAATCTGCGTCATCTGCGTTCCATTGTATTTTATTAGTCTTTAGTCGAAAATTTTGTATTTTACCCTCTATAATTCGTAATTTTTAATTCTTAATTTTTAATTACATAAACCCCATGGGCTACGACACACTTTCTGAAGCCATGAACGAGCTGAAGAAACAAGGATACACCGAAGACTTTAACCTGGAACAGGATTGCATTATTGGCAAAAACGGTAAGCTGAAACTAATTTCAGACGATTTTGTAGTAGATAAATTCTACCGGTTTGAAGGCGAAAGCGATCCCGGCGACGAAGCTATACTCTATGCCATATCGGTACCAAAACACAATATAAAGGGGATACTGGTAAATGGCTATGGCATTTCGGCTGAGCCTATTGCAAGCGAAATGGTTGAAAAACTGAAAACACATTAATGATAGAACGCAGATAACGCTGATCTGATAAGATTATTTAAGATCATGTTTTATCATAATCAATCTGCGTCATCTGCGTTCCATTGTATTTCATTTTGTATTTTTATATCTCTTAACCCATACTTACTCATGGAAAAGAAAATAACCAAGCACTACAGCAACGGAGAGGTAACCGTAGTTTGGCAACCACATGTATGCCAACACACTGGTATCTGTTTCAGGGGCTTACCCGAAGTATTTGACCCACGCCGCAGGCCCTGGATAGAACAACATGCCAGTACAACTGAAAAGATCGTGAACCAGGTTAAGCAATGCCCTAGCGGGGCCTTGAGTATATTAGAAGAAAAGAAATAAATAATTCATTTCAATTTCTTAGGCGTTCCCCTACGGGTCGGGCTATACATTCCGAGTCCTCGTCATTCCTCCTGCGGGCTTTACATTACCATCCCTAACGCAAATACAGAACTAGGTAAAAGGTGGGCGGGGTTAGTCCCGAGTGCTCGGGAGCAAGCAGGGAGCAAATGCCGCCACACAAAAGGAACGCCCAAATAAGAAACCCACCCCAACCCCTCCCGAGAGGGGATTTTAATACCCTACTTGATAAGAACCTTCACTTCCATAGCTTGGTTAAAATGCCTCTGCTCGTGGGCGACAATAATATCAAACGCTTTCTCGAGCTTGTAAACTATGTTCTTATTGGCAGGAGAAGATATCACTACACCTTTATCTAATAAGTCGCTACTACCTATAATTAATTGCTTTAAGTCGGACTGGTGCTTTTCAAATTTTATTACAATATCAGCAGGCAATGTGCTCTTCGAGGGCTCCCAAATAGGAAAGGTCTTTATCTTCTTTTTATTCTCAGGCTGAATCGATTTTAAGATAAGGTTCCCGAAGAAATTAACCATAAAACCCAGTTTACCCATAAAAGGTAAGGTATAGGTTCCGGCCTTTACATCTTTAATAACCGGGTAATAGGTTTCGTTTATTACAATTAAATGATCAATATTCTGGGCAATGCTCCAGGTACCCTCATTAGGTTTCCAGTTCAATTGCTCAGCCGACAGATTACCGAATTCTTTGGTGAATGCTGCAGTTATTGTGTCTATTTGGTTCGTCCATTTATCTATATTCATTTGCTGGAATTTATACATCAAATATAATAGAGTTTGAAGCCGGAATAACCACTTATTAATCTACATTAAGGTGCAAACATCGTTTCGGGTAGTACCTTTGTATTCATAAACAAAAACCCAATGAAAACAATTATTCATAAAGCAAATACAAGAGGCCATGCAGAGCATGGATGGTTAAACAGTTACCACAGTTTCAGCTTTGCCAATTACTATAACCCTGAAAGAGTACATTTTGGTGCATTGCGTGTATTGAACGACGATACCGTGGCAGCCGGAATGGGTTTTGGAAGGCATCCGCACGACAATATGGAAATAGTAAGCATACCATTGGAAGGCGACCTTGAGCATAACGACAGCATGGGTACAAAAGCTGTTATTAAACATGGCGATATACAGGTAATGAGTGCTGGTACTGGTATAGCACACAGCGAAATGAATTTCAGCAAAACAGCTCCGGTTAAGTTTTTACAGATATGGATCATTCCTGATAAAGAAAACGTTACACCCCGTTATGGCCAGGTGACCCTGAATGTTGCTGACCGTAAGAACAAATTACAACAGGTGCTCTCCCCTAACCCTGACGATGCCGGTGTGTGGATTCACCAAAGCGCATGGTTCAGTATGGGTAACTTCGATAAAGGCGTAAAAGCCGAATACACCATAAAGAAAAAAGGCAATGGCGTATATGCGTTTATACTGGAAGGCGATTTTACCATTAACGGTGAAAAGTTAAACCGCCGTGATGGTATTGGAATATCTGAGATCGAGACTGAGATTAAGATTCAGGCTGAGAGTGACAATGCGCAGATATTGCTGATGGAAGTGCCGATGTTACAGTAATCAGTCGTTAGTCTTTAGTTGTCAGTGGTTAGTCATCAATAATAAGTAGTAATATTGAATAAGTAAATAATAACAAACAAAATAAAAACCTATGAGTAACCAACATGAAGTATTAAAGAAAATAGCCCTTGACACATGGACCACGCAGATAACACGTGCCAGCAAATTATTTGAAGGGCTGACCGACGAGCAACTTGCAAAAGAAGTTGCGCCGGGTAAGAACAGCGCCTTTTATTTAATGGGGCACTTGACAGCAGTGCACGATGCAATGTTTCCTTTATTGGGGCTTGGTGAAAGCCTGCACCCTGAGCTGGTTGAAGTATTTATCAAGAATCCGGATAAATCGGCCTTGAAGAAACCAGGTGTGAAAGAATTAAGAGAATCGTGGAATAAAGTACATACACTGCTCAGCTCCAAACTTGCTGCGCTGGAAGGCGACCAGTGGTTTGAAAAACACACTGCCGTTTCAGAAGAAGACTTTAAAAAAGAACCTCACAGAAACAAATTGAATGTTGTATTAGGCCGTGCTGGCCATGCTGCATATCACTTAGGGCAATTGAACTTGCTGAACAAATAGCATACAAGCATTGCAATAAAACAAAGCCCTGAAGCAAAAAACTTCAGGGCTTTTTGTTTTCATAACAATGGCAACTCTATGCTGTAGCTGTTTTTTCTTCAGCAGCAGGCGTTTTCCACCATTGGTTTACCATATCAAGCAAAGCACCTGAATCAACATTCTTATTTTGAAGTTTGAACAGTGCAGATACCTGTGCATTAATATTATCAGCAAACTTACGGTTGAAATTCAGCACAAGGTTCAGGTGATCATTATATATGGTAGATACCTTTTCCATATTGCGCAATGAAAGCTCGGTAGATCTATGCAGATTCTCTTTCAGAATATTCAGTAATTTCTCAACACCTTCTTTGCTGGTCATATCTTCGTTTTTAATAGCTTCAGCAAACTTCTCGGTAAAGTCAACCGATACATCTATTCTTTTCTTGTGCGCGTCAATTATTGAATCTATTGTCTCTTCTGATAATTTAAGACTTTTAATAAAATTCGATTTGAATGCGCGTACAATAGCCGGATCCATTTCTTTTTCATATAGCACTTTGCTTATGGCATCGAAGGTTTTTGAATTGGCTTTTACTGCCGAATCAAACTGTTTTGAATTTACATCAACTAAATGTTTGATGCTTTCTTTTGATTTCTGTGAAACATTGTCTACTTGTTTTTTCAATGTTTCTGCTTGTTTACTGATTGTGTTTTTCATGATACGGGTTTTTTAATTATATTTTAGTTTTCAGGGTAAAATTACCTTGTGTGAAAAATAAAAACCATGAGCGATATCACTCACTCATATTATTTCTATCATCCACAACAAATGTACGTTGCAAAAACAGTTTTAGTATACGTTAAAAAGCCAGGTAAAAACACGTATTTTCCTAATGCACTGATTTACTTCTGTTACCGAAAATGAGGCAGAATAATGTTACGAATATTTAACACTAATTAACATTACGGAGATACAAATAAAGAGGTAATTACACAATCAGTTTTTAAATTCTCGGCTACTCACCTTCCCCAGATTCATCCTTTTTCCCTTCCAGCTTTTCAAAGTATTGCCCCTTGAATTTGTAAGTGATATGGCGAGCTGTCATTTTACCACCCTCGAGCACCACTGGTATTTGAATAGCTGTATCGGCAGTGTCGTATACAATTCCGTTATCCGATCCTGCGTCGCCCGATGCAATAACATCGTACTTATAACTGAGTTCATTATGCAAGCCTGTTTTGGTTTTTATAATATGCACAGTATCGTTCAGCACACCTTTATCAATGGTAAATACCTTTATACCCTCTTCGCGCATGGTAGGGTTATACCTGTTCAGGTAAGTAGTGAGGTAATATGTTTTACTATTTATCACTATGGTATATATACCATCAAAAAAGGCCAATCCGGCACCGCTTAAAGCAGTATCAGGGTGAGGCAATACACACGATTTCACCTCATCGTTGGTCTTAAACTGAAACACACTTTTATATGCAGGGCCGGCCAATACACGCCTTTCATTCCATACATAAATGCGGAACAGGCTATCGTCTGATGTCATTATGTTTATATCCTGGGTTCGTAACGACTTAAATTCCATGCCAATGGTTTGGGGAAATTTTGAAGTATAGTAAAGCATTTTATTTACACAAAGGCTATCTATGTGCACCATGGTAAGCATACCGAACAGCTTCAGTGAGTCGTGCCGGATCAGTTCATTAACCGAATCGTGATACGCTTTTTGGTCAATAAATGTGCTTATAAGGTCTTTTTCAACAGCTTTTATTGCCTGACCTTTTGCGGCACCGCAAATAAGTATTATTAAAAATGCAGTAAGTAGTTTTAACCTGCTCATTCAAAAAGCTTTAGTCAAAGATAGGTTAATTACGAATCGGGCAATAATTCGCAATTACTTTTTGGCCATTTGCTTTACTTCGGTAAAGTAATTATTCTTGAAACGGTAAACAGTATATGCTGTAGATATTACTCCATCGTTCCAAATAATAGGTACATAAAGCATTTTTGTTTCCTTATTGAAATAAATACTATGGTTTGTAGCGCCACTTGCATTTGCCAGGTGGTATTCAATATTATTTACAGCTGTACCATAGGTATCATTCACAATAATCTGGCATGAATCGTTAAGGCCACCTTTGGGGTCGCGTGCAAACACATCCATACCAATTGAGTAGTTTTCTTTAGCGTTGGTTGGCACTATGTATGTAACAAGGTAATACACCCTTTCTTTTGTTTTCAGAGTATACATATTTCGGTATTCACGGCCTTTTAACGCATTTGCATCCCTGCCTTGTATGCTCAATGCAGCTTCAATTTTATCACTGTTATTATACTGAAAAACATTTATAAAATTGTGATGGTCATTATTCCCATCGTCCCAGGCATATATGCGGAATGCTTTATCGTCAGATGTAAGAACAGTAAGGTGGTCATAGTATTTAAGGTATTCAAAGGCTTCTTTCATTGTAGCTGGGTAGGTACTTACGTATGACAAAAGTTTGCCTTTCAATATTTCATCTTCCGATGTGGCTGAATCCATATTAAAGCGCGACCTCCAGTAATCAACCAATTGGTAATGCGCTTCAAGATCACTTTGTATCTTCCACATGCTTTGCGCAAAGGAAAAAGAACTTGATCCGATCAAAACTGAAGCCAGCAGAAGTTTTATCTTTTTCATACTATAAAATTAGTGTACAAACATAGGAAAATATGCCTTAAATATAGCCTGTAATCTTATACGTTAAACAGCCTATATATTCATGCATAAGTATACCCCATGCTTCAAGGGCGTGAATATCGGGCACAAGCATATAGTCTAAATAGTATTTAGTTGGCCCGCCGAGCCTGTCGGTAGTATACGGCTGGGTGTGTATGCCCACTTTATTAAAACAACCTAAAGCCCTGCGCATGTGGTACCCCGATGTAAATAAGAGGTAACGGCCATTGGGGGCAACACTATCTAAAATACGTTTTGAGAACAACGCATTTTCATGTGTATTTCGTGAAGCCCCTTCCGTAATAAGTATAGAATCAGGTATTCCTATCTGCAATAGATACTCACGCAAAATCGGCGCTTCTACATTATGACCATCAAGGCTTCCCGAGCCGCCCGACAATAATATCTTTTTAATCTTACCTTGCTTATATAGCCTCAGCGCCTGTAGTAACCTATCTACACCACGGTAGAACTGAACACGATGCATACGGGCATCGTAATTTGTAATTCCACCCAGCACAATAGCAACATCATACTTGCCTTGCAAAGTTGAATCCTCAATAGCAGGAACTTCCCAGCGAACCATAAATTCATTCGCGATAAAACTGTTTGAAAAGAAATAGAATACTATAACCGATGCAATAAGAAAACGTTTTTTAAGGGGCTGTCTTTTTATAATTACACCCGCTACCATAAGTATAAACACCCAGCAAACCGGGTCGATAAGGAAATCTAATACTTTGGAAATTACAAAGAACATATTAAATCTGTTTATAGTTTTTATATTCTCCCGGCCTCCAGTTAAATGCCTTGCGTGTAAACCGAAACAGCCTTTCCTTCAACGAAAATTTCTTTTTGCTTTCATCATACACAAAATTCCAGTTCAGCATTTTTATGCGTGGCAACATAGCTGCAGGGTGTTGGCCGGTGAACCGGGCAAGCGAATCAACAGTGCTGTAGTCGAACGTAGCAGCCTGCCCTACATTTTTATCAAGCCACTCATCTTCATGCCACATTTTATTAAAACTCTTTTGTTTGTTCTGCTGAAGCTCGGGGTGCTTTACCCAGCCATAATGGTAAATAGTTCCACCCGATTGTTTTACATTAAGCTTTTCCCCACCATTCAGCAATTCTTCGTTTGTGGGTTTATGATCGAACTTACGAAAGCCCTGTGCATCTTTATATGAACGGATACGTTTATCGTTTCGTATTACACGTATTTCGTTGCGGTACCATTTATGCGAATCGCCAAGATAATCGTACGAGCCGTAAAAATGATTGTAATTGAACAGCAAACCATCCACACTTTTATCATCTTTCCATTTCAGCATGGCAGCACGTATGGTCTCTATATCTTTTTCATGTATCACCTCATCGGCCTGCAAATACACCAGCCAATCGGCATCGGCCGGAACGGCATCGAGCGCCTTGTTGGTTTCAATAGCCAGCAACACACCTCCTTTGCGAAGCGAATCGTCCCAGGTGCTTTCAATAACGTTGAGTTTAGCCGAGGGAATACTTTTTACCAGGTTCAATGTTTCATCTTCCGATCTGCCAACGCTTACTACTACTTCGTCGCATAATGGCAATAACGATGCCAGCGATTCCATTATTGGGTAATCTAACTTTATTGCGTTCCTTACAATGGTAAAGCCGACTACCTTCATAGTATTATATGCCGGTGTAAGTATGTGGTGTTATCTTTTTCAGCTCAGCCTTTACACTTGCTTTTACCTTAAGCCCGTCAATAAATTTCTCGATGTGCTTTTTGGTGATGGTAGCATTGGTGCGTGTAAGATCCTTAAGCGCTTCATACGGGTTGGGGTACCCTTCGCGCCTTAATATGGTTTGAATGCCTTCGGCAACCACAGCCCAGTTTTCCTCCAAATGATTGTTAATAGCACTCTCATTCAATATTAATTTATCGAGCCCACGTAAAACCGAACGGTACGCAATAACCGAATGTGCAACAGGCACACCCAGGTTACGGATAACGGTAGAATCGGTAAGGTCGCGTTGCAGGCGCGAAACAGGAAGTTTTGCCGAAAGGAATTCGAACACAGCATTAGCTATACCTAAATTGCCTTCGGCATTTTCAAAATCAATAGGGTTTACTTTATGCGGCATAGCCGATGAGCCAATTTCACCTGCTTTTATTTTTTGTTTGAAATAACCCATGGAAATGTAACTCCATATATCTCGGCAAAAATCTATATATATAGTATTGATGCGTTTCAGGCAATCGCACATTTCAGCCAGGTCGTCGTAATGTTCAATTTGCGTAGTAAACTGCTGGCGCTTCAAACCCAATTCAGCTAAAAAACCGTTTCCGAATACTTTCCAGTCTATTTGCGGATAGGCTGCGTGGTGCGCGTTGAAGTTACCGGTTGCTCCGCCAAATTTTGCCGATACAGGTATACTTTCCAATGAGTTCAATTGGTTTTCAAGGCGCTCAACAAACACCATAAATTCTTTACCCAGGCGGGTTGGTGATGCCGGTTGCCCGTGTGTATGTGCCAGCATGGGCACCTGCCTCCATTCATTGGCAAGTCTTGCTATTTTAAGCAAAAGCTCTTCCAGTTCGGGCAATATAATTTCTTCAATACTTTCTTTCAGTGCAAGCGGAACGGCAGTATTATTAATATCCTGCGATGTTAATCCGAAATGGATAAACTCTTTGTATTGAGATAACTTCAGCGCGTCGAATTTTTCCTTTATAAAATATTCAACTGCTTTCACATCGTGGTTGGTAACGCTCTCCAGTTCCTTTATTCGCTTAGCGTCCTTTTCAGAGAATTCGGTATATATCTTTCTCAGTTTTGCTGCCACATCTTTCTTCACTCCCTTCAATTGCGGAAGCGGAACAGCACATAATGCAATGAAATATTCCACTTCAATACGCAGGCGGTATTTTATCAATGCATATTCAGAAAAATACGCAGCCAGTTTGTCGGTTGTTTTGCGGTACCTGCCATCTACCGGCGATATTGCAGTAAGCGGACTGAAGTCTTGTATCGAAGCCATATTAATTAGTATAAAATCACAAGGCTAAGATACTAAAATTGCCACTCTGCAGGGTTTATTTTTCCTGTGTAAAAACCACTTTACCTTTAATACCATTGCTGCCATTAGCACCGGCAGCACCATCATTACCACTGTTACCGGGCATGCCAAATGGGCTACCTGCACCACCTAAGCCACCACGTCCGCCCTGGCCGCCTTTGCCACCTGCACCGCCGGTACCTGCTATGCTGGTTGCAGTTATTAAACTGAGGTAAGGTTGTGCTGCAGCCGTGTAACGTATTAAAATATCTCCACCATTGTAACCATTACCTCCATCACCGCCATTGCCACCATCACCACCATTATCTCCATTACCCCCCGGGCCCTGGCTGGTAGTAGTAACAGCACTTGTAGAACCATCGGCATTAACCACATTTTGTACACTTGTGGTTTCATCTCCTGCTGTGCCATCATCGCCCCAGGCGCCATCGGTACCCATTGTTCCGTTTGTTCCATTTGCTCCCTGGCTGCTTATGTTTATACTACCGCCTGCTGTATTAATTATGTAGTTGTACGTTTTTTTAGCGGCGCTATCATATACACTTACACTCATCAGTTTGGCATGAATAATAGAATCAAAATACACTCCGGCAGTTACATTAAGGCTATGCCCTGCGGCAGGTGATGATATGGCGCATTGGTATTTAGCAGCATAGTCGAGCCGTATCTGTAAAGTGTCCGTTAAAAGAGTGTCCTTCGCCAGTTTAGCTATCAGTCCGGCTTTGTCGTTTTGTATCTTATATGGGTCATCATCAATTTTCAGGTCGCCCATTGATCTTGAAATATGACTTCCATTTTCTCTGAGCACAAAATCCTGCAAATTTTTATTTACCGGCGCCCACTTATCGGTAAATGTTTTGTTGTCGAAAAAAGTACGTATGCCAAATTGAATATGGTCGCCCGGCGATTTTAAATAATTGCCCTGAGTAAGTATTTTAATTCCCGTTTCATAATTATACGGTATCTTTTTTGTCAGCAGTAGTTTATCTTTTCCGCCAAAAAACTTACGTGAATATATATTCACCGTAATTGAATCGTATTTTTTCCAGGTATTATTTCCGCCTATTAATATAGTACCATTTTTAAATGTACCGCCTGTAACCTCAACTTTGTATTTCGACCAGCCATCGTTCCCTTTGAGCAATCCTTTTGTGCGGCTTACAGTACCTTTTTGTAAAAAAGACAGAACACCAATAGGTAATTCATTACCCGGAACGCGAAGCGTATTTACATCGTACACCAACATTGTTTTTTGGATAGTGGAATCAACCTTAGCGGCTTTGGGTGATGATTTAGCATTTACGCCTATGGCAGCTATAGTTGCTAAAAATAAAAGTTTGTATTTCATAAATTTCCCTTTTTAAATATTAGCTTTCATGTTGATATAGACGCTGTTTCGTTGCGCTGCTTTTGTTAAAAAAGGTTAAACAAAAGTAACAGAAGATTTTTTATTTTTGTTCAACATCAATCAATAGCAGTACACATGAGCTTTATAAGGCCTTTAGTAATTCTTGTTTTTATTGCCATTGTGTCGTGCAACAATAACCACAGCAACACACTAAGTGCAATTACACAAGACACACAAGCAGCCCCTGCACCACTTCATATCTATTCAACTGCTTTTAAAGAAGGCGATACCATTCCTGCACTGTATACATGCGATAGCAGTAACATTTCACCACCGCTGCATTGGAATAACCCGTTTAAGAACACAGCAAGTTTTGCACTTATAGTCGACGACCCCGATGCACCTATGACCACATGGGTACATTGGGTAGTATACAATATACCTGCCAACGATACTATATTAATGACGGATATAGCCCATGTTTCAAACCTTGCATCGGATACTGATATTATTAATGGTGCCAAACAAGGTATAACAAGTATCGGAAAACCCGGGTATGACGGACCGTGCTCACCGAATGGAACCCATCATTACCATTTTAAACTATATGCACTTAGTACATTATTACAATTTCCTGCAGGCCTTAGTAAAAATAAACTACTTGCAGCAATGAAAGGACATATACTGGGAGAAGCTGATCTGGTTGGGCTCTACAAGGAAAGAAAAAAACTAAATTGAGGCATAATAAAATGACCAATATTTTGAATGTGCCTGAGGTGTATTAGCACGCAACACCTGAAATCTTTAAGAACAGCACAAGAATTTGATTATCAGGTATTAATACTATTTAATTCCGATTTAATCTATAGTTAACCTATTAACACCATTTTTTTCCGACATTAGCGCGCCCCAAAAACAACCTTGTTAAAAGGTATATACATAATAAAACTATACATCAGCCCTGGATGCTATGAAAAAATTACAATCGTTACCTGTTCGTGCCGCTCTATTACTGTTTGTTGTTTTTGCGGGAAACATAAAAGCACAGCTTACTACAACCAGGAATGGGAATTATGCATCAATGACCTACCTTGTAAATAATGTGTTACTGGGGAATAGTGGCATAACTGCTACAAACATAACCTACCAGGGCATTGATTCTTCCTTTGGATTTTTTAATGGCAGTGCATCTAATATAGGGATGGATACAGGAATAATTATGTGCAATGGTGGTATTAACATTGCTGCCGGACCTAATCAAAAAACATATGGTGATGTGAAGGATGGTAAATGGACTACTTTTGATCAATCAACTACCGATGGGTGGGCAAATGCGGCTAAATACCAGGATGCTGACCTGGCAGCTCTTGCAAAAACAAATATTGCGAACACTTTCTC
>DATHNG010000168.1:0-61689 GCA_035486275.1 Bacteroidia bacterium
AATTATCAGGTAAAGTATCTATGCTCGATGCTAAGTCGACAGATGGCTCCAGCATTAAAACACTGGACATGAAAGCAGATACAGTTACTGCTGTTGCAAGTGATGGTGGTGTTATAAAAACATGGGCCGTAAATAAAATAAATGCAAAAGCTACCGATGGAGGCTCTATTCATTTCAAAGGAACACCAATAGATAAAAACACTTCAGCTGACGATGGCGGAACAATAAAATCTGATGACGGAGCTACAGTAACCGTAGGAGAAGAGGGAGACAATGATACCACCAGTTCATCATCTTCTAAAGAATCTGATCATAGTTTCAACGATGCATATATAGGCTATGGTTATGTTGCCGGCCCTGAACATGCCGGTGCAAGAATAAAATATGGCAGGTCAAGGGAATTTAACTTTGGCATGGGTGGTGGTTATAAGTTTTGCAAATGGAACGGACTAGGGGTAGATGTTTATTATAAATCAACCGACTTTTTCCTAGAGCCTGATGCTGACAAGGTATTACCAAGCCCTGTTATTCACGATGCAGAAAAAATATCACTTAACAACATCGGTGGTGTAATTTTCGACAGATTCTTTATTGGCAAGTTCTTTTTCGATGGTGGTTTTTATTATGATTGGATATTCTGGAACCGCCACGTAACCTGGGATAATTATTCTAATGGTGATAATGCATCATCTACCTCAACCAAAACCATCGACAGAAATATGTCCTTCATAAAACCAACCGATTACGGTCTGCGGTTCAGCCTTGGGACAAAAAGCGGTGTTTCATTATATTTTAATTACCGTATGGCTAATCTCTTCAAGCCCACTAACGGTACAGCAACTGGTCTTCCTGAGTTACCTCCATATGTGTTAGGGATAAACATAGGCGGGTTCTAGACTTGTAACAAAGGAGGATCATCTATAAAGACCTTTCCAGGAATACCGGAAAGGTCTTTTCATTTCAAGTTCAATTCCTTATCTTTGATAGATAAGATCTATCACAAACTAATGATGGTCAATAACCGATTTATAAAGCCCATACTTACTATCTGCATCTCTTTGGTATGGCTTATAAACGGCTTGTTTTGCAAAATACTTAATCTTGTTCCGCGCCATGAGTTAATTGTTTCAAGAATACTTGGCAAGTCCTATTCGCATACTGTAACTAAAACGATTGGAGCATTAGAGATACTAATGTTTATTTGGGTTATTAGTAGAATACAATCACGCTGGTGTGCAATTACTCAAATAATTATTGTTGTCGCAATGAACATAACTGAATTTATATTAGTTCCTGATATTCTTTTGTTTGGACGGGCAAATATAATTGTAGCCTTATTCTTCATCAGCATTGTATTTTTCAATGAATTCATTTTAACAAACCAGGTAGCGCAAAAGTAATTTATGCCATCACTCAAGAACCACCCTTTTGCCGTAGAAACTTTTTTTGAAAGCTCTTTGGTATTAACATATGCGGTGCCAAAAGAAGAGTTAATGGAATTTATACCAAAGTGCTTGGAATTGGATACTTTCAATGACAAGTGGGCATTTGTTGCAATTGCTCTTGTTAATTCAAAAAAATTGCGCCCAAAAGGGTTTCCGGTATTCATGGGTAACGATTTCTTTTTAATCGGGTTCCGGATATTTGTAAGATACACCAATAACAAAGGCAAAAGATTAAGGGGGTTATACATTCTGAAATCAGAAACCAATAAAAATAAAATGTCATTCTTTGGTAATATTTTTACTCACTATAATTACACAACTACTGACATTACATATTCCCTGCATAATGGCATAATGGGAGTAGTCTCAAAAAAATCAGGCTTAAATATTGAGGTGCTGACTGATAAAACAGATGTTACGCTACCAGCTGGTTCGCCCTTCAATGAATGGAAAGAAGCACGACATTTTGCAGGTCCCTTACCCTTTACATTTATGTATAATAGTCCGGCGAAAGAAGTCTTAATCATTGAAGGAGTAAGGGAAAACTGGGAGCCAAAACCAGTAGAAGTTTTAAAACATAATGTAGACTTTATACACCAGAAAGGATTTAAGAGTATTGTTTTAGCGAATGCTTTTATACTCAGGAATATTCCATATTATTGGAAAAAAGGTAAAATAGAAGAATGGAAAGGTTGAAAAGAAAACCGCTTCAGGGTGTAATTAATATTATTCGGTTCAATTGGCATTATTATGCAGCAACTATTGTGCTAACCAGTTTATGTTTCTTGTGTCGCAAATTTCTACCATTTCCATTAAACACTATCTCATTAAGTATAGCTTATATTATAATTATAGTCACAACTATTTCTCTGGCTGTATCTTTTTATGTTTATGACATTACTGATCTATATTCCTTAAATTGGCTTAACCCTTTACATATTACATCTAACAAACAGCTTGTAAACATACATGCAGGCTTTGATGAAACAAGCGCAATATTGAAAGATAAATATCCGGGCTCAAAATTGACAATACTTGATTTTTATGATCCATCCAAACATACCGAAATTTCTATTGAAAGAGCACGTAAGGCATATCCTGCGTTTCCAGGCACGCAAACCATTAATACTTCTGAAATAACACTCGCCGTAAACAGTGTTGATTATTTTTTTTTAATACTTGCAGCCCATGAAATACGAAACTATCAGGAAAGAGCCTCTTTTTTCAAGCAACTGAAGAACATACTATCAACCGATGGCAAAATAATTGTTGTTGAACATCAGCGAGACATTCATAATTTGCTGGCATACAATATCGGCTTCCTTCATTTTCTGTCGAACCAGACCTGGAGAAGAGCGTTTGAAAATGCAGGTTTAACAATAGAATCGGAAACCAAAATAAACCCTTTTATAACCATGTTCATTCTTATTTAAAATGGAAATACACCTCAAAATCATAGGATTTCTTTTACTTGCACTCTCAGCAATTCATCTTCCATTTCCAACATATTTCAAGTGGAAAACAGAGTTGCAATCCTTGAACCTGATGAACAAACAAATGATGTATGTACATACATTCTTTGTTGTTCTTATTATAGTCCTTATGGCACTACTTTGTATTTTCTGCTCACATGACCTACTTTACACCCATCTTGGCCGTCAAATAGGGTTCGGGCTATTTATATTCTGGGGTATTCGCCTTGTTTTCCAACTATTCGTTTACTCTCCCAAACTATGGAAAGGGAAATTATTTGAAACAAGTATACATATACTCTTTTCACTTTTATGGGCCTATATTACCATTGTATTTTATATGGCTTCATGTACCATAATACATGAATGCAAACCTGGAATTTAAAACCCATTGGCCAATTCACCCACAAAAGGGTTATGCTTTTTTTCGTGCCCTATAGTTGTAGCCGGACCATGACCTGAATAAACAATTACATCATCAGGCAATTTGAAGAGTTTAGTATGTATATGATGCGCCAATGTATCGAAATCTCCACCAGGCAAATCAGTTCTGCCTATACTTTCCCTGAAAATTACATCGCCACCAAACAATATTTTATGTTTGGCAGAATAGAAGCAAATACTGCCGGGAGAATGCCCCGGAGCAAAAATTACCTGTAATTCCTCATCGCCAAGTTTCACCGCATCACCTTCCTCTAAAAATGCTTCCGGTTTTGGAGATGCAATGGCACTAACACCATAGAACTGAGAAGAATACACCAAGGCATCAAGTATCTGTAAGTCAGCCCTATGCAGCTTTGGAGAAAGACCATATTTTTCATGTACAAAGTGATTACCAAGTACATGATCTATATGAGCATGCGTGTTAAGTAATAAAACAGGTTTAAGCCCGTTTGTAGTTATGAAATCGGTGAGTTTGCGGTTCTCTGATGCATCGCTGTTACCCGGGTCAATTATTGCAGCTTCACCGGTTTCAAGGTAAATTATGTATGTGTTTTCACTGAACATGTTAAACACAAAACTTGTCTGTTTTAGCATATATATAATACTTAGCGCAAAAATACTAAATTAGCATTCTAATATAGGGAACCAGTGTTACGCAGACGAAGCCTTTACTTTACGGCAATTTTAATTTTCTCCCTCCAGTTTTCTGCATACTCGCAATTTTACTCAGGTTCGCAATTGCAATTTGGTAAGAACAGGGTACAATACCAGCCTTTTTTATGGAACTACTTTGACTATACAGGGTACAAAGTTTATTTTTACATGGGTGGTGATAAAATAGCCCGCTATGTGGGCGACAAGGCCAAGGAGGATATTGCCCAGATATCGAACTTTATGGACTACCAGTTACAAAGCGGTATTGATTTCATTGTTTATAATAAAGAATCGGAATATGCCCAGAGCAATTTAGGCCTTTCACAGGACGATCAATATAACACGGGTGGCGTGAACAAAATTGTGGGCCATAAAGTGATATTGTATTTTGAAGGAGACCATGAGAAACTAAATTCCCAGATACGCCTTGGCATTGCGCAGGTTATGTTCAATGAAATGATGTATGGTGGTAGTGTTACTAATGTGTTGCGTGGTTCTACTTTATTAAATATTCCACCATGGTTTGAACAGGGTTTTGTGTACTATGCAGCTAACGGATGGAACCCGGAAATTGATAACCATATACGTGATGGCATTGAAACTGGGCGTTATAAAAAATTCAACCACCTTACCGGGCTAGACGCAACCTATGCCGGTGTTTCAATATGGAACTATATTGCGCAGACCTACGGAGAAACAGTTATACCTAATGTGCTGTACCTTACGCGAACCGCAAGGAGTGTGGAAAGTGCATGCCTGTTTGTGCTGGGAACAAACCTGAAAGGGCTTACCGGTGATTGGCTGAACTATTATACTACCCAGTATGAAAAAGATAACAGCACCATGGCAATGCCCAAAAATGCTCCCTTGCTTAAAAAGCCTAAGAACACGCGCGTGTATTACCAATTACATGCCAGCCCCGATGGAAAATATGTAGTGTATTCTACAAATGAATTGGGACAAATGAAAGTGTGGCTATATGACCTTAAGACACATAAACGTAAAAAAATATTCAAGCAGGGGCATAAGATAAACCGCGTGCTCGACTATTCTTACCCGCTGATGGCATGGCACCCAACAAGCCAGTTGTTCTCAATAATTCTGGAAGAAAAAGGTAAGCTTATGTTATATACCTATACCATAAATGACCATAAACTGGAAGGAAGAAGAATAGTAAATTTCTCTAAAATACTTGACTTTTCATACGCTGATGACGGAACAAAATTTGTTATGTCTGCTGTGCAGGAAGGACAAACTGACCTGTATATTTTTACAGCAGCATCAAATGCATTTGAGCAATTAACCCATGATGTGTATGATGACCTTAATCCGAAATTCATAGAACATTCCAGCAAAATAATATTCAGTTCGAACCGGCCCGATGATACATTAAGAACAGGTGGAGATTATAAAAAAATGCAGAAACATTATGATATTTTTGAATACAACTATATTAGCCACTCTAACATATTGAGAAGAATAACCAATACACCCGATGTTGATGAAACCTCTCCTATGGCTTATGCCGGTGGTTACGTATCGTACCTGAGTAATGCAACGGGAATTATAAACAGGTACCTGGCCAGTATAGACAGTACCATTAGTTTTGTTGATACTGCAGCGCATTACCGTTACATTGTTCACTCTTTCCCTATTACTGATTACGCACGTAACATACAAGAACAAGACATAACCAATACATCGCAAAACTCCACACAGATAATGTATTACAAGGGGAAGTACTGGATGTATAACGATACTTTGTCATCTACACAGGGAACTTTTATACCTACACAACCCGGCAATACAAATTTTATGGCAGCACGCTTAGCGGCCGAAAAGAAAAAAAGGAAAGATGATTCGCTGGCAGCAATTGAAAGAAACGACACGTCAAAAACACTGGTAATTAAACTTCCACCGCCCATACTGCAACCCATTATTGCACCACATACTGACACCACAAAAAAGAAAGCTGCTGATACTTTAAAGAAAGCTGACCCGGCACACATGCTTGTTAATATAAACGACTATTCTTTTGATGATACCCGTATCTATACTCCGCCGCCTGCTGCTACTACAAATAATTATGTACAACAACAACCTTCAGTCGTTAATATGCAACCGGAGCCTCAAAAAGTGGCTGCAGTAAAAGACACTGCAAAACACGATTCAAGCCACACCCGCAAAAAAGTATTGGAAAGAAATGATTACCATGTGAGTTTTATACCGGAATACGTACTTACCCAGCTAAGCAATAGTTTTACCAATACTACTTACCAGCCATATATAGGATATGCTCAATACCAGGAGCCGGGTTTTGGCGCTTCAGTTGGTGCAGGCCTTTCAGACCTGTTTGAAGATTACCGTATTGATGGAGGTATTCGCATGGCTGCTGACCTGAGCACGAATGAATATTTTTTAAGTTATTCCGACCTTTCACAACGGCTCGATAAAGTAATAATACTGCACCGTGAAGCCCTTTTGAGTTCAAGTGAAAATGGTTATTCAGCTAAAGATTATATCCACGATGCCACTTACCTGCTCCGCTGGCCTTTCAGTGAAGTAGCCCGTGTAGAAGGCAGTGCTACCATTATAGAACAGAAAGCGGTGGAATTGTCGAGTGACGTACCCAGCCTGGAACAGGCTAACCAGTATTCGGTAGTACCCAAAGCAGAAGTTGCATATGTGTATGATGCTACCACACCTGTTGAACTCAACATAAGCTACGGCTTTAAAGCAAAAGTATTTGCCCAATACTATAAAGACGTAAGCATACCAAATGCAAACACATACATTTTTGGTTTCGATGCACGTTATTACCAGAAAATAAGTCGCGACCTGATCTGGGCGAACAGGGTAGCAGGCGGAACATCACTCGGGCAGGAAAAATTACTTTACTACATGGGTGGTGAAGATGGATGGATCGGTCCGCAATTCGACAATAATATAAGCGTATCGCAGGCTGATAATTACGCATACCAAACCCTTGCAGTACCTATGCGCGGATTTGATGAGAACATACGTAACGGAAATGATTTTGTAGTATTCAACAGTGAAATACGCTGGCCTATTTTCCATTACCTTATTAACAGGCCAATTAAATCTGATTTCTTTAACAACTTCCAGGTTATAGGTTTCTTTGATGCAGGTACAGCATGGACGGGCCCAACCCCATATTCGAATGAAAATGCATTGAACGAAACCGTCGTAAGCGTACCGGGTAATCCTATTACAGTTACGCTATCAACCTTGCAGGATCCTTTTGTAGAAGGTGTTGGTTATGGTTTGCGCACACGCATATTCGGTTATTTTATTCGCTTCGACGATGCATGGGGCATAAGCAATGGAACCATTGCTAAAACTCCTGTTACTTACTTCTCTTTGAGCTTGGATTTTTAGAAATTCTAATTAATTCTATATATATAAAAGCCTGAGAAAAACTCTCAGGCTTTTTAATTTTCTGCCTTTTTGACACGAAAGAATTTTAGCAATAAAAATTGAACATAATTAATTGAAATTCAAGCATTACTGCAATTATTAGCTATAAATTTTAGCAATTGGGTTTATTGTTATTTATTGTATTTATCAATAAAACAGTCATTAGTCGATAGTCGTCAGATGTCAGTAAAAATTTGTGGGCTTTGTGGGCTGTTTTCTTTGTGGGCTTTGTGGTTAAAAGTAAGAAGTGTACAAAGGAAGGCCTTCGACAGGCTCAGGCTGACGTTATTTAGAAATAGGTAAAAGGTGGGCGCGGGTTTTGTATTTGCGTTAGGGATAGTAGCGTAAAGCCCACAGCGCAGCGAGGACTTGCAGGGGATAGCCCGACCCGCAGGGGAACGCCCAAAAGAGTAATTGAATATACTGCTAAGATGCCCTTCTGCCTAGTAACAACATACCCTTAGCCCCCACTTGCCCAACCGAACTTCTTTGCTATATTTGTTACTCTAACAAAGACAAGTTTATGGCAACTATAAGCACTGAAGACGCACTCGAATATCACGCACAAGGAAGGCCCGGCAAAATAGAAGTAATACCTACCAAACCACATAGCTCACAACGCGACCTGTCATTGGCTTACTCGCCGGGTGTTGCAGAACCTTGCCTGAAAATAGCCGAGAACAAAGAAGACGTATATAAATACACAATAAAAGGTAACCTGGTAGCTGTGATCAGCAATGGCACTGCAGTGCTTGGCCTTGGCGACATTGGCCCTGAAGCGTCAAAACCGGTTATGGAAGGAAAAGGAATATTGTTCAAGATATTTGCTGATATTGATGTATTCGATATTGAGGTTGATGCCAAGGACCCTGAGTTGTTTATACAAACGGTTAAAGCCATAGCGCCAACATTTGGTGGCATTAACCTTGAAGATATTAAGGCGCCTGAGTGTTTTGAAATAGAAAGAAGACTGAAGGAAGAGCTTGATATTCCGCTGATGCACGACGACCAGCATGGTACGGCTATTATATCGGCTGCAGCACTTATCAATGCTATTGAAATAGCGGGCAAAAAAATTGATGAAGTAAAAATTGTGGTGAACGGTGCAGGTGCGTCGGCCATATCGTGCGCTAAGCTATATATTAAAGTGGGTGCCAAAAGAGAGAACATAATGATGTTCGACAGTAAAGGCCTGCTTGATAAAAGCAGGAAAGACCTTACCGAAGAAAAACTGTTTTTTGTAAGTGATAAAAAAGCCAAAGACCTTGGTGATGGCATGAAAGGCGCTGATGTGTTCATAGGCCTTTCGAAGGGAAATGTAGTGACAGGAGATATGCTGCAAGGCATGAATAAGAACCCTATCGTATTTGCATTGGCCAATCCCACTCCCGAAATATCCTACCCCGATGCAATTGCAGCACGTAAAGATGTAATAATGGCAACCGGCAGATCTGACTATCCTAACCAGGTGAATAATGTGTTAGGCTTTCCGTTCATTTTCCGCGGTGCACTTGACGTGCGTGCCAAACAAATAAATGAGGAGATGAAAATGGCGGCTGTATTTGCCATTGCAGGGCTTGCAAAAGAACCTGTTCCTGAATCGGTGAATATTACCTATGGTTCACGCAACCTCAGTTTCGGTCCGGAATATATTATACCCAAGCCAAATGACCCAAGACTAATATCAACCGTGCCACCTGCCGTTGCGAAAGCCGCCATTGAATCGGGTGTAGCACAACGTAATATTGAAGATTGGGAAGGATATAAACAAGAACTCATCCGCAGACTTGGACTTGATAATGACCTATTGAAAAGCATTACATCAAAAGCCAAGAGTAACCCTAAACGTGTTGTATTTGCTGAAGCGGACAACTATAAAATATTGAAAGCTGCGCAACAAGTGAGAGACGAAGGTATTGCAAAGCCAATACTGCTAGGTGCTATTGATAAAATTCAACGATTAATTGCAGAATATAATCTCAATCTCGACGAGGTTCCTATTATTGATCCACGATCTAAGGCTGAGGAACCAAAGCGACATATTTTCGGTGACGCCCTTTATGAAAAGAAAAAAAGAAAAGGGTATACCCAGTACGAATCACGCAAGCTGATGCGCGAGCGTAACTACTTTGGCGCCATGATGGTGGAAACCGGTATAGCTGACGCTATGATATCGGGCATTACACGTAAATATGCTGACCCTATTAAAGCTGCGCTTGACACCATTGGTGTGCATCCTGATGCAAGAAGAGTGGCCGGTATGTATATGTTGCTAGCCAAGCACGGCCCAATGTTCTTTGCCGATACTACTATGAACATTGATCCTTCAGTTGATGACCTGGTTGATATTACGCTACTAACGGCGAATAGCATAAAACAGTTCAATATTACTCCGCGGATAGCAATGCTCTCATATTCAAACTTTGGCTCAGTAAAAGGAGAGCTACCTAACAAAGTTGCAAAGGCCGTTGAAATATTGCACCAGAAATATCCGGGTATGATTGTCGATGGAGATATTCAAGCCAACTTTGCTTTGAACAACCAATTACTAAAGGAACAATTCCCTTTTTCAGACCTTGTTGATAAGAACGTAAACACATTAATATTTCCTAATCTTGTTTCGGGTAATATTGCATATAAAATAATGCAGGAAATGGGTGGCCTTGAGGCTATTGGACCGGTTCTGCTGGGCATGAAAAAGCCGGTGCATATTCTGCAATTAGGCTGCTCGGTAAGGGAAATTGTAAACATGGTTACCATAGCGGTTGTAGACGCACAGTCGAGGAATAAATAAAATCCTTATTTTTAGGCATTAAAGGCCTAATGCCTTTATTTATGTACGCATATTTCGAAGGAATTATACAAGAAAAGAACCCTGCTTATGCAGTGTTAGATTGTAATGGTGTAGGCTACCTGCTCAACATATCGCTGAACACCTTTACCAAAATGCCTGATAGTGGCAAATACAAGCTGTATGCTCACCTGAGTGTAAAGGAAGATGCCCATGTTTTATTTGGCTTTGCCGATGAAGATGAAAGGACAATGTTCCGTGACCTGATAAGTGTGTCGGGGGTAGGTGCTGTTACAGCGCGTATGATGTTGTCTTCTTTATCGCCACCGGAGATACAGCAGGCTATAGTGAACGGAGATGTAAGTCGCCTGAAAGCAATTAAAGGTATTGGCGAAAAATCGGCCCAACGCATTATTGTAGACCTGAGAAACAAAATGGGCAAAGAAAGTTTTGGCATTACCCCGGGTATATTGACAAGCCCTCACAATAAACTGAAACAGGAGGCGTTAAATGCACTTGAAGTGCTTGGATATGCGAGAAATATTGCCGAAAAAGCTATTGAAAAAACCATTCGTGAGGAAGGAGAAGCCCTATCTCTGGAGGACCTCGTGAAAAGAATACTGAAAAATTTTTAAATTCGTTCCCCTTTTTAGTTAATAATCAACATAAAACGACTCTTTGATGCAGCATTTTTACTCTTTATTATTTTAAGATAAGAGCCGGTTGACATTTTTTAAAAAATACATACCTCTTGTAATAGTGGCAATGCTTTTGCTCCAGTTTAATAAAACATGGGCTAAAGGCAACGGTGGCTTTATTGCCCCGTTTAAGGTTAAAGCTGCTGTAGACACCCCACCCCAAAACAATACTCCTGCACCCGATCTTCCTTACCCTTTTACAGATCAATCAGGTAATGGACAACCGCTTTATAATCCAGACGGAGGGTTGATGCTGTCAAATCCATCGAACATAAAGACGGATGTAATTTATAACCCAGTAACCGGCAAATACGAAATATACCAGCGCATAGGTAATATGGACTACCGTATTCCAACCGAAATGGATTCAGACCAGTTTATGGAATACATGAATCAAAAATCTGAGCACAGTTACTTTGCTCAAAAGGTTCAAACTACCACCAAGGAACAAAAACAAAATCAGCTTATACCGCCTATTAAGATCGGGGGTAAATTATTTCAGGATATATTTGGTACACCATACGTAAACATAAGGCCTCAGGGATCAGCGGAACTTACTTTCGGATTCAATAATTCTAAATTAGAGAACCCCGCCTTACCGGTAATACAACGAAGCCTGACAACATTCAATTTTGATGAGAACATACAGCTTAATGTAACAGGTGAAATAGGTGATAAGCTAAAACTATCTACAACCTATAATACCAAAGCGACATTCGACTTTCAGAATCAGATGAAGCTTGCCTTTACAGGACACGAAGATGATATTATAAAGAGTATTGATGCCGGTAACGTAACCTTTAACCTGCCGGGAACATTGATAACAGGTAGTCAAAGTTTGTTTGGTGTAAAAACAAAGTTGCAATTTGGCCGCTTAACTTCTACTACTGTTTACGCACAGGAAAAGGGAAATAAGAAAAGCCTTACTGTGCAAAATGGCGCACAAACCAGCAATTTTAATGTAAAGGTTGACCAGTATATGGCCAACCAGCACTATTTTCTTTCCCAGTTCTTCAGGAAACAGTACGACAGTGCACTTACCAATCCGCCAATTATAAACTCAGGCGTTACCATTACAAAAATTGAGGTTTGGATTACTAATACCTCTACTGCCACACAAAATACCCGCGATATTATTGCCCTCTCCGACCTGGGTGAAAGTGACTCCAACTTCACCGATCACAATTATGTAAAGATGAGCCCTAAGTACCTCAACACAGTGTTTTATGCCCCTAATAACATCGTAAACAATCTTAACCCGCCTACTCTTGAAAATTCCTATCCGAATGTTAAAACCCCCATTACGGCTGTAAGCGGGCTTATAAGTGCACACTTAGTACAGGTTACCGATTTTGAAAAAATTGACCTTGCCCGAATGCTGAACCCGTCTGAATACACCTTGAATGCTAAGCTCGGCTATATATCGCTTAAGCAACCATTGAATTATGATCAGGTACTTGGAGTTGCATATCAATACACATATAATGGCACAGTGTACCAGGTAGGTCAGTTTTCAACCGATGGAGTGCCAACTACAAACGAGCTTATCGTTAAAATGTTGAAGAGCACTAACGTAAGCCCGGGTACACCAATGTGGAATTTAATGATGAAAAATATTTACGCCCTCGGATCATACCAGATAAATTCACAGAACTTCCTGCTCAATATCTGGTATTCTAACCCGGCTACTGGTGTTGACATTCCCTACCTACCATCTGGCTCTTTAAGTACAAAGCAATTGTTACAGGTAATGGGGCTCGATAAATTAGATGCAGAAGGTGACAGAATTTCAGATGGACTTTTTGATTTTACCCCCGGTATGACCATTGATCCGGCAAACGGTTATGTTATATTTCCAAGTGTAGAGCCGTTCGGTTCATATTTAAGAACAAAGCTTCACCAGGCAGGCTACACACCAACACAGATATTACCTTATGTTTTCCAGGCATTATATGATTCAGTATTAGTATCGGCACAGCAGGAGCCAAACCTCGATAGATATTGGATACGTGGAAGTTTCCAGTCTTCAGTCAGTTCAGATATTTCACTTGGCGCGCTTAACGTTCCACCCGGCTCTGTTCTGGTAACAGCGGGCGGAATAAAGCTTACAGAGAACGTTGACTATACTGTAGATTATACCCTGGGACGTGTAAAAATTCTGAACCAGGGATTATTGAGTTCAGGTACCGCCATTAATATTTCACTGGAAAATAATGCATTGTTCAGTATAGAATCTAAAACATTTTTCGGACAGCATTTCGACTACATGATGTCAAAAGATTTTAACCTTGGTGCAACACTTGTAAACTACACCGAGCACCCGCTTACACAGATTGTAAGTATCGGGCAGGAGCCTGTTTCAAATACAATGGTGGGCTTAAATGAAGACTTTAAAACGGAAGCACCATGGTTAACAGAACTGGTAGATAAATTACCATTCATACGAACAAAAGCACCATCTGAAATTACATCGAGCACTGAATTTGCTGCGATGATACCCGGCCACCCCAAATATATCGGGCAGACTGGTAATGCATACATTGATAACTTTGAGGGAAGTGAAAGCTTTATTGACATTTCACAACCGTATTCATGGTCAATATCCAGTATTCCGCAAGGCCAGGCCAGCTTATTTCCGGAAGCAAATCCGATAGATACTGCAAGTACATCGGCAGGATATAACAGGGCAAAGGTTGTATGGTACGTTGTTGACCCTTTACTACAACAGCAGACAACCAATCTTACGCCAACCAGTGAATCAGTTGCAATGATGTCCGATGACTTTTCACGTATGGTACTGCAAACTGAAGTTTTCCCTAACGAACAGTCACCTACAGGCACACCGTTAAATCTTCCTGTGCTTAACTTAGGTTTTTATCCTCAACTGAGAGGTCCTTATAACTATGATGGAACAGGTAGTAGTTTTTCTGCGGGTACAAATATTGATGGAACACTTGCATCACCCACAACGCGTTGGGGTGGTATACAGCGGTCAATTCAGGAAACAGATTTCGAAGCTAACAATATAGGGTTTATCGAATTCTGGATGATGGATCCGTATAATGCTGACAATACCAATACTCCGACAAGTACAATAAACCCTAATAATAACCTGGAAGGAGCTAATAATACAGGGTCACTTTATTTTGATTTGGGTGATGTGTCAGAAGATGTACTACCGGATGGATTAAAGAGTTTTGAAAACGGATTACCAACAAATTCAGGGGATTCAGCAAATCCGGCCAATATTAATGCCCCCTTTACTACAACACATTGGGCAAGGGTGCCAATCAATCCTTCATTAGTAGATGCGTTTGATAATAACACTGCTTCAAGGCCATACCAGGATGTTGGCTTGGATGGATTATCAGATGCCCAGGAACAAGTAAAATTCGGTTATTACATTAATGCACTTGGGAAAAAATATGGCGCTTCATCTACAGCGTATACAAATGCATTATCAGATCCCTCATCAGATAACTATCATTACTACAGGGGCGATGATTACGATAAGGAAGCACTTAATGTGACACAACGCTATATGTTTTTTAATGGATTAGAAGGTAACTCGGAGACACAAGCGCAATACGGAAATCAAAACCCCAATGGTGGTAACTACCCAACTACTGAAAGCACCTTGCCAAATACTGAAGACATTAACCAGGATAATACATTAAGTACGGATGAAACATATTATGAATACCAGGTAAAAGTTGATCCCAAAGATATAAACCCGAATAATTCCGGTAATAACTTCATAACAAATGCCTTCCTTGCACCTGCCCCTACTACACCCGATGGCAAAACCCACCAGGTTTACTGGTACCAGTTTAAAATACCAATTTCATCATTTACAACTAAAGTAGGGCCTATAGCCGATTTTAAGTCTATTCGGTTTATTCGTATGTATTTTAAAGGCTTCGACAGGCCTATTATGTGCCGTTTTGCAAAACTTGAACTGGTACGTGATGACTGGCGTAAATTCACAAGCTCATTACTTGCTCCGGGAGATTATATACCTAACAATGACAACATAACGTCATTCAATATGTATGGTGTTAACCTGGAAGAGAACGCGGGCCGTAGCCCAGTAAACTATGTAATTCCGCCTGGTATACAAAGGCAGTTGAATTTACAATCGGCCAACCTGGCACAGGAGAATGAAGGATCATTGGCACTCCAGTTATGCAACCTGCAAGATGGTGACGCACGTGCAGTTTATAAAAACGTACAACTTGACTTGCGTGCATATAAAAATCTTCAAATGTTCATTCACTGCGAATCGGCTGATCCGGTGCATCTTTTAAAGGATGGTGATGTTACTGCGTTCATTCGCCTTGGCAGTGATTTTACAAGTAACTATTATGAATATGAGGTGCCTTTACAGGTTACACCTAAGGGTACTTACAATACTAATAATGCAGGAGACCAGAGTGCAGTGTGGCCTGATGCGAACCAAATGAATATTGATATATCTAAACTGGAGAATGCTAAACTTGCAAGAGATGCAACTATCGGAAGCGGTAACTCTGCAGCAATTGCATTACAAATACCATATACAGTAAAAGATGGAGCGAATAATATTACAGTTGTCGGAAACCCTACCGTAAGTAACCTTCAGGTAATAATGCTCGGGGTGAGAAACCCGAAACAAACAAAAGCCACATCATCGACAGATGATGGCCAGCCTAAATGTACTGAAGTGTGGTTTGATGAATTACGCATGACCAATTTTTCAGAAAAAGGAGGGGTGGCTGCCATAACAAGAGAAACAGCCAAACTTGCCGATTGGGGTACACTGTCCGTAGCAGGAAATGTTTCTACACCCGGCTTTGGTAGTTTAGAAACTACTGTTGGTAACCTTAGCCGTGAAACAGACCTTGGTTACACCATGGCTACTAATCTTGAAATGGGTAAACTATTGCCACCGTCCTGGAACCTGAGTATCCCGACCTACTTAAGTTATGGTCAGCAGGAAATAATACCTGAGTATAATCCGCTTGATCCTGATATTTTGCTGAGCAACGCACTTTCCACTCTACCTAAATCATCTCAGGATAGCTTAAGAAATGAGGTTCTTACAATTACTACGCTGAAGAGTATGAACTTTACTAATGTGCATAAAAACAGAAGTAAGAATCAGAAAAAGACCCACTTCTATGATGTTGAGAATCTATCGGCTACATATGCATACACACAACAAAACCACCAGGATATTAATACTCAGTCGAGTATAACACAAACATACCATGGCAACCTTACCTATAACTATTCCTTTCATCCAAAGCTAATTCAGCCATTAATAAAATCTGATTTCTTTAAAAAGAATAAATACCTGGCGCTGATACGCGATTTTAACTTCTACCCGATACCAGATAAGCTTAGCGTTTCGGCCAACATCGACCGGGGCTATAATGCTTTTCAAATGCGGGTTATTATACCGGGAGAATATATTCCACCTTTACCAGACCAGGTGAGTAAAACATTCAATATGATACGGAATTATAACTTCTCTTTTCCGTTTACAAAATCATTAAAATTCGATTATACTGCAACTAACGACTCACGTGTTCTTGAGCCAGAAGGGCAACCTATTACTACCAAAGAACAAAGGGACAGCATTCGCAATGACTTTTTTACTCATCAGGTAAATACAGATTTTAAACAAACTGAAAACCTCAGTTACGATATTCCTATTAATAAACTTCCATTCCTTGATTTTGTAACGGCAAGTGCACGTTACACCGCGTCGTATGAATGGATGCATGCACCATTTGCTGAACCAAGCCTTGGCTCAACGATTCAGAATTCTAATACCAAACAAATAAACGGCCAGTTTAATATGGTTATGCTTTATAATAAAGTTCCATTTATTAAAAAATACATGGATGATGAAAAGGCAAAACCTCAAAACGGGCCAAATAATAAGCTTATGCCCGGTGGTAAAGGAGGACTTTTAGGAAAAAATGCCAAAGGAAATAAAAAAGGTGATAGTTTGAAAGCTGCTCAAAAAGCCCCGCCTGAAGATACAACCAAGACCACCGGTTATTACATTGGTAAGTGGGTTACACATGTACTAACAATGGTTAAAAATGTGTCCGGCACTTATAGCGATAATGAAGGGTTAGTTTTACCTGGCTATAAAGATTCTACAAAATTCTTTGGTATGAATCCTTCGAATGGATGGATACCAGGACCATTATTTGTATTTGGCGGAGGGCAAAAACAAGTTCTATACCAGTTGCCGGGTAGTACAACGAAGCATCTGGTCCCCCAATTTATAGAACAGGTAATACAAAATAACTGGCTGAGTACCGACACTTCCATATTTACTCCTTTCACTACAGTTTCTACACAAACGTTCAGCATACATACCACATTAGAACCTATTCCTGATTTAAAAATTGATGTTACTGTAACACATTCCCGTACCCTAAGTACCAGCCAATATCTCCACGATTCAATATCTCCGGTCAACTCTAAACTTTTCCCGGTAATTAATACATATACAGAGGCAGGAAGTTTCAGTATGTCATATTTTATGCTGCCAACCACATTCCGCCTTGCTGATGCTTCTATATTCAATACATTCCGCGCCAACCGAATGATCGTATCAAAAAGATTGGCGCAAGCAAGCGGAGGTCAATCAAACGGGCAGATTGTTGGGAATGGCGATACTGCATCGTATGATGGATATGGGCTTACTTCACAGAATGTTCTAATCCCTGCATTCCTGGCTGCGTATTCAGGACAAAGCGCAAACAAAATACCTCTTACAGCCTTCCCTCCCATACCATTCCCTAACTGGACCATATCCTATTCAGGTCTGACAAAAATTATTCCATGGGTAAAGAACAATACACAGTCTGTAACAATCAGTAGTGCGTATACTTCAAATTACAGCGTAGGCAGCTATAATTACAATTTATTATATAATGCTGACCCTACTGCTCCATGGGCACGTGATTCATATAATAATTTTATACCAAAAGATGAAATACCTACTGTATCATTAAGCGACCAGTTTTCGCCTCTCATTAAAATAGGTGTTACATTAAAAAATAATGTCATGTCGAATATTGAAATAAGAACCGACAGGCAAATAGCACTTAATATGAGTGACCTGACAATAGATGAAGTGCATGGAGAAGAATATATAATGGGCTTGGGATACAAATTAAAGAATGTTCCGCTTCCTTTCAAGATCAGCAATAAACCGTTAAAGAATGATTTGACAATTAAAGTTGATTTTTCATTACGCGAGAATGAAACAATTATACGAAATACGGAAGACCTTTCAAGCCAGATAACGGGTGGTCAATCTATATTGTCTATTAAGTCTCAGGCCGAGTATAACATTAACCAACGTGTCAGTTTCCGCCTCTTCTTCGACAAGGTCATTAATACACCATTCATCTCCTCATCCTACCCTACATCAACTATGGATGGCGGAATCGCAATTCGCTTCACATTATCATAGTACTTGAGAAAGCAGCCTTTTACGCATAGTATTAAAAATGTTACACTTGATTTTCATTTTTAATAAAAACATATTAACTGTATAACGGTTAATCTAATTGATTTAGAACAAGGATAATTATTTATCTTCTGTAATTGATTGATTGATTGACATTTCCGGAAAGGCCTGAAAATATCCGTAACATCCTGTAATCAGTAGCGTTTACTTATGATTGAGGGATAAACTGTTACATCATGGAACCAATAACTACATTATCAGGATACCTATTAAGCAGGTTGTTGCATGGGATGAGGATTATATTACTTACGAGTATTCCATGCTTATTTATAAGTCACTTAGCAATTGCATATAATATACGTAACAAAGCACCTTCCAGCGAAGACGGAGATAGAAGTCTCCGGGGCATACAGTCGTTTGTAAACGAAAGCCGCTGTATCGCCCCGAATAATTCCTCCCAAACATTGGCTTTCGAAAGCGGAATAAAAGCTAAAACTACAAAGAATGGCAAAACTTCAAACTTCAACACATTTCAGAAATACTACGAACAACTTAAAACAGAGAATTCAGTAAATGACCTTACAGAACTTAACATTACCACTCTTCAAAGCAAGCCATCAGCAGGTGATGAAGTTGAACTTGCCAGTGACAAGCTGCGCGCGTATCGTATACTAGATACTGTTCAGCAACAAGTCGGCGCCTCCGCTGCCGAAATGAAACTCTTTTGCAATTATTATTACGATAAATTATTTGGTTCTGATGTCAGCGCATTCTGGAATGCGGTGCTACAGAAACAAATTACAACCGATACAGATATAAAGAACTATGCATACAAAAGAATTAAGGAATATTCTGCACTATTCACTGAGTTCAGAAAGGTGGAACTGGAATACCCAAATAGCATTGAAGAATACAGCCATCAATCAACTCACTCAACACAGAGTGCGTGTAACCCTGCGTGTGATAATATAGGATTTGAGAATGGAAATTTATCAGCATGGAGCGCCTATTATGCTCAAAATACATCATCAACCACAGCATTTAGTAATACAGTATTTACGGGCGGTGCATGCGGTGCTGTAACACGCTCTGCATTCGACCCTAATACAAATGACTACCAGGTTGCATTAATGTCAGGTACAGGTGTTGACCCCGTTGCGGGTGCTTTAATCCCTGTAGTATGTCCTACAGGTGGTTCTTATTCCTGTCGTATTGGTGATAGCACACGAAACGGTGCACAAATGGGCCAATTGGAACAAACTTTTACAGTAACTACTGCCAATGCCAATTTTGTTTATATGTATGCAGTAGTACTTGAAAACCCAGGCCATACTTACTATCAGCAGCCATACTTTAATGTACAAATGCTCGACCAGAATGGTAATTCCATCCCTAATTGCGGTAACTATTCTGTTGTATCAGGGCCGGGTTTACCAGGGTACAAAGGCATTTATTACACACCTGATGCGGATACAGTATATTGTAAACCATGGACAACAGTCTTTGTGCCTTTACAGGCTTACATTGGCCAATGTATTACAATTAAAGTTACGGTTTCTGACTGTGAGCTCGGTGGACACTTTGGATATGCCTATTTTGACGCTACCTGTGTAGCAGGTATCATAACATCATTACCTACTTTATGTTCAAATGTTGCTACACTCACTGCAAATGCACCATCGGGCGCATCATCGTATTTATGGAGTGGGCCTTGTATAGTTGGTCCGAATAACCAACAAAGTATAAAGGTTAGTTGTGCGGGTATTTATAAAGTTGCTGTAACCAGTATAATTGGTGGTGGTTGCGCCGACACGATAGTAGACACTGTTACGGGTAGCCCTGTACCGGCCGTATCAACAAACCAATCACTTTCAAATGTAAGTTGCTATGGAGGGAATAATGGTTCTGCAACGGCCTCAGCAAGCGGAGGTCTTCCACCTTATAGCTATTCCTGGTCACCAACGGGCGGAACAAATGCAACAGTCACTAATCTTACCGCCGGTGCCTACCAGGTTATTGTTACCGATGCCGACGGTTGCTCAGATACTGCCAGGGTAAATATTACTCAGCCAGCCACATTAGGTTCAGCAACTGGCCTTGTTACTAATGTAAATTGCAACTCCGGTAATAATGGTAGCGCAAGTGTAAATGTGAGTGGTGGCACATCACCATATACCTATTTATGGGCGCCTATCGGTGGGTCTGCAAATTCAGCCACTAATCTGACTGCGGGCACATATACTATAAACATTACAGATGCAAATGGCTGCAATACTTCAACCTTATTGACGGTTTCTGAGCCCCCTGCTTTAACATCATTTGTTTCTACCACACCTGTCAGTTGTAATAACGGCAGTAACGGATCCGCCAATGATATTGTTACTGGTGGCACACCGCCTTATACATATACATGGTCGCCAAATATAGGATCAGGTGCTTCAGTTATAAATTTACCAGCAGGTACTTATGTGGTTACAGTATCCGATGCAAACCATTGTACATTGAGCGCTTCTGATAACGTTACAGAACCTACAGCCCTAACAACATCTTCATCTTCATCAAGTGTAAGTTGCTTTGGAGGGAATAATGGAAGTGCAACAGTAGCAGCGAATGGTGGAACGCCTCCCTATAAATACTCCTGGGCACCTAACAACGCAAGCACCTCAATTGCTAATAACATTTCAGCAGGTACATACACTGTTATTATTACGGATGCAAATAGCTGCAAAATCACATCAACTATAAACGTAACACAGCCTGCAGTATTATCTTCGTTACACTTTTCTACTAATATAACTTGCAATGGGGGAAATAACGGAAGTGCAAAAGTAGTTGCAGTTGGAGGTGTCAGCCCTTATTCATATACATGGGTTCCGAATGTGAGTAGTACTGATAGTGCTACAAATCTTACAGTCGGTATTTATTCTGTGATAATTACAGATGCACGTGGATGTATAACGCCAGACAACATAACTCTTCTTCAGCCAAGTTTAGTAAACGCTGCTATTGGGCATGTAACTAACGTATCGTGTTATGGAGGGAATAATGGAGTAGGTTCTGTGAGTGTTACCGGAGGAATACCTCCTTACTCATATTCATGGATACCACAAGGTGGAGCAAACTATACGGCTAGTAATTTAACTGCCGGAACATACACTGTGGAAGTCAGAGATGCAAATAATTGTCCCGCTACGGTTGTAACAACTATTACACAACCCTCACCTCTTAATGTGAACGTTGCTTCATTAACCGATGTAAGCTGCTATGGCGGAAATAATGGAAGTGCATCAGTAAGCACAACTGGAGGTACAAGCTTATATAGTTACACGTGGAGTCCTAATGTAAGTAACAGTTATTCCGCAAACAATCTCACACCCGGTACTTATACCATAGCTGTTACCGACGCCAATAGGTGTACAACAAATACAACTGTACTAATTACACAACCAACAGCCCTTACCAGTAAACTTGTTTCTGCTACTAACATTAACTGCAATGGTGGAAATAACGGAAGTATTGTTATTTCAGCTGCAGGCGGCTCGCCGTCATACTTCTATAGTTGGACTCCCAATATCAGCACCAGTGCTTCTGCTGCTAACCTTACTTCAGGTGTCTATAAAATAACTGTAACAGATTCTCATGGCTGCACCAGCCAACTATCAGAAATACTTAGTCAACCATCTGCACTCATAACAAACTCTTCAGTAAAAATTCCAACCTGTAATGGCTTGCAAAATGGTAGTGCTACCATTATTACTTCTGGCGGTACACCTTCTTATAAATATGTATGGGGAACATCTCCACCACAATTTACAAATGCAGCAATTAATATTGGTGCAGGTGTATATACTGTACTTGTAACGGATGCCAATGGTTGCAACAGAACCGATACTGTACAGGTCACACAACCTTTTCCACTTATGTCATCTATTGTAAACACTACCAACCCTATTTGTTATGGTGATAGCAGCGGTTCAGCTAGTGTTTATGTTACGGGAGGTACATTACCTTATTCTTATATATGGAGCACCTATCCAAAACAAACTACATACAATGCAACTAAACTTAGTGCCGGCACCTATATGGTTAGTGTTTTAGATGCCAATAACTGTCCTGTAAGCTCGCAAGTTACAATAACACAACCCACCCCGGTTATTACAAAAGCTACCGCACCCGATAGCATATGCAGTGGTACAACAGTTACTATTGTTGCTTCGGGTATTGGTGGAAACGGAAGCTATCATTATATATGGAGTACGGGATCTGGCTCAATTGCTACGCAAAATGTAACACCGCTTAATACAACAACATACACTATAACTGCTATTGATGGTAATGGATGTAAAGGTAATCCGGCAACAGTTATAATTAATACCTGGAACCTGGGTTCCGGCAATCTTTCCGTTACTCCACCCCAAACAATCTGTTTCGGAGATACGGTTGTATTATATGCTTCTATTACCAATGCAAATTCAGGAAATGTAAATATTAACTGGAGCAATGGTTTTAATGGTACTGGTCCGTTTTACCTTGTACTTCCTGATGACACAATATTTACAGTAAGTGCAATGAACCAATGTGGCAGTAAAACAAGTGCTGTAATTCCTGTTAAGGTAAATCCTCTCCCACATATTCAAATACCTGTTCAAACAGGAGCGTCGTGCCGAGGTGTGACTTTTACATACTATGACTCCTCAGCAATAAATGAAAGTTATACATGGAGCTTTGGCGATGGAAGCACAGGTAATACCAATCCTATTTCGCACTTATTTACTCAATCAGGTTTATATAACGTAACTGTAACTGTAACATCAACACAAGGCTGTTCAAACTCTGCAACAGCTCCTGCCAATGTAACCATATACCCTACTGCCATTGCTAAATTTATCGCTGATCCAAGGGAAGCACCAATAACAGAACCTACCATTTCATTTACTGATGGCTCAGTAAATGCAGATAGCTGGGCATGGGATTTTGGAGACAATGGTAGTAACTCACATTCTTATGAAAGAAACCCTAAGCATACTTATACTGATACAGGTTCATACATAGTGCACCAGTTCACAAATAATACTTTTGGATGTCCTGATACAGCAACTGAAGTAGTACATATTTTACCTGAATTTACATTCTACGTACCGGATGCATTTAGCCCTAACGGAGATGGTTTGAATGAAACATTCAACGGCAAAGGAATTGGAATAATAGAATACGATATGGTAATATATGACCGTTGGGGTATGTTTCTATTCGAAACACATGACCTGTATAAAGGATGGGATGGTACAGTTGGCGGGGGAAGTAAAATGGCACAGGAGGATACTTATGTTTACGTCATTAAACTCACCGACCTATATAAGCAACAACATTCATACATAGGTTCCGTTACACTTTTAAAATAATACACTGCTCTCCTTTCGGTCCCCCTAGCCTTCCTGTTAAACCAAACAGGAAGGTTTTTTATTGCTGTATGCGCGAGATTATATGCGCATTTAACATTGCATCTAATCTTGAACTGAAGTCCGTAAATAGATCTTTCTGGTTAAATGCCTGCACTAGTAATGCAAGTTTCTGCAAATTAGCTTGTACCTGCCCACCTTCATAACCATAATAATTTCTCGGGTCCGTATCTAAAGTGGCAAAGTATTTTAATTTTAATTCCCCGTCGTCAAACATTTTTTTTGCAAGCTTGTTACCTTTCACTATATCACCGGCTTCGTAATAACAATAATCTATAAGTATCATTGGCGTATCGTACGGATAGTTGGTAGAAGGAATTGAACCAACGCACAAATTAAGCACCTTAAGAGCAGAATCTTTTTTATTCTCATCAATAAGAGATTGTGCAAGAGTACCTATATTGGTTCTTAGTTGTTCTGCCATCCTTCGTGCATTTTCATCAAGGTAGACACCAGAGCCCATATTACCCCATCGGAACTTATGTATAACGTTATTGTACATTATATCAGTTGCAACTCTTGTATCAAAATCAGCGCTTGATTTGTCTTTTTTCAGTGGAACCAATCTATATGCAAGCCCTTCCAGTTGGAAATATTTTTCCAATCCCATGTATGATGCAGTTCCCGCAAATGTAGTAAAGTAGATTGGCCTGCTCCAGTCATCGTGCGCTAATAAGTCAAGTACTATCATAATATTCTTCTCAACATAACTGCCCGGCAGTTTCCACTCAATTGATGAAACAATACTATCCTCCATTGATACAGGTACTACACTATTTTTGAGAACCTGTTCCTTATTTACTATTATTTTGAAATAATTTGTTGGCAGGTAGTTAATGTATTTTCCGCTCTCTAGCTTTATTTGCTTTTCATGGTCATCGCTTTTGAAAAAGTCAACTACACTCCTTAAATCATCTACCGAATCGCTACTCCGTAATATGGGTAAATAATCACGTGTACCGTCCATATATTGCTCATGTGTCATGGAAAACGGCAATGGGGCCGATTCGTATGTGCGTCGTTTCATTTGATCGATATACCAACTACCGGCCAGTAGGCTCAAATTGCAAACCCGCACATCTCTTCTTATGCCTTCTACCTCCTGGGCATACCAAAGCGGGAAGGTGTCGTTATCTCCATTGCAAAATAAAATAGCATTCGGTGCGCACGACTCCAGGTAATCAATGGCCATATCCCGACATACATATCTTCCTGAACGATCATGGTCATTCCACTCTGCATGAGCCATAACCATTGGCACGATCATTGCAAATACAACCACTCCAAATGCGATATGAGCAGGGTTCTGATTTTTAATTCTTGTGGAAAGAAAATCAAAAATGGCCAGCACACCCAAGCCTATCCATATTGCAAAAGCATAAAAAGCCCCTACATACGAATAGTCCCTTTCCCTTGGCTGGTATGGTGTTTGGTTAAGGTACAGGACTATAGCCAGTCCTGTAAAAAAGAAGAAAACAAGAATTACCAATGCATTTGCTCGGTCCTTTTTTAGTTGATATATAAACCCGAATAGCCCTAATAACAATGGCAGCCCACACATGGTATTATTTGCTTTGTTCTTTGAGTATTCTTCAGGTATATCTTTTTGTGGAATACCCATCATACTATCTATGAATGAAATTCCGGTTATCCAGTTTCCATGTAATTTATCGTCACTGTCGTATCCCTGAATATCATTTTGCCTGCCACAAAAATTCCACATAAAATATTTCCAGAACATAAAATTGACCTGATAGCGAATAAAGTATCGGAAGTTATCTAAGTAAATTGGTTTTTCAATAATCCGCTTCCTTCCACCTTTTTCAGTAAACAATATTCTGTCCATTGTTGTATCGCCCCAGTTCTTATATCCATCAGGGTGTCCTTCCCCTGCATCGTACATTCTTGGAAAGAACGTGCAGAAACGTGTATCGTAATTTGGTTCCTGCTCTTTCATATCGTTTGTTACAACATACCTGCCTGTTTTTTCATCTTTGGCATATACCGGTTCACCATCTTTATAGGGCTTTGCCGTATCAAGTGGAGCAGTATAATATTGTCCGTAAAGCAGAGGCCAATCACCATATTGTTGCCTGCCCAGGTAAGCATGGAGATTAATTGCATCGCTTGGATGATTTTCATCCATTGGAGTATGAGCATTGGAACGAATAACCAATATCAGAAATGAAGAATACCCGACTACAAGCATTGTGAATGCCAGTATAGCAATATTCCAACCCGGCTTATTAAAGTGCCGTGTTAAGTATAAGCCTGCAACTATTACTATAGTTATGGATGCTGCGTAAATAAGTGTGCCTGATTCAAAGTGCATGCCCAGTTTATTTACAAAAAACAATTCGAAGGAAGTAGCCACTTGTAATATGCCCGGTATAACAATAGCCTGTATTGAACCTAATAAAACAATGGCTATTATTCCGGCAATAATTGCACCCTGCTCTCTTGGTTTCTTCGTTATAAATGACAGTGGCACTGAAAACCATTTAAGATTTATTCCTTCAGGATATTGCTTGAAATAATAAACAAATACAACTGCAGGTATTGTAAGCAGGCACAATAAATGTACCCCGATTGATAAACCTATAAGGTAAAAAATAAAGACTATCCATCTTTCGGCAAATTGGTCGGCTCGTTCCCACTTAGTAATGCACCAGAAAACCATTGCCGTAAAACAACTCGACATAGCATAAACCTCACCTTCAACCGCTGAAAACCAGAAAGAATCACTAAAAGTATAGGCTAAGGAACCTATCAAGCCAGCCCCAAGTATAATTATTATTATACTATCATTTAACTGGCCTTTCTTTGAAACTATTTTACGGGCAAACCATGTAATAGTCCAGAAAAGAAATAGTATGGTTAATGCGCTGCAGGTGGCTGAAACCCTATTAATATAGGGGGCCACTTTTTGTACGTTGCCGAAAGTAAGCAGCGATATAAGATGAGCCACAAGTTGAAGGAAGGGAGCCCCAGGCGGATGGCCTATTTGCAGTTTATAATCGACCGAAATAAACTCACTACAATCCCAGAAACTAGCGGTGGGCTCAATGGTTGACCAATATACCCAGGCCGAAATACAGAACACAAGCCAGCCTAAAATGGTATTAAAACGGCGGTATTTCTGTCCTATCAGCTCCAAAATCTATTTTAATGTCAATTTTATAGTGAATCTGGGCGAAAATACTGAATATAGCCCTTGCGGACCCTGCTTTTATGAGAGCTTTGACCAAACAATTGCATACTCAAAGCCCAAAACCTTACATTTTAGTTTAATTATGCATTATTTAGAGGTTTTGTGGCAAGAAATATTTTTTATCTTTGCGCTCCTTTTGAAATAGTACATTGCCCGATGGTGTAACTGGCAACACGTCTCCCTTTGGAGGAAAAGAGTCCTGGTTCGAGCCCAGGTCGGGCAACCAGCTTCAAAAGCATATATACTCCAAAGCCCTTTTTATTAAAGGGCTCTGGAGTTTTATACATCGGAAATAGCCTCAACTTACTGAAACGGAACTGAAACGAAATGGGTACTCTAATACCCATTAATACCCAAGTCAGTATTAGTATTGAGGCACTTTTGAAATATTGTTTCAGTAGCTCAAATTTCATTAGAATCAATAGATTTGAGGGTTGAAAATTCAGGTTGGTATAGGGAATGAACCAAGCCAATACTTGATATTCCAGTGATTAAATGCCCCATTGGTATTAGAATAATATATATAATTTCCCCCTTGTCCAATCCCCCACTATTATTAACCTTCGGGATCATATTTGAAATTGGTTAAGGCTACGAAAAAAAAATGAAATTTTGAGACAAATTTTATTTGTTGCCCTGAGGCATTCTCCTTCTTCTGGAGACATATTCTCTTTCCATTCATCTGTTATCTGCCTAATGCGGCATTATCTGAAATGTTTGAGTGTTTGCGAAATACCGCTCTGGAAGCCGGAAATACCTTCAAATATATTCTGGTGACAATAAAGTAACTGCGCTAAATCTGAAAATTTCGGATGAAGGATAATTACATATTATACTTTATTCAAAAGTAATTTATCTCCAGATTAATATTTCTAAAGAGAGTCAATATAAAACTATTTCTTTGAATTCGACTCTTTAATTCTATTAAACTCTTCCTCCAATTCTCTACATGCTTCAGTACAAACATTTTCAAGCTGCAAAACCATATCAGGTATTGCATTTGCCTGAACCTGAATGTTATTTGCATCCTCCTGCACTTTTTTCGCCATATTTTCAAACTCTTTACTAATACCCATGATTGAAAACGAAGGAACCATTTTATGTACGGATGATTGCAATAAATTCCAATCTTTATCACGAAGACCCTGCTTCATTGCCCTAATTAAAGGCGGTGTTTGTTCCAGGTAAATAGAAATCATCTCTAAAATCAGCTTGGAATCTGATTTAGTATGTTGAGTTAAATAACTCAAGTTAACATATTTTAAATTTTCATTCTTATAATTTTCGCCTTCAGCAGGCTTATCATTGTTAACTGGAACGTGGTGTTGTACTAAGGATACTATTTTACTATACAATAATTTATCGTCAACAGGCTTAGAAATATAGTCATTCATACCGACTGCATTACATTTTGTTAAATCAACGGTAGTTACATCAGCGGTTAATGCTATTATAGGTATCTTAGAATTCATAGTATTACGAATATATTCCGTAGCCTCAAATCCATTCATTTCGGGCATCTGCAAGTCCATTAAAATAATATCGTAGATATTAACCTGTAATTTCTCAATAGCTATTTTTCCATTGGAAGCAATATCATATTCAAACCCGAAATCATTTAGCAAGGTTTTCATTAAAAGTTGGTTAAGCATAATATCCTCAACCACCAATACTTTCACGTTCTTAATTTCCTTTGTTAGTTCTGTATTATCTGTTTCAAATACAGTGTCTTCATTTATCTTATTAAAACTCAAAATAAAACTAAACGTGGAGCCTTGTCCAATTTTGCTCGTCACTTTTATGCGTCCACCCTGTGGTTCTACCAGTTGTTTAACAATGGCAAGCCCTAATCCGGTTCCGCCATATAACCTCGCGGTCCCGTTGTCAGCTTGTTGAAAAACCTCAAAAATTGTCTCTATTTTATCTTTAGGTATACCAATTCCTGTATCCGTAACTGCAAATTCAATAGTTACCTTTTCTTCATCTTCACTCAATAAATTAACACTCACCGTTATTTTACCTTTTGCCGTGAACTTAACCGCATTACTTACAAGGTTTAAAATAACTTGATGTAGGCGCGTAGGGTCTCCGATCAGGATATCCGGAATTCCTTTATCATATTCTTTTATTAAAGCCAGGTTTTTTTCCAGAATTTTAGTTTCAAACAAATGAAGCATGGTTGAGATCGAGGCTTCCATCTTAAAAGGAGTTTGTTCAAATGACATTTTCCCTGCATCTACTTTCGCCAGATCAAGTATGTCGTTAATAAGGATAGTTAAGGTTTCACCGCTCGTCTTGATAGCCTGTAAAAATTCACTTTGTTTATCAGATAATTCGGTTTTTAATAAAACCTTTGTAAAGCCAACAATCGCGTTCATCGGAGTACGGATTTCATGACTCATATTTGATAAGAACTGCTGTTTAGCTTTAACCGCCTCTTCAGCTATCTGGGCTTTCAATTCTGCATTATCCTTTGCTTCAATTAGCTCAATATTACTTTCTTCTATTTTCTTCAGCATCTTTTTTTCAGCCTCAAGTTGTATTTCCAGTACTTTTTTCTCTTTCACCTGAAGCTCTATTGCTAATCGCTTTACATCGGTTACATCGATAAAAGTAAGTACGATCAACTCCTCTTTTTTAGCTTGCTGTATAATACGGTGTGCATTCAGCAAAAGCGTTCTATTACCAATGATTGGGAAATCATGCTCTACTTCAAAATCATGAAACCGGTTGTTTTTAGGAACAATATCTTCCAATAACTCTCTTAAACGGGGTATATTCCACTGATTATTGCTTAATTTATATAAGGACATGCCTACACTTTCTTCTTCCTTTACGTGAAATACTTTAGAGAAAGAGCTATTCACAGATTTAATTCTCATATCCCTGTCAAGGATAAGCATAGGTTCATGAATGGTAGTTAAGATGCCTTCGTAATATGAATAGAGTTCCTCTACTTGCTGGATACGTGAATGCAACTCCTGGTTAGTAGTAATCAGTTCTTCATTCGTAGATTCAATTTCTTCTTTTGATGTTTCCAATTCCTCATTTAAGCTTTGTAATTCTTCGTTACTCGAAACAGCCTCCTCATTAGCGCTTTGTAGTTCCTCGTTAGCAGCTTCCTGATCATACGTAATTACACTCATATCATGCCGGGCCGCAGCAATTTCTTCCTCAAGCTTTCTTATTCTTCGGTCTTTGGCTATTGAATTATTCTTCAAACCAGCATTATTAAGGCCTACTATTTCCATTTGTTGCCCTGTGAAAACAACAACCAGTAGAGGCTCTTCTCCTTCTATCTTGAGGGGTGCAACTTCCAGATTAACTATTTGTACCGTATTGTTTTTTGTATCGCGGTTCAATTCAATACCCTCTTTACGAACTGCCTGTTTCGATTTAATGGCATGATGAATAGCATTACGTAACTCAAAAATAATTTCAGGATTGGCCATTTTCAGTATATTAAAACTGGCTTTACCGGAGGATTGCTTGAGATAAATAGGATTATAACCTCTGAACTGAAGAATCTCCATATCATGACCAATAATGACACTCGTCGGCACATATTGTGATAATAAAACAGAATCAAAAGCACTGCTTAGACTGGAGTTTAATGCTGGTGGTATTTTTTTTGGAAGTGTAGAATCCCGGAATACTTTACCTGGCGCAGTTATCCGTCTATTAAGATAGGGTATTTCAGGCATTTTATATAAGCTGGAAGTCTTTTTTCGCAGATAAACCTTATAGGTTTTATTTATAGGGCTAAAAAGCTGGGTTAATGTCCCGATAGTTTCTGATTTGCCAAGCATCAGATAGCCGCCTTCATTCAGTGCATAATGGAAAGTCGAAATAGCCCTCTTCTGGGCTGAAGGCTCAAGATAGATTAAAAAGTTACGGCAACTGATAAAATCCATACGTGAAAATGGAGGATCGCTCAAAACATTGTGTTGAGCAAAAATACATACATCACGCAACGATTGAGATATACGGTACTTGTCCTTTAACTTTGTAAAAAAACGCTGAAGACGCTTGGGTGAAATATTAGTTAGTTGTAATGCGGAGTATTCACCATTTCGCGCTTCCTTTATTGCATCAGCACTAAGATCAGAAGCAAAAATCTGAAACGGTATATTAGCGGCCTTATTATCCTGCAATTCGAATAGCATTATTGCAATAGAGTACACTTCTTCGCCTGTAGAACATGCAGGTACCCATATGCGAAGCGTTTCCCCTTGTGTTTTACTTTTTAATAGTTTGGCCAAAACATCTTTTTTCAGCAACAAGAATGCTTCAGAATCTCTAAAAAAATCAGTAACATTAATAAGTAGATCTTTGCATAGTAATTCAGCCTCAGTATTTTTTTCTTTCACAAATTCAGCATACTCTTTTATCGTTTTTAATCTAAGAATTACCATTCTGCGTATCATTCTCCTCTTTATCGTGCTCATTTTATAAAGGCTAAAATCAATCTTTTCTCTTTCATGCAAAAGGGTAAGAATTGTTTTTAAATCCAAATCATTGTTTTCAATTTCATCTTCAGGGGCTTTTTTTGCTGTTTTTCTTTTTTCTAAGAAATAATTGTCTCTTTCAGACAACTCCCTGGCAATTTCCTCAGGCGATAAAACAAAGTCTACTACTCCTTCATTAATAGCGGATTTCGGCATACTGCCAAACTTAGCTGAATCATCCTGAGCAAATGTTATTCCTCCCTCAAGTTTTATTTCTTTTAACCCACGTGTGCCATCACTTCCATTACCCGATAGAACAATACCTATGACATTCTCTTTATGGGTTTGAGCCAAAGAGGAGAAAAGGACATCAATCGAAAGATTAGTAGGTTTATTTCTAGGACGGGGAATAAGCTTAATATGCCCATTTGTGACCTCAATTTCTTTATTGTAAGGGATCACATAAATATTATTGGGCTGCATCTTTTCCATATCAATGACTTCCTGTACCTTCATTTTAGTTTCCTTTGATAAAAGACTGGTAAGTATACTCTTATGATCAGGGCTAAGATGTTGGACATAAATATATGCCATACCCGTAGTAGGAGAAAGGTTTTGCAAAAGCTTAGTTATGGCTTCCAGGCCTCCCGCCGAAGCACCTATGGCCACTATAGTAAATGGCCATTTTGTTGTATCATCTTGAGATAATTTATCTTTTATTCTTGAAAGGTTATCTGATTTCGTTTTGTTCATTGGGTGTATTATAAATAATATATTCCGGTTTACTACTGAATAGGCTTTCGCTTATAATAATAGTTTTTTTGGGAATATGGGTTAAAATAACCGCGGAGTTTAAATAAGTACAACTCCTTAACGGCAATATTACGGATTAGCAAACACCTTGCCATTACATAATTTGAGTGATAAGTTGCATAAATCACATTTTAATCCGAGTTATACTCTTGATATAAGAAAAGCCCCTCACTAATACAAGGCTTTAATCGGCTGGGGCCTACCTGAAATTCCAATGTCAAGATGAATGAACTCTTAATTTAAGTAAAGAGTCCATACTGTTAAAGTATGTGTCATATAATTCCCTTGAAATAATTACATCTATTCCAGATAAAAGCTTTGCAATACGATACGAAATTTGTAACATTCTACGATAAATACATAACATAATATAGTTTGGGAACATCCACTTTTGTAAAATAATTAATTCATAATATTTTTAACTAAACAAAATGGAAAAGACACAAAGCAAGAACACAGCACCTTTTAAGATTACAGGCAATTGGGACGCTCAATCAAAACAACTTAAAGCAAAATTCCCAAAACTTACTGATGCAGACCTGAAATACGAAACCGGTAAAGAAACCGAAATGCTTAGCAGGATCGAAACCAGGCTTAGCAAGAGCAATTCTGAGGTTATTGACCTTATTAAGAATTGTAAGACTGAAAAAGTATAAGTTCTTCCCGATTAAATGGACAAAGGAGTATTTGAGATATAATACGAAATCATTTAAGCGGCAACAGAAAAGGGTGGGTTTAAACCTGCCCTTTTTTAACGTATAGGGCTTTAGGTTCTTATACGACTTCGCTGACGGCTCCGATGGCAATTGGACGGATAGCCAAATTATAAATGTTCAATAAGCCCGGAATATAAAAACATATTATGAAGACTCCCTTAGTAATTGGAAATAATAATAGTATCCTTAACAATATAGCTAAGGATCTTGAAATGGCAGGCTACCAGGTTCTTATAGCTAGAGAGAAAATTGTACCAGTCAAAAAGAGAGTAAATAAAATTGATGCGGAAACTCTCATAAAAAAGAGCAAGCTTAAAATATTATAGTATTCGTCGTGGAAACTGACGCACTTAAGTTAAAAAGAAGTACGTATATCAGGTCTTTGATTATTTTAATTAAATAACAATACTTTTGCCCACGATATTAAAGCATGTCTTTCTCTGAGTGGTGGGAAAGACACAAGAGCCGGGGTGAAGGAGCTATCTTTTGCACCCGGCTCAACTTTTATACAATCTTAGCGTTTAAAGTTAAATTGTACATTTTTTCAAAAAGCAGGTTTGCATTTATTGGTTTTGAGATGTAATCATTCATTCCTATACTCAAACACCTTTCTTTTTCGTCCGCCATTGCATGTGCTGTCACTGCAATAATTGGAATGTTGTTTTTCATTTCCTTCCGAATAATAGTTGCTGCTTCGTAGCCATTCATCACAGGCATATCCATATCCATCAAAATAATATCAAAATCATTTTCTTTTACTTTCTCAATACAAACACTTCCATTTTCTGCAATCTGCAATTTCAAATTATTTTCAGAAAATAAGCTCATTATTAATTTTACATTCAATTGATTATCTTCGACTAATAATATTTTTAATTCACCTAGCGCTTTCATATTATACTTTTTCCCTATGTCCTCCTGTACTGGCAGAAATTCTGCCGACTCTTTATAAGGAATGCAAAAAGAAAATTCTGAGCCCTTCTTTAGCATGCTTTTAACTGAAAAAGTACCTCCCTGTAGTTCAACCAACTCCTTTGCTATACTCAATCCAAGGCCGGTACCTCCGTATTTTCGTGTGGTATAGGATTCTGCCTGACTGAATCGCTCAAAAATATGCTTCAGTTTATTCCGGGGTATTCCTATGCCGGTATCTTTTACCGAAAACTCAACTAATATATTTTCGCCAGCTCGCTGACGAACTTTCGCATACACTTGCACCTTCCCTTTTTCTGTAAACTTAATTGCATTACCTATAAGATTAATGATGATTTGTGTAAGACGCATGCGATCACCAAGCAAAACATTGGGGAAATCCAGGTCATAACTGAATAATAATCCTATATTCTTTTCCTTTGCCTTTCCCATCAACATTATATTGAGCGACTTGAAAACCTCCTTAACACTAAAATGGTTCTTTTCAAAAACCATCATACCGGCCTCTATCTTTGACAGATCAAGTATATCATTTATAATTGTCAACAGATTTTCTCCTGCTGTTTTTATTATTGCCACATATTCCATTTCCTGATCTCCCAGCTTTCTTTGAGATAATATGTCTGCAAAACCAATAATCGCATTCATGGGAGTACGTATCTCGTGACTCATATTGGCAAGAAATGCATCTTTTAAACTATCGGCCTCTTTAGCCTTTTGTGTTGCTCTTTCAGCCTCATATTTGCCTATAATCAATTCATTTTCAACTTTCTTAAGGTTTGTTATATCGGTAATAAGCCTTTCCATTTCTTCCTTTTGGAGCAATAGTTCATGATTTTTTTTGTATAGATCTACAAAAACGGCAACTTTCGCTCTTAATATTTCCGGAGAATACGGCTTAATCATATAATCCACTGCACCGGCCAGGTAGCCTTTGAAGATTTGTGCGGAACTATCCATGCTTGCAGTTAAAAATATAATCGGAACCTGTTTAAGTTTTTCTTTTTTACGAATTAGTTCAACTGTTTCAAATCCATCCATCATTGGCATTTGAACATCCATTAATATGATGGCAAAATCTTGTTCGGTTTTAAGAATTTCCAATGCTTCTTCTCCAGAACTCGCTCTTATACATTTATAATTCTCATCAGAAAGAATAACCTCTAAGGCAAATAAGTTCTCTTTCCTGTCATCTACTATTAAAATCTTAACAATGTCATCTATTTTCATTTTCAATAAATTTAGCCTCGTGATTTTTTATTTACTTAACCATACACGCATTAATGACAGTAACCGTTCCACATCAATAGGCTTGGTGATGTAATCGTTAGCGCCTGCATCAATACATTTTTGTTTATCATCTTTCATGGCTTTCGCTGTAAGAGCAATTACGGGAAGGTTCTTGAGCCTTATATTAGCTCGAATCCGTCTCATTGCTTCATAACCATCCATTTCAGGCATCATAATATCCATCAATACCAAATTAATTTCAGAATGTGCATCCAGCATTTCCAAAGCATGTTTCCCATTTTCAGCTTTTACTATTTCCATGCCCCGTTCTTTTAATATTTGAGACAAAGCAAATACATTCCGTGTATCATCATCCACTACTAATATTGTCTTTGAATGGAATACGGCCTCTTTATCATGCAAGCTGTTTATCAGTAATTGTTTTGATTTGGGTAAATTACTTATTGTTCTGTGAAGAAAAAGTGCAGTTTCATCCAATAACCGCTCTTCAGATTTTACACCTTTTATAATAATACTTTCCGCATATTTCTGAAGCTCATTGTTTTCCTCTTTTGTTAGCTCCTTACCGGTGTAAACAATTATGGGCGGAATATTGCGACTTTTTATGTCTTTCATTTTGTGGATAAAATCAAACCCTGTCATATCTGGCAATCCAATATCCAGTATAATACAATCTATCTGATTCTGTTCATAAATAATCAGGGCATCCTTCCCGTTTCCTGCTTCAAAGCATTCTACATCGCCATTCCCAATAAGTACACGCATCGCTTTCCTTGATCCTTCACTGTCCTCAATAATTAACAGGTTCTTTATTTTCCTACTGATAAAATTTTCGATCCTTGTGAATGTCTTTTCCATATCTTTTTTATCTATCGGTTTCATAAGGTATTCCACTGCTCCTTCTTTAATTGTCTCCAACGAACGTTCATTTGATGAAATAATATGCACAGGTATATGCCTTACAGACGGATCTACCTTTAACTCATGTAATACATTATGTCCGTTAATACCTGGTAGGCTCATGTCAAGAATAATCGCTTGGGGTTTGTATTTCGCAGCGAGCAACAAACCATCCTCTCCAGTGGTTGCGCACAAACATTTGAATCCACTATTGTTAGCTTGCTTTAAAAGTATCGAAGCAAATCTCAAGTCGTCTTCTATGATAAGAACTATTTTATCATCCATACTTAGTATGTTCCTGTCATCTGCTATACCCGGATAATTCAAATATTTGGCTCTGTTTTCCGGAATGGGCTTATTAAAAAGGGGCTTTACCGTAATTATTTCTCCAGCTCCCTCTTCCAGTTGTATTTCCAAAGGAATAATGAGAGAAAATGTAGATCCTTCATTTAATTTACTGCTCAGCTTAATTTCAGAGCCTAATAATTTAGCCAGTTGGCGTGAAATGGAAAGCCCTAAACCCGTACCACCATATTTTCTTGATGTGCCTCCTTCGGCTTGTTGAAACGCTTCAAATACTGCCATTTGCTTATCTTCTACTATTCCAATACCTGTATCTGAAATAGAGATGATCAGCTTGCTTTCGTCATAGCAGTCAATATTGATATTTACAGACCCTTTCTCAGTGAATTTTATAGCGTTTGATAAAAGGTTCTTTAATATCTGGTTAAGACGCTGCGGATCAGTAAGTATGGATTCCGGCAATCCTTTACCCAGGTTGCAGGTTAGCTTTAATCCTTTTTCCTCAGCCATGTGTTTAAAATCCCGCATAAGGCCATTTGCGAGATCTTTTAGTGGTAATCTTTCAACATTTATTGACATTTTCCCTGCTTCTATCTTAGAGAGGTCTAGAACTTCATTTATCAATATAAGTAAATCATGTCCGCTTTTATAAATTATTTCTGCGCTTTCCACCTGAATACTATCAAGATTTTTCTTCCTGTTTTCTGATAAATCTTTCGAAAGTATCAGTAGACTATTAAGTGGCGTTCTTAATTCGTGCGACATGTTTGCGAGGAACTCGGATTTGTACTTACTGCTTATTTCGAGCTGCTTCGTTTTTTGTTCAATGTCGTTTTTTGAGGCTTCAACTTCCCTGTTTTTCTCCTCCAATGACTGGGTTTGCTCCTCTAATTCTTCATTGGTCATTTGTAATTCTTCCTGTTGCTGTTTTAGGTTTCGTGTTTGCTCTTCCAGTTCCTCGTTCATTTGTTTTAATTCTTCTTGTTGAACTTGTAGCTCTTCAGATTGTTGGGCTAATTCTATCTCCTGTTTTTTAGCCAGAGTACAATCCGTAGCAATTTTCAATATCTTGTATGTTCTACCAGATGAATCCAATAAAGGATTATAGCTACCCTGTAGCCAAACAATTTCTCCGGTTTTAGTAACCCTCTTAAACTCACCCTGTTGAAATTCACCTTTTCTTAAACTATCCCAGAATTGGTGATATTCTTTTGAAGCGGCATAACCTTTTTCTACTAAAATGCTATGGTGTTTGCCGATAATCTCGCTTTCCTTGTAGCCCAGAAGGTTAAGGAATCTTTCATTAGCACTTAAAATGGTACCATCTGTATCAAATTCTACTGAGGCATTGGATTTATTAATTGCATTTATCTGGTTACTTAATTGCTGTTCTTTTCCTTTCAACTCAATATTCAGGTTTTCAATGTTTTTCTTTCCAAGGGCGGTATTAACGCTTATTGCAATGCTATCCATTGAAACACTAAGGAATTTCTTTTCTATTTCGTTGAAATCCTTGAGTCTGCCTATCTCTATTACACCCATTGTTTTACCTGCAAAAAAGAATGGTGAGATTAATATATTTTTAGGCTTTGCACTCAGGATAGATGAGGTAATACGGATTTGTTCGTCCGTTACATCGGTCACAGAGATTTGCTTCCTTTCATGCACAGCCTGGCCAACTAACCCTTCATTAAGCGAGATTCTATGCTTTACATCTTGAATAGCCGAAAAAGCATACCGCCCTGTTAGCACCAATTCATTGTCCTTATCGTTAAATAGATATACAGCCCCTATGTTAGCTTTCAGGTAATTACATAAAATGCTGATCATATTGTTTGCCAAAACTTCTAATGTTTGGTCCCCAATTAGTTTATCATTAAGCTCGGTGTTACCTGTTAACAGCCAATTCTTATCTGCAATTTGAGCTTCAGCTTTTTTAAGTGTCCTTAAATTTGTAGTAATTATGACATAAACAATAACAAGAATGAGAATAATTATGAGCATTAAAATGACAAAAACCTGATTAAACTTGCTGGCATCATCATCACTGGTTTGCTTTCTTTCAGTAAGTAAAGTCTGCTCAAGTTCCTCTCCATTACTAATAGTTGCCCTTATTCCGTCTTCAATTTGCTTGCCTTCTCCAGTCGCAACTAATTCCCTGGCCTTGTCAAAGCCAGTTTTTCGGAGCTCTATGCACCTGTTTAAATAACTGAAACTTATTTTAATTTGACCTTCAAGTTTTTCAATATTTTTTTGTTCACTGGAGTTATCCTTAGTTAACTTCTTAATTTTCTCAAGATGTTCAATCACATTTGTACTGGCATCCGAAAATGGTTCCAGAAAATTTTCATTACCTGTTATAACAAAACCCCGAACTCCTGTTTCAGCATCAACTGAAGAAACCAGTATTTCCTGGTATTCATAGAGTACCTGATGAGTATGATTCACCCAATCATTTGATGAAATGAATTTTTGCCCGTTTTTAAATGAGAAAACGGCAACTCCGCAAAGCACAAGCGCACATGTAATGAATCCTACTAATATCTTCCGGGCAAGTGTCATATTTTATAATTTAGCTGTTGTATTATTTGAAATTTTATCCAATTCGACCAATAGCTCTGATAGATCCTTCAAGGGCAAAATGTAATCTGGTTGAATGGCAGAAATTGCTGATGCTGGCATATAAGAAGACTCCGCTGTTTTCGGGTCCTGAATAATAGCTAGGCCGCCGCATTCCTTGATTCGCTTCATGCCTTTAGTACCGTCACTATTTGAGCCTGTAAGTATCACTCCAATCAATTTATTCTGGTAAGCTTCTGCAGCTGATTCAAACAACACATCAATTGATGGTCTGGCATAACTTACGCGTTCACCTATTGTAAGAGAGAAAGTTTTGTCCTTCTCTATCAATAAATGATAATTGGGCGGGGCAATGTAAACTTTCCCATTTTCAATCTTTTCCTTTTCATCCGCTTCTTTAATCGAAAGGGTAGTGGTATCATTTAATAGCCCTATCCACTGATTAGTAGAATTCGCACCAATATGTTGAACGATAATAATGGGAGTGATGAAACTCCTAGGTAAAATAGAGAATATGACTTTCATCGCATTCATTCCTCCGGAAGAAACGCCTATAACAATCGCTTCGTAATACATTTTTAATATTTCTTTTTAAAAATTCTTTGTTTTTTATCCAACTCCAGGTAAGCCTTATAAAAGTCGGTAAAGCGTAGCCCTTCTTTTGAACCCAAGCATAAAATACCGCCATTTATAAGACTCTCATGAAATGTATTTTGCACTTTATTCTGTAAGCTTCTGTCAAAATAGATAAGTACGTTTCTGCACAGTATCATATGTACTTCAGCAAATACGCTATCGGTTACTAAATTATGATTTGCCCAAACGATATTTTGTTTCAAGGATTTATTCATAATTACACTATCATAATTGGCCATATAATAATTTGAAAAGGACTCCTTCCCCCCCGATAATTGATAATTGGAAGTATATTCTTTCATCATTGAATTTGAATAAATACCTTCTTTTGCCTTATCTAAGGCCAGTTGGTTAAAATCAGTAGCATAAATTGTAGTCCTGCTATATAAACCTTCTTCTTGCAGAAGAATTGCCATTGAATAAGCTTCTTCTCCAGTAGCACAGCCTGCATGCCATATCTTTATAAAGGGATATGTTTTTAAAATTGGAACTACATTTTCACGTAATGATCTATAAAAACCGGGATCACGAAACATCTCGGTTACTGTTATGGATAAATCTTGTAATAGTTCCGAAGCAAATACTTCATCATTCAGAACCTTAGATTGCATTTCGGAGATATCCTTTAACTGAGACATTGCCAACTTATTCATTATTCTGCGCCGAATATGAGCTTCAGAATACTCCCTGAAATCATAGCCATATTTCTGATAAATTGCTTCTAACAGCGATGAGATCTCCTGTTCTGATATAGCGATATATTCCATTCTTATATATTCCTTTTATTTATGAAGGCGTGACTAACTAAAGAATTATTTTTGTACTGTTTATAAAGACTATACAAGCACTTCTGTTCCTGTTTTAATAATTCCTGAGTGTTTTAAAACCGTATTAGCTACGGCAAATTGTAAAAATATCCCTAGAAGTTTTTTTAATGGATTATGCGATCCACCCACCACGACTTTTTTTGATAGATAACCTGTTGTTAACCCAATAACATTGGATATAATAGCATTCTTAATATCGGGCATTGTTGCAATTCCATGTAAAGCGCCCTTAATCTGGTTAATAGGTTTTAAACTTTCATATACACGATGAAACTGCTCTTTAAGTACGATCAATTCTTTAATTTGTTTTTGTTCCAGTAAACTAATGGATTCCTTTAATATATCGGTTTTATTTTTCATACTGCCTTTGGCTTTAGTAATTGGCTAATAATAGAATTACTGACTGGTGTTTTAATCCATGCACGTCTGAAACAGTAAAGAATAATTAGAATTGGAATATAGCAAGCCGCTACTATAAAAAAGCCATAGTAAGACTTACCAAGTAGTTCACCAATCCATAATGCAATTCCGATGTTGATTATTAGAGTAAATAAAACAATAACCATAAGAATAATTAACCGCGCAGCCAAAGACGAAACTAGTTCAGCAGATTTACCTATTGCATTTAGCTTAAATAACTCTATTGTGGTTTGACTATAATCTTCAACTCTTGCAAAAAGCGTTTCTATTGGTGTTAGATTGGGATCCATGCTTTAAATTTTAAACATTATTTTCCTTGTTCGTGGAATAGGGTTGAATGGACCTCGTTACTTGGAACTTTGGTTTTCCTTTATATCCTGTTCTGCATTCTTCCTTTGGTTTTCTTCTTCAACATCCGGCTTTGCTACAGGAGTTTTGTAAGAGTGTTCATGCTCATTACCTTTACGTTCTTTTTCAGCGCCGGTGGGTTTATCGTTATCTGTTGCAGGAATCTTTTGTGATGTAATATTACTCTCCTTTTGAATAGCCTGGTCTTTCTGGCTATCTTCATTTAATAGATTGCTTTTATTGCTTGCAGCCTGTTCGTCTTTCTGTATTGTTTCCATTTTAACTTTATTTTAATTGGTTATTCTTATTCATAAATAATTAGGAAACAAAAGTGGATATATTCAAAATCTAAGGCGTTACAACTTGAATGAGCAATATTGCATAATTTACATATCTGTCGAATAATATTATATAGGCATAAAACATGTGAACTATATAAGATATTTATGGAAGCCTATAATATGGGGCATACTTAAGGTACGCACCTTTGCCCAGTGAAAATTAATTCACAATTAAAACGAAGAACAATATGGAAAATTCAAATGACTCAGGAAAAGTGCTTGGCGCACTACTGGTTGGCGCCGTAATGGGCGGTGTATTAGGCATTCTTTTTGCACCTGCAAAAGGAAGCGAAACCCGTAAACAACTTACCGGCGAAACGGATGATATAACCAAATCATTAAAAGAAACATTCGATACGCTTTTAAAAGAGGCAAAAAAAGAAATTGAGTTTGCAAAGAAAAAGGCAAGTGAATTTTCTGAAGACGGTAAGAAATAGAAACCACGAAATATCATTAAAAATTCAATAACAATTTAAAACTAAAAAAAATGAACACAACAAAATTAGAAGGAAACTGGAATGAGCAGAAAGGTAAGCTAAAGCAGAAATTTGCAACCTTAACGGACAATGATTTAATGTTTGAAGAAGGCAAAAAAGATGAGATGCTTGGAAAACTCCAGATTAAGTTAGGCAAAACCAAAGAAGAGTTTCAAAAGCTGATAGAGTCACTTTAGTCATGCAGGCAAAAGCAATTGGGATTGCATTAATTATTCTTGGAATAGTTATGATGGCGTATACCGGGTTCAATTATGTTACCACCAAAAAGGTAGTTGACTTGGGTAGTATACAAATAAACCAAGATCAGGGCCATTTTATACACTGGTTGCCTATAGTTGGTGCAATTCTAATAGCAGCCGGAATTATAGTAACTGTTTTTAGTAAAAGAAGTCGCGCTCAATCTTACTTCCCTTTTTACTGGTATTATGGGTTTTTTCGGCGTCAACGGAAGTAATTTATTATTGATTGAATATTAACACCTTAATGGAAATTTCGAGTCAGAATCAGATTGCAAGAAAAATAAGCTCATCGGATTATAGTGGGAATGAATAATAATTACAGAGTCAGAATTACCTATATTTTAACTTTCTTGCTGCTAAATGCAATTTGCGTTTTCGGACAAAATAATAACCGGATAGACACCCTGAAGCATCGCGTCAAGGAAGATACAATTAATCCGAATAAAGGCAATATAGGTAAACAGCTCGAAGAAATACAGAAGAGTAAAAGAATCCTACATTCGGATTCCATTAATTCTGATTCGGCAGGTAATCAACCGCTAAAGTCTTCAAAAATTGATACTGTACTGCAAAACAGGTATGGAGATTTACGTAGGGACGATCCTCATTATAATAAAAGATATTCTATTTGTATACCTTTTATGGAAGGCATTGGGGACAATGTAATGATAAACCTGTTCGACAGTAAAGTTTTAAAATATCAATGGGCGATGATTAGCCTGACAAGCTGGAAGCGCAACTTAAGTGCAGGTTGGCCCTGGGGGAAAGGTTGGGATTGGGACCAGACCAGGTTTGGGAATGACTTCTTGAGCCATCCTATTTCAGGGAACTTATATTACAATGATGCACGTTGCAATGGTTATAATTTTTGGCAATCGGCACCTTATGCGTTAATAGGCAGCTATATGTGGAAGCTATTTGGAGAAAATATAACCCCTGAAAGGAATAGCCTGATTGCTACAACAATAGACGGTATTTTCCTTGGGGAAATTTTATACCGTCTAAGTTCAAATATTCTTGACGATCGTACACGCGGAAGAGAAAGGTTTTTTCGGGAAGCTTTAGCGGGACTAATTGATCCGATGAGGGTTTTTAACCGCCTTATCCAAGGAAAAACATCTCAATATACCAATAAAGAAGTTTATCAGAAAGAGCCTTTGAATATAACTGTCTATGCAGGCATACATAAAATTAATGATCACACCAACGTAATATTATCAGGGCTTACCAATCCAATGTTAAACGCCAGATTTGATTATGGAAATCCTTTTGAAGAATGTTCGCGTAATCCTTTTGATTTTTTCAAAATTACAGTAGAAAGTAATGTAGGTGATGGGCGGAAAATCATAGATAATATAAGTGGTTATGGCGTTTTAATGGGAAGGAATACACAATGCGAAAATGTCGCATTGCTTGAAGGAGGATTTCTATATTATGACTATTGGGATAATAACATCTTCGAATTATCAACAATTGCATTAGGACCTGGGATTTTCGCCAAATTGCCTATAAGCAAGAGCATAAATCTTTATACAGAGGCCCATATCGGAGTTGTCCCCTTCGCAGGAGCCAGTACCGGTATTATTAGTGATACTTCTCAATCCCGTGATTTTAATTTTGGCTATGGCTGGGAAGCAAAATTTGAAACATCACTTACTATTGGCAAAATAGCCACCGTAGGTGTTGCCTATTATTACTTTATGATTCATTCCATTAATAGTGTTGGACAGGATGAGGCACCCTATGGTAGTCTTGGGAATAGCTCTATTGGTGTTTTAGAGCCAAAAATCACTCTTCAGGTTTACAAGTATATGAGTATTGGGTTCGAATATTATCTCTATTCCCAAACTCATACCGATATAGGTTATTCCACTTATAATGCATACTTAACAGAACAGCAAGTATTCATTCAATTTTACTTTGAAGACCCTCAACGAAGAGGGCACGATGAATAATTACACAGTGCTTAAGTCTTCGTTTCTAATAATCTCAATAAACTTCATTGTGAAATCAATCGAAAGATCAATACGTTTAGTATGAGAATCGATATATAAATAAATAGCCCTTATATGTAATCTATCTAAGTTTCTATATCAATTGTGTAATATTCAAATTAAGTAATCTCCTCACCTTTGCATCGTATTAAGAATTTACAGTAATTAAATTATGAGAACACCTATTATAACATCAGACCTGGACAAGGTTAATACAATACCCAATACTGAACAAGCGCTTGGATCTGATAAAAAAAACAAAAAAAGAAAAGAAAGAAAACCAAAGTTGAAAGAGATAAAGCTTATGAAGTCTCGATTAAAACTTATGTTTTAATATTAAACATAAATATCTACTGATTATGAATAATACACTTCCTCACAAATTCGAAAATAAGCCGTTAAGAAGCCTTCCTTTAAGAAGAATAAAATGGCACGTAGTATTATTGGTGGCAATGATTATTGCCTTATTCATTGGAGCTCTTGCCTCCATAAAGTAAAATGCAAACACTAAAGTATATACATCTCCAACTATTAATCCCAAAAATAACTCGAAGTAAAAAATATTAACACCTAATTTTAAAAGAAATGAAGCGTATTACAGGTACCGCAGCATTGATCATATTCTATTTGAGTCTATCAATAAAAACTCAGGCACAAAATATTGCCATTAACACCACAGGTGCAGCGCCAAATGCGTCTGCCATACTTGACTTAAGCAATACCTCCAATTTAGGTTTTCTGGCCCCGGGTGTTGCGTTAACAGCCTCAAATGCCGCTGCGCCAATTGCCAGTCCTGCAACAGGCCTTATGGTTTATAACACGGCTACAGCAGGCACTGCGCCACATAATGTGGTTCCGGGTTATTATTATAATTCGGGCACAGCCGTTGCCCCAAACTGGTTATTATTTACTACCTATCCCAATTATGGTACTAATATTCAGAATCCTATTTCAGATAATGTCCTGTTTTCAAATTCAACAGAAGGATTCACTACCAATGCAACTGTGTTTACACAGGTTACCGGGTCAACGTTAACCATTTCAGCACAAGGCACCTATTTGATCTTAGCTAATGGAGAATTAAATAGTACAAGCAATAATGATTATGCAGCAGATATAGTAATGGAAGATATAACGAACAATCTTTATTATGGAAATTCTGTACCCTATGTGGCAGATTGGGTAGAATGGTCAACTTCAGCAATTGTGACACTTACTGCATCTGCCACCTACGAAATAAAAATAGCTTCCAATAGCAATACCAAGACAGCTATGGTACGTAATGCCAGAATTACCTATATAAAAGTCCAATAGAACTCTAAATATCATAAATTGAAAAACAGGGTACTCAATTATGTTTTAATAGTGGCTACATTGTTTGTAACTACATCAGCCAGCAGTTATGCCCAGGCACAGCTGGTAATGAATGGCGCATATATTAATATAAGTGGCGGTACATTAGCTACGCCGACATATCTTTACATACAAAATGGAGCTAATACCGGCATAAAATATTTGAATGCCGGCGGGGGAATTATTTCTGAATCGGAGTACAATATGGTTTGGTGGAATATTGGAGCAGCTGCTGCAACAACAAACTATATTATTCCTTTCTATTACCGACCATCTTCTTCTTATATTCCCTTAACCTTTACCATTAAAACTGCCGGGGTAGTAAGCACCTCAGGCACTATAAAATTCTCGACCTGGCATACCGTGGTGGATAATTGGATAGGAGGTGTATCAACAACCGGGCCACCTTCCGGTGTTACTAATATGGATCCGGCTTTTTTGCCTGGAAGCCCTACAAATACTGATAACTCGTATAATGTAGTTGATCGCTTCTGGATAATTGACGCTAGTACAGGGTATAGCACCAAGCCTGACCCTCAAATTACCTTTACTTACCTGAACAGTACCAATGCAAGCTCAGAGGTATCTGCCCCCAATAATTCCATTGACGGCTCATTAATCAGTCAACGATTCAATTCAACCCTAGGTACATGGGGAGATTATATAGGGCAGTTAGCTGCACCGGTAATATCGGGAACAACTTCAACGGTTGCAACCGGTTCTATGGATATAGGTGCCGCGGGCTTTTATCGTTCATGGACACTTTCAAGCCATCTTAACCCTCTTCCTATTGAATTAACTTCATTTACAGTTGAATGCCGGGATGATTGTGCGTATCTTCAATGGACAACAGCAACGGAAAACAATAATGATTATTTTACTATTCTAAAAACAAAGAATGGTGTAGATTTTGAAGCGGAGGCAATTATAAAAGGAGCAGGAAATAGTAGTACTGCCAATAATTACTCAACCATTGATTATAGTCCTTTTGAAGGCATTTCATATTATAGAATAGCACAAACCGATTTTGATGGTACGACAAGGGATATGAATACAATTACATTTACTAATTGTGAAAATGTTGAAAGTATTTATGCATTTGCTACAAACAATGACATTGAGATAAAGATAAATTCAAACTCAATTGATACCTATAGTATACTGCTTATTGATGCCGGAGGCCGTATAATTCAAACAAAGATTGTTAATGTAACAACAGGTATGAATTATTTCCATTTTAACCCGGTGGCTGCAAGGGGGATTTATATTCTTCAGGTTATAGGAAAAGAAAAGGTCTATAGCAAAAAGCTTGCATTAGGTGTCAGTTAAGCATTATATTACATTAGCAAATACTTACATAAATTGCTTATTTCTTACATTATATTGCATATGAGAGTTGTTGTAATATGGCCTGATCTATAAATTTCAATATGCATTTAATGAGTATTCTTCTCTTCAAATCTTGGGCATTTTATATTCTTTATTGTCTGAGGGCTTTGATAATGACAGGTATATCCAGTCACACTGATTTGTGTTTGCCTTTGGTATGCTGAATTAATAGCACTTGTCTCTTCACGGCTTATTCGCTTCAAGGAACAAAGAAAGTTGGATTCATCCTTTTCACCTTCAGGTTGAATAATTTTGGTTTTTGCTGTGATTAGATGAATGCAACTACTATTCATTGAGATTTTAAGTTTTCTGAGAAGGTAAAGATATTACCTTAACTGAATTGCTGCTTCAATTTAGCACCAATACTTAGAGTGGTATGGGGCACACTAAGCAATCGCTCCTTGGGAATTAGTTTGCCCGTGACGCTACAGATTCCATACGTCTTATTTTCTATACGAACCAGCGCATCTTGAAGATTCCGAATGAATTTATCCTGACGCAAAGAGAGCCGGGCGGTTTCTTCCTTTGTTTCAAAATCGGAGCCATCTTCCATAGCCTTAAATGTTGGCGAAGTATCCTCGGTGCCATTTTCACCATTATAAGAAAGAGTGCCCTTAAGTAACGCATTGTCTTTTATAGCCTTGTCTAATTTATTCTCAATAATTTTACGGAATTCGTTTAGATCCTTTTCTGAGTAAAGCCTCACTACAGCTGAGTTTGTTGCCTTAACCGTTTTATTAGGAGATATCTTTGGAATGGGTGGCAATCTTTTAGTTTGTGTTTTCATATAATATGGTTTCTATTTGACAAAGATCAGTTATGTGGTCTTTATGCGTATTATATGATTTCTGAAATATCTTACATCATTTCCACAAAAAGGGAACAATGGCTGAAAAGAATAGGCCCTTAAAAAAACAATTCGCCCAAGCATAGATTAGGGAAATTAGGATATACAGTATAATTATATTCGGATACCAATGATTAAAATGTCATTCGTTTGTTCTTCGCTCATCCATTTCCATTCCTCAATAATTGTACTTAAGGTATTCTCTTGTTTGTGCATCCATATTCACCCTTATATTTATGAGACAGGACTCAAATCCGCTCGGGATCCGAACTATTTATTCTTCAAACACTTTCCCCATTGCGGAGTCAAGTGATTCCGAATCCAAAGAACCTAAATAGCGTTCAGTTATTTTCAGGCTGGAATGACCGAGGCTCTTACTGATGTCAAAAACATTCATCCCTTTCTTCCTGGCTACATCTGAATAACTATGCCTACTTATATGAAATGAGAGTGTTTTATTTAAATCTATTTTCTTTGCAATAGTTTTGAGGTTCTTATTTATGACAGTATTCCTGGAGCTAATTTTGTTGAACAAATAAAACTTGTCAGGATATTTCCTGTTTTCAAGCAAAGGAAATATGAATGTATCCTTACCTTCTATCTTACTGTTCTGATAAAATGCAATTATTTTCAATGCCTGTGGAAATAATTTAATTGACTTTGTAAGACCGGTTTTACCCATTTTATATTCTAACCGACCTTCTTTAATATTACTCCATTTCAGTTGGGCGAAATCCCCGAATCTAACTCCAGCACAATAAAAGGAGAAGATAAAATAATTCCGGGTGTGCCAGAGTGCGCTTCCTTCTTCTAATTTTAACACTTCAATCTTTTTTATTTCAGCCTCGTTCAGTTTTTCCTTGTTTGTTTTGGCGGTCTTTATCTTTATCCGGAAGAATGGGTTACGCTCTTGTGGGTAGATACCTTCATCTATAGCCCTATATAATATAGCCCGGAAGGTTTTGAGCTTAGTTTCTATTGTGTTGGTAGCTTTCCCTTCTGCCTTCAGATATTGCTCAAAGCCAGTGATCATTGATACTGTTACATCCTGAAACTTTAATTCATCTCTTTTAAGATGCTTCTTAAGGTAGTTAATAACATTATTATATTTCTTCCAGGAGCCAACTTGCTGGCTGGCTTTAAAATCATCCCGAATATGCTCAGCATATTTGATAAAGTCTGCCGTTGAGTTTCCCTCACCTTTGAGATACTGAGCAATACTTTCCAGGGTTGGTATGATACTGTTCTTTTGCAGTTCAGCAGATGCATTCTCAGCTTTGTGAAGTATTTCTCTCAATAATGAATTCTTCTTGGCATAGGATATATCAGATTGACTTATCCAAGCACCATATTTCGCTTTTGAATTAAAATCTTCCTTTAATACATATACTTTTGTTGATATACGTTTCAGTTTTCGGTTATAGGTTATGCGGAGATTAATATCATATCTACCATCTTTTCTGATATTATTATTTAGGTCAAGATGGAATGTAATTGGCTTCATATTACAAATTTATACATTGTTTACTGAAACTGTACTGAAACAAAATAGGTACTTCAAAACCCAGACATACCCAATACGGATACAGCCCAAATCTGTCTTGCTTTACAACGAGGTGTATAGATGTGTATTTTTGTGTAAATACGGGTACCATTTTGGCCCCAGGTCGGGCAACAGTTTCAAAACCGGCTCTGATTCTTTTCAAGAATCAGAGCTTTATTTTTTGCCAGGGTACCCTGCACCAAGTCCAAAAAATACTTCAACAGATTTGATCTTTCCCCGGCTGAAACTAAAAACATCAATATTGCGCACCACTTTTTTATCCGTGGTAATTATCTCAACTAACAAAATAAGGTCATTGCCACTTTCGGTCATTTTAATATAGTTAACCTTTTTTATAAAACTATTGGTAGGCCAACATCTTTTTTCAAATTCCTTAAAAGAAATGTGGTCATCATTATTCGGACTAGTGAAGGTAAAGCCATTGGCAAGTTGGCTTACTACTAAGTTCCAGTTGTGCTTTTCAAAGCCCGAATAATAGTGTTTAACTACTTTTCTTTTATCTGTACCTTGCTTCATAGTATAGGTTTTAGATATTTTATATAACAAATATATTCACATTGTATATATAGAAAGTTATAGGAAGGAACCTGCTATTCTCAATACTTTAAAATAGGTTGCATCGGCATAGAAATATATTTTTTGCTTTCTTTTCGAGCATTTCTGTTTTTTCTGACTTATATTTAGCAATTGAAATCAATTGATACATAATCCCCTATCTAAAAAACTATAATGAAATTAAATACTACTATTAGAAAAATAAGCCATTCGTTTATAGGAACCACGTTTAAAAAAACCATAGTACTATCACTTGCTATCATATGCTTATTTTCTTTCAGTGATAACGTAAATGGACAGACATATACTATAAATACCTACGCTGGCAATGGAACCGCAGGGTATGTCGGGGATGCCATAGCAGCCACTGCAGCAGAACTATATCATCCGGAAGCTGTAGTAGTAGATGTTAATGGGAATATTTATTTTAACGATGCCACAAATAACCGGATCAGGAAAATAAATACTGCTGGCCTTATTTCAACCTATGCCGGAAACGGAACATCGGTATATAATGGAGATGGAATCGCTGCTAACTATGCAGGTATTAATGTTGGCGGTGGTTTAGCTATTGATGACTCAGGAAATGTATATATAGGCGACTTTAATAGCCGCATTAGAAAAATAAGCACCAATGGTATTATTTCAACAATTGCCGGAAACGGCATTGCAGGTTACTCAGGTGACGGAAATGCAGCTACTGCAGCTGAGATTGGTGCTGCTCCTGCAGGGCTATTTGTAGATGGCTCAGGGGATGTTTACATTGCTGACCTCAATAACAATCGGGTCCGTATGGTGAATGCCAGCACTGGTATTATTACTACAGTTGCAGGTAATGGAACGGCTGGCTATAATGGTGATGGAATAAGTGCAACTGCTGCTGAATTAAATCAACCTACAGGAGTATACATAGATAACTTCAGTGATCTTTATATTGCTGATCAGATCAATAACCGCATACGCCAGGTTAGTAGTTCCGGTACTATTTCAACTATTGCCGGTAATGGAACAGGTGGTTATACAGGTGACGGTATTGCTGCCACAGCTGCTGAAATATGGAATCCTACTGCTATTACATTTAATTCTGCAGGTTATATATATATTACAGAATATAGCAGTGATCGTATTCGCACTATTACCAGCAGTGGCCTTATTGCAACTGTTGCCGGAAATGGAACTGCAGGTTATAATGGGGACGGTATTGCAGCCACGGCTGCCGAAATAAATCAGCCATATGAATCAGCGGTTGATAATTCAGGCAACATATATATTGCTGACAACCAGAATAACCGCATCAGGAAAATAAATACCTCGGGTATTATTGCAACTATTGCAGGTAATGGAACAGGTGCTTATAATGGTGATGGTGAAGCAGCGACTTTAAGCGAATTTAACGATACTTATGGTATGGCTACAGATAAGGCGGGTAATGTGTATTTAGCCGATGGTAAAAATAACAGAGTAAGAAAAGTAAGTACAAGTGGCATTATTTCCGATTTTGCTGGCAATGGAACTGCCGGGTATTCCGGAGATGGAGGCTCCGCGGTATTGGCCGAACTAAATCTTCCGGAGGGAGTAGCTATAGATAATTCAGGCAATGTTTATATTTCTGAGGTGAGTAATAATCGTATTCGCAAGGTTAATACAAATGGCATTATATCAACGTTTGCAGGAAATGGCTCACCAGGTTATTCTGGAGATGGATCAGCCGCAACCAACGCATCATTATATGCCCCAGCGGAAATTGCATCAGATATTTCAGGCAATTTATATATTGCTGATTCATATAATCACAGAGTCCGCAGAATAAATACCAGTGGTACTATTTCAACAATAGCCGGTAATGGAAATGTTGGCTCAACAGGTGATGGTGGTGAAGCAACATCAGCCGAATTAGCTTATCCTTATGGAGTTACTGTTGATACCAAAGGAAATACTTACATTGGAGATGCTAACAGCAGCCTTGTTCGTATGATAAATAGTAATGGAATTATATCAACAATAGCTGGCAATGGAACAGCCGGGTATAAGGGTGATGGTGGACCTGCTACTGCAGCAGAAATAAACTCTCCGGTATCTTTAACCTCTGATGCGGCTGGCAATATTTTCATTGCTGATGAATATAATCATTGTGTCCGCCGGGTAAATTCTGCAGGTATAATTTCAACCATTGCCGGAAACGGAACGAAGGGTTATTCCGGTGACGGAGGGCCTGCAACTTCTGCAACCATGGATACTGTTTCGGCTGTTTTTGCCGATCCCTCAGGTAACATATATATATCGGATTTAGGTAACAAGCGTGTACGTAAATTAACAAATTCTTGTACCTTAACCGGAAACATTTCAACATTTACTGATGTATTGTGTTTTGGTGCCAATACTGGTAGCGCCACAGTTGTAGCAGCCTCAGGAACTACACCCTATTCTTATTCCTGGACACCTAATGGAGGAACCAACGCTACTGCAAACAACCTGGCTGCCGGTACATATTCAGTTATCGTAACAGATATTAATGGGTGTGCTGCAACTGCATCAGTAAACATTACACAACCGCCTGCTATAACAGGGTCATTTAATATAACAAATGCAACCTGCGGTTCAAGTAATGGGCAAGTTATTCTTACAGCGGGTGGCGGAACACCTCCTTACATATATGCATGGAGCAGCGGAAGTATTAGTGACACAGCGAGCAAGTTGCCTGCCGGATTATACCAGGTTACGATAGAAGATTCTTACAAATGTTCTGCACAACTACCTGTAACTATAACAAGCTCAAATGGACCAACCGTAACACCCAATGTTACAAATGTAACATGTAATGGATTGTCAAATGGTGCGATCAATCTTACGGTGACAGGTTCAGGACCCTTTACATATAACTGGTCAAAAGGAATTGCCAATTCATGTTCAGCTGTATTAAAAAACACTTCACAGAACCTGACTAACCTAGCTGCCGGTACATACCAGGTTATAGTAACTGATGCGGGTGGCTGTACTGCTATTCTTAGCGTTACTGTAAGTCAACCTTCCGCCTTGAGTATGACAGCAACTACTACAAATGCTTCGTGCTTAGCAAGTAATGGAAGTGCGGGTATCACAGTAAACGGAGGAACAAGTCCTTATGTTTACAGTTGGAATAATGCGGCCACAACTACTTCAGCAACAATGCCTGGTATTGCTGCAGGGGCTTACCCTGTGGTAGTTACCGATAACTCAGGCTGTAAGGACTCCATTACCGTAATTGTGAATAATACTGGTGGACCTTTGGTTACCATCGCCAGTATTACTAATACTGAGTGTGGTAATTCAACACAAGGAGCTTTAACTATTTCCAATAGTGGTGGAACAACTCCATATACATATCTATGGAGTAATGGGGCAAGTACATCAACTCTCTCTAATATTTCTGCCGGAAGTTATTATGTAACATTAACAGACAAAAATGGTTGTAAGGGAATAGATACTGCAACAGTGCAAGATAACGCTCCCCTTGGAGTCCCTATTTGTATGGTAACGGTTGATACAAACCAGAAGAATCTTATAATATGGAACAGAACAGGAGAGAGCAAGATACAATCATATAATGTTTATAGGAAAGTTTCAACCGGTACCAGCTATAATTTAATAGGGAACGTTTGTGCTACAAGCCTCACAGAATTCTTTGATTCAGTAGCTAATTCTCAATTGATCAGTTACACATACGAACTCTCTGAAATAGATTCATGCGGTAAAGAATCACCCTTAAGCCCTTCACTTAATACTATTCACCTTTCTGTATATCCCAATGTGGGATCTAATTCAATTAAGTTAGTCTGGGATCTTTACATTGGCAGCTTTGGTAACTACTATTATATATATAGAGACACCGTACAAGGCAAGTACACACTTTATGATTCAGTCCCTAATACATCTGTAATATGGAATGATAAGAACCCTCTTAAAACTAAAGATACAGTTCGCTACTGTGTTGGAATCAAAGGGCCACAGATATGCAATCCTACAGCAAGAGCTTTATCTATCAATTATAATGCATCAAAGTCCAATACAGGTACCGTTTTATTCAATCCGGTAGGTATTCAGGAAATTGAAGCAGAGAATAGCTCACTGGAGGTTTACCCGAATCCTACAAATGGTGAAATAGAGTTAAGCATAAATCTGGCTAACGGCAGGCAAAATGTAGACATCAAAATATTCAATGCCCTTGGTGAAGTCCTACAAACAGGCGAGTATACTACGGTATCAGGTAAACTGAAAAAACAACTAACCCTCTCTTCATATAGTAAGGGAGTTTACTTTGTTCGGGTTACAACTGCAAATGGAGTAATGTATCGCAAAGTTGTACTTCAGTAAAAACAATACTTATAAATGAGTAAAGGGCGCTGAAAAGGCGTCCTTTATTATTTTATTCCCAACCACTTGCAAGCACGTCTGCAAGGTGCATGGTTGTAAGGTCTTTGTTTTGCTTTTTAATATACCCTTCCATATGCAAAAGGCAGGAAGCGTCAGTTGATATAAGATACTGTGCTCCCGTATCTAATGCATGTTTTACTTTATCTGAACCCATACCTACCGAAATAGATTCAAATTTTGAAGAAAAGGTACCTCCAAAACCACAACAGGTTTCAGTGTCTTTCATTTCCACTATTTCAAGCCCTCTTACATTCTTCAGCAAAGTACGAGGCTCCTGCTTCACATTACACTCTCTCAGTGCCGCGCATGAGTCATGGTAAGTACCAATGCCATCCAGCTTAGCACCAACGTCCGTCACTTTCATAATGTTAACGAGAAAACTACTGAACTCGTGAATATTCTTTGACAGTTGTTTGTACTCATTATGCAAGGCTGAATTATGAAACATTTCCGGGTAGTAATTTTTAATCATTCCCACACATGATGCTGAAGGGCATACTATATATCTATCATTCTGAAATTCTTTAATAAATTTTTCGCCCACAACTTTTGCTTCTTCCCAAAACCCAGCATTAAAAGCAGGCTGGCCGCAACAAGTCTGTTCAGGGTTATAATTCACATCACAACCAACCTTCTCCAATACTCTAACCATATTCAGGCCGGCATTAGGATATATCTGGTCAATGAAACAAGGTATAAAAATATCTACTATCATCGCTTTTTAATAGGCATACAAAAATACATATGTGCCTTTGTAAACACTACCCTATACGTTAAAAGTTTTAAACACCTTACCCCTAAGCTCCCAGAAGAAATTCTGAAACAATCTTAAGGAATGCCTGGGGCTGGTCCGCATGCACCCAATGCCCTGCACCCGTAATACTAACTAAACGGGCATAGGGGAAAGTTTCACTTATCCGCTTTATATCAGCATTAAATATATAGTCTGATTTTTCACCTTTAACAAATAGTGCAGGAACTTTTACCGGACTAACAGGTATTGGAGTTGCTTCACTAACTATTGCAACCTTTTGTTTTATTACCGGGTAATTAAATTTCCATCTCAGTTTCTGGTTCTCATCCCAGTATAAATTTTTAAGCAAAAACTGCCTTACTCCCGCATCTTCAATATATCTCGCTATTACTTCATCTGCTTCTTTCCTCGACTTTAGCTCTTCCAGATTAAATTGATCGATAGCATCAATAACAAACTGATTGGTAATGGGGTACTTTTTGGTGCCAACATCCACAACAACCAACTTCTCAACTCTTTCAGGGTAGTGAATAGTAAAGAACATTGCTGCCTTACCACCCATAGAATGTCCAATTATATTTATTTTGTCATGTCCCTCATCATCGGCAAGCTCCTTTATATCTTCACTCATCAGTTCATAACTCCACTCGCTGCTATGCGGCGATTGTCCGTGATTACGCTGATCTATAAGATAGACTGTGAAATATTCAGCTAAATATTTACCCAGGGTTTGCCAATTGTCTGCTGAGCCAAAAAGCCCGTGAAGAATGAATAATGGTTTGCCTGTACCTAGTTTGCGGAATGCAAGTTTCATAAATTACTTAAGCTGCCTGAGATATAATTGTATTGTATTTTCAAGACCCATATAAAGTGAATCTACAATAAGCGCATGGCCAATGGATACTTCTTCAAGATGGGGAATATTTTTATGAAAGTAGGCCAGATTATCGAGGTTCAGATCGTGTCCGGCATTAATACCCAATGAATATTTATGTGCACGGTGTGCAGCTTTTTGGTAGGGGGCTATTGCCTCCTCGGGGCTTTTAGAATAATTCTTTGCATACTCTTCTGTATATAATTCAATCCTGTCAGTACCTGTTGCTGCTGCTCCTTCAATCTGGTCAAGGTCTGTATCAATGAATAAAGAAGTACGAATACCTTGTTTCTTTAAGCGGGATATTATTTCCTTTAAAAATGCAGTATTATGTACAGTATCCCATCCTGCATTGGAGGTTAGTGCATCCGGAGCATCGGGCACTAATGTTACCTGATGAGGTTTTACATCCTCAACAAGGCTTAAAAATTCTTCCGATGGGTAGCCTTCAATATTAAACTCAACCGATAGAATAGGCTTCAGGTCTATTGTATCTTTGTATTTAATATGCCTTTCGTCCGGCCTGGGATGCACTGTTATACCTTGAGCGCCAAAACGTACACAATCCTGTGCAGCTTTTAATACATCTGGCAAATTAGCTCCACGTGAATTACGCAGAAGCGCTATTTTATTAATATTTACACTAAGTTTTGTCATTGGTTGCCTGATGATATATATGTTTCGGTATATAAAGTACTGCCTTGCGTAAGTTTACCTTGTAACATCAATGCATTGTAATCGGAATTCACATATAAGGAGTCAATTCCGTAATTTGGATCAATGCCCAGAATAAGAGTATTAGCATCAATTTCAATAATTTGTTTGTATATCCTTCCAACATTTACAGCATACTCCTCGGTGTAAAGTCTGTGAAATAACAAGCCATTCTCATTATCCTGCAAAACAGTAAGGGTTGAATCAAAATAACTTCCACCAACTGTAAGCGGAGAGTTTACAGATGTATAGGTAAACACCGTATCAGTCCAGGGAAAATAATCATCGGGAAGAGGATTAAACGGGCTTCCATTCCATGTTGCATTTAACGCAACCGGGAAAGCAAGTTTTACATATTTAACCCCATCTTCAGTCCTTGTAGCTTCAGTAGTAGTAAGGTTTGCAGTATACGTTTTCTGATACGTCCAGGTTGCACCACCAACAGGCCCTTTATATCGTACAATAACCTGTGTCCTTATTCCGCTATTATCTGTATAAAACGAATCAATTACATCTTTTACCCAATAGTTAAATGTATCTGAACCACAGGTGCAGGCCAGTGATGGATTGAATGAAATTGAATCGACATTATAAATTACCCAATGCCCTATTTTACTGGGGAAATAATCATAACCCATGTAAAGTGTTGCAGGTTTATCTTTTTTACATGAGGCAAGTAGTATAATTACACCAAGCAGAAAATATGTGGTGCTTTTTTTACTCATTTTGCTTGTAACTCAATGAATCCGCCACCGAGCAAATCTTCGCCTTCGTAAAACACAGCTGATTGACCTGGTGTAATTGCTTTAACCTTTTTGTGAAACAGCACTCTCACTTTCCCGTTTTCTTCGTTAATGGTTGCAGGCGCTCCAATGTCTTTATAACGTATTTTGGTATGGGCCTGCATATCCATGGGTAGCTTAGCATACTTCACAAGATTATAACGGCCAACCATCATACTTTGTTTATTCAGTTCTTCCTCTGTTCCTAACACAACAGTATTGGTTTCAGGAATAACTTCAGTAACGAACATAGGATGCCCGACAGCTAATTCCAGGCCTTTACGTTGTCCAATTGTATAAAAAGGGTATCCTTTATGGCGACCTATTTTTGTTCCATCAGCCAACACAAAGTCTCCATCATTAATTTTATCTTCCCCCACTCTTCTCTTCAAGAACGAGCGATAATCGTTATCGGGTATAAAGCATATTTCATAGCTCTCACTCTTATTCGCCAATTCAAGGTAACCCCTTTCTTCAGCTAATGCACGTATCTCTTTTTTATGGAAATTACCCAAAGGGAACATTGTCCTCTTCAAACTATCCTGTGTTAAACCCCAAAGTACGTAAGACTGATCCTTTGTATTATCTATTCCACGTGATATAACATACCTTTCATTTTCTTTTCTCACACTGGCGTAGTGCCCGGTAGCAATAAACTCGCACTCCAGCATATCTGCACGTTTCAGCAAAGCTTCCCATTTAATATAGGTATTGCACAACACACACGGGTTAGGTGTACGCCCAACCATATATTCATCAACAAAATTGTTTATGATACTTTCACCAAACTCTCCCCTCAGGTCAAGTATATAATGCGGGAAACCACATTTTACAGCTAATTGACGGGCATCATTTATAGAATCGAGGCTGCAACAACCGGTTTCTTTTTTGTTACCACCCGATGAAGCATAATCCCATGTTTTCATGGTAATGCCAATTACTTCATACCCTTGTTCATGCAATAGCAAAGCCGCTACAGAGCTATCTACTCCGCCACTCATTGCCACAAGCACTTTTCCTTTTTTACTCATTGTGTGTTTACAAACGTAAATATACGCTATTTAAGCGAGAAAAGCGTCCTGCAAGTACTGCAGAACGCTTTCCTACAATATACCTTGTTACTTATTTGCTTTTATTCAGCACTTCATCTATCATGCCATAATCTTTGGCTTCCTGTGCAGTCATCCAATAGTCACGGTCACTGTCTTTATATACCTTTTCGTAGGTCTGGCCAGAGTGCTTTGCTATAATATCATAAAGCTCTTTCTTCAACTTCATGATCTCTTTTGCAGTGATCTCAATATCAGAAGCCTGTCCTTCAGCACCACCCAATGGTTGGTGAATCATTACACGTGAGTGTGGCAATGCAGTCCTTTTTTTAGGAGCGCCTGCACACATTAAAACAGCACCCATACTTGCCGCAATACCTGTACAAATTGTTGCCACGTCAGGCGAAACATACTGCATGGTATCATATATACCTAAGCCGGCATATACTGACCCACCGGGAGTGTTAAGGTATATCGAAATGTCTTTCTTAGCATCGGCAGAGTCGAGGAACAAAAGCTGTGCCTGGATAATATTGGCAACTTCATCATTAATAGGTGCACCCAGGAAAATGATCCTGTCCATCATAAGACGGGAGAACACGTCCATTTGTGCCACGTTCAACTGACGTTCTTCAATAATAACCGGAGATACCCAGTTAGTTGGCATTGAAGTAAAGTTATTGTTGAACTGGGCAGAATACCTATCATAATTCGATCCGCTGATGCCTTTGTGCTTTACAGCATATTTACGGAATTCATCTTGTTTAAACATAATTCTTTGGTTTTAAGGATTTAAAAGTAGCGATTTTTTTACTTTACGTTTTCCATTATCTTTTCAAATTCTTCCCGTGGCAATTCTTTATTTTCAATTGTATAGGTCTTTTTAAGAAGGTCCACAAGCTTCATGTCATACAGACGTTCGTATATGCGATTTACTTCTTTTTCGTCGCTTAATACTCGTTGAACGGTTGCTTTAACCTGTTCTTCGTTTGCTCCCTGACCTAAGTAACCATGTACAAGTGCATGGGTGTAATCCATAACTTCTTGTTGGGTAACTGTCATATTATTATCCTTGAAGATCTTATCCTCTATAAGCCTCCATTTTAATGATTGGGCATACACCTCAAACTCAATGTTCATTTGTTCATCAGAAATTGGCTCCTTACTTACCCTGTGTAACCACTTTTTCAGAAATGTTTCAGGCATTTTTATGGTAGTGTTTCCAATAAGATATTCCACCATTTCGTTCTGAAGCTTACGTTCAGCCTGCGGGCCAAAAACGGAAACAAGTTCTTGTTTTACTTTAGCACGGAAATCTTCGCTGTTATTTACTTTGCCCGGGCCATATATTTTATCCCACCATTCCTGATTAATTTCAGCAGGAATAATACGGTGAACATGTTTTAATGTAACCTGGAAAGAAGAAGTAAGATTCGCAGCCTGCTCTTTAGGAATGCTCATCATAGCGGCTACTTCCTCATAGTCCTTGGTAACTTCGTCCAGCTTCAGGGTAAGCTTATCGCCTTCCTGCCTGCCTAAGAATTTCTCCTTGCTCTTTCCCGCAGGGAATTTACCAAGGTTAATAGCCGATGACTTAAAAATACCACCCGGTAATATTTCTCCATTAGCATCTAACTCAACAAAGTCGCCAATAAGAATATCGCTTTCGCCTGATACATCCGGATGAGTAAGGTTACCAAAGCGCAAACGCATTTCTTCAATATACTCGTCAACAAATTTTTCGTCAATATTTACCTGGAACAATGTGAATTTCTGGGTTGTTGAAAGTGGCACATCAAAGTCAGGTACTAACCCCACTTCAAAAGCAAATTCAAATTCCTTTTCAAATTCCAGTTCAACATTGCTCGATTGCGGCAATGGTTCGCCTACAATGCGAAGTTTATTTTCCTTGATGTAATTATCAAGTGAATGAGAGAGAATATGGTTTACCTCATCAGCCAATATTGACTTACCAAAGCGCTTGGTAATTACTGACGTAGGCACTAAGCCAGGGCGAAAACCCGGAATAACCGCTTTTTTCTGGTAGTCTTTTATTGATTTGTCTACAGCCTTTTTATAATCAGCCGGAATAACCTTTACTTTAATTACTGCATTGGTTTCGTCAATGCTTTCCTTTACTATATCCATGATGTTTATTTATCTTTTAAAATGGAGGGCGAAAGTAGGCTTTTTTATTAGTTTATTGTTGACTTTCCTGAACATTTTATATTAATATCTTGTTTCTCGCAAAGACACGGAGAACGCAAAGGTAAATGGGTTTTGTTTTTCACCACTAAGGCTCTAAGAACACAAAGGGTCACTAAGCATTTTTCGACTCCTAATTCGTAATTCTTAATTGAATGAAGGGGGGGGTTCAGGGGGTTTCTGTTTTTAGGCCTGTTTTATTTTTCATTACATTGATTTTCAATAGATTAAGGGTTTCCAGTACTCAAAAAACAGAAACCCACTATTTATTTTGATTATCAGTTTGCGAGAAGTAAAATACCAGCTTAAACAGAGATTAAAATTAATAGTGCTCTAAAATTGACAACATGACATTTTCAGTAATATCTATCAAGGCTAAAGCCTTCGTTTATGTATTTGTTAACCCCACCTTTAAAGGTGGGTAATTATAAACTCCTGTTTTTAGGACTTTAGCCCCATACTCTCGCGATATAGATAGCTGCCATGGCCCTTAATGATTAAGTGTCCATTGGGCTATCTCATGAATCCTTTTTTTGTTTAAATAAAAATCAAAACCGCCGCAGATATATAAAGTGTTATTGTAGTTGAGCATATCAAAAATTACTCCACCTGGATCATTTTTAATAGGTTGCCATTTCTCTCCATTCCATTCATACACAAATCTAGTTGGAAGGCTATCATATACATATGTTGGGCATAGTCCGGCATAAAGGCGGCCTTCATAAATTCCAAAGGTGCTTATATCGTATACAAATGCCGTATCTATTCCACTGCTTGCATCCCACCAATTATCCTTATCCATCGATATTATGGAGTTGCACCCTTTATCATTTATAGAATCAAAGTTGCCGGCTAAGA
>DATHNG010000169.1:0-10833 GCA_035486275.1 Bacteroidia bacterium
TTCGTATCTTTGTAGTCCAAAATTTAGAATTATGGCTATTGAAATAACAGACGCAAACTTCCAGGACATGGTCCTGAACTCAGATAAACCAGTTATGCTCGATTTTTGGGCGGAATGGTGTGGCCCGTGCCGCATGGTAGGCCCGTTTGTAGAAGAACTATCAAAAGAATACGAAGGCAAAGCTGTTATTGGCAAATTAAATGTAGATAACAATCCTAACGTATCTGCTGAACTTGGCATACGTAACATACCTACTATACTCTTCTTTAAAGGAGGAAAAATAGTTGACAAGCAAGTAGGTGCAGTACCTAAGTCTGTGCTGGAAGGCAAACTGAAAAGTCAGCTTTAATATTTTCTGAAAATAACTATTCAAACACTTGGCTGCCGAGCTTAAACCTGAGGAGTTGCGGGAGTTTTCCCGCCTTGAGATTTTAGCCCAGCAAGTGGTTGAAGGGTTTATTACCGGCTTGCACAAAAGCCCTTTCCATGGTTTTTCAGTTGAATTTGCAGAGCATAGAATATATAACACCGGCGAATCAACCCGGCATATTGACTGGAAACTATACGGCCGGACAGAAAAGTTTTTCGTAAAAAAGTACGAAGAAGAGACCAACCTGCGTTGCCAATTGGTAATCGACAGCTCTTCTTCCATGTACTTTCCTGAAAAGGGATTGAACAAGGTATCTTTTGCTATTCAATGCACTGCTGTACTTATTCAGTTACTTAAACGACAACGCGATGCCGCTGGCCTGAGTATTTTCTCTGAAAAGGTTGATCTGCATACACAGGCAAAATCAACGCCTATGCATCAAAAAATGTTGTTCAGCGAATTAGAAAAACTTTACCACCCTTATAACCCTGAGCAACGAAAGAAAACATTTACAGTTGAAGCCCTTCATGCTATAGCAGACAGTGTACACAAACGTTCACTTGTTGTTATCTTCAGCGATATGTTCGATTCGCAACCGGAACGAAATGATGAATTATTTTCAGCACTGCAACACCTGAAGCACAATAAACATGAGGTGATACTTTTTCACGTGACCGATAAAAACACTGAGGAAGAATTTAAATTTGATAACCGCCCGTACCGCTTTATAGATATGGAAAGCGGCGATGAGGTAAAGGTACATCCATCAGAAGTACGCGACATGTATGTTTCATCAATGACAGCCTATCACAAAGAACTGAAATTACGTTGCCGTCAATACCATATTGACTTTGTTGAAGCAGATATTAAAAACGGCTTCCGGCAAATACTTCTGCCCTATCTGGTAAAAAGAAAACTGATGCAATAATTTTACTGCTGCTGATGTAATAAACGCCTGCAAAGTAACTGACTTACAAATAAATGCTATTTTTGTTTTTCTACTTATAAAAAAATACTCTGCAGGACTGAAATGAAAAAAGCACTACTATTTTCCCTGGTATTAGCATATGCGCTTACAACTCATGCCCAAGGATATGTTCGTAAGGACAGCATTGGATCGAGAAAATACCCATTTGTACACTACCATAATCCAACTGCAGACATGCATATGAAAGAGGGCCGTAGCCTTACACTGCACCTGTTTACTGATAGTGGCAGTGTATATACATATACCGGTCCGATTTTCATAAGCGATGCAAACTCATTATTAATGTTAGGTGGTACCGTTGAATACCATGGCTATACCGATGGAGGCAACACGTATGAAGAACGTATTACCACAAACCCTGATGATGAAATTACAGTTGTGCCCCATAAGGAAATAGAATACATTTCGCTTGTGCCAAGACTGAAGCCTGTTTTTGGAACCCTTACCATAGCGTCATTAGCGGCTATTTGCATAATGGTACCAATTGCCACTGTTGGCTACTCTACTAAAAACTTCAACCCGGGAACAATAGCTGAGATATCTGCCGGTGTTTTAGCTATTAATGCACCGCTTTACAAAATATTCCATATCAGAAGGTTCCTTATAAAGGGCTCAAAGCCTCCTATTAACTATTCAGAGTAGAAAAGACATTCTAATTCGTAAATTAAAAAGCCCTTCAGGTTAACCTGAAGGGCTTTTTAATTTCTTTCATAAGCAGGCACTTACCATTTTAAAATAATGATTTAATATGGAACTTCTTTTGTTCTATACTTTAATTTCTATATTTGCAGACCGAACGGTCGGTTTTAATTTGAACAGAGAGAACAAAAATGGTTAAAAGTCCTGCAGATACAAAGCTTACGATATTGAAAGTTGCCCTGCAACTATTCATGGAAAATGGATATAAGGGAACCTCATACCAGGACCTGATAAAGAAAACAGGCTTATCAAAAGGGGCTATTTATCATCATTTTAAATCAAAAGAAGATATCCTTGTTTCAGTTTTCGAATTCATGTATGCGGCATCTAACGAAACTGCCATATTTGAACCCGATTCGATTGTAAAAGATGAGCAATCGTTCATAAAACTATACATTGATATTAAGAAAGCCCAGATAAAGGGCTTTAAAGAATTTCTTGGAGTAAAAAAACTAAACTTTAACAAGTTCCTTTTCTTTTTTGAGGCAATAAATGAAAACAATAAGCTGAAATTATTCGGAACAGAAGCATTGAAACATGAAATAAAATTTGTAGAAAAATGTTTCATTTGTTTAAAGAAGCATGGCAAACTACCAAAAGATAAGCCCCCTGCCCTATTGGCCGAGTCACTTCATTATATGATAGAAGGCGCAGGAACCCTTAAATACTTTACTGAGAATGTGGAAGAGGAAGAAGATTGGATAAAAATGTATGAAAAGTCATTAAAAGATTTTTTTAAAATAATTAAATAATATGAAAAAATTACTCCCCTTTTTCTTAGCCGCAGTAATGGTACTTACCTTGTCATTTACAGGTGAAGAGCCTACAGCAAAGGAAATTGTAACCAAAGCCGAAAACAATATTCATGGCTTGTCATCGCAAATAGAAATGACTATCCAAATAATACGCCCTACATGGACACGTTCTATGACCGTTAAAACATGGACGAAAGGAGAAGACTATTCTATATCTATTGTTACAGCACCCGCTAAAGATGCTGGCACCGTTTTCCTGAAACGCGTTAAAGAAATATGGAACTGGGTTCCCAGCATTGAAAGGGTTGTAAAGCTACCGCCCTCTATGATGGCTCAGAGCTGGATGGGAACCGATTTCACAAATGATGACCTGGTAAAAGCATCATCGCGTATTGACGACTATACCCATAAGTTATTAGGAGATACTACGATTGCAAACCGCAAGTGCTGGAAGATAGAAATGACTCCGTTGCCAAATGCCGCCGTTATATGGGGAAAGGTAAATATTTGGATAGACCAGAAAGATTACCTGGAACTACGGTTGGAATTTTATGATGAGGATAATAAGTTGGTAAATATTCTGCAAAGCTCAGATATAAAAACGATGGGCGGCAGAACTATGCCTAGTAAAATGGAGATGATACCGGCTGAGAAGAAAGGGCAGGAAACCATTATTATATATAACAGTGCAACTTTCGACCAGAAAATTGACGACGATTTCTTTACGACCCAAAACATGAAAAAAATAAAATAATGTACTTCAGGCTGGCATGGAGAAATATGTGGCGTAGCAGGCGTAGAACGCTTATTACCATTTCGTCAATTTTCTTTGCAGTGATATTTGCCATATTGATGCGGGTAATGATGGTAGGCGTATTTGACAGGATGATATCTGATACGGTCAGCATGTCATGCGGTTATATACAGATACACCATACGGGTTACTGGGATAACAGGTCGATAGACAGCACAATGGAAGAAAGCCCGAAACTAACATCCTTATTAAATAACGAAAAACAAATTATATCCTGGGTTCCACGGCTTGAAACATTTGCACTGGCATCTTCCGGCGAACAAACCAAGGGTATAATGCTCATGGGTATTGAGCCTGCAAAAGAAGATAGCGTATCTAAACTTTCTAAAAAAATAATTGCAGGAAAATATCTTGCCGATAGCGATAAAGGTATAATGCTTGCTGAAGGGCTCGCAACGTATTTGAAACTGAAAGTAAATGATACGGTGATATTACTCGGCCAGGGATATGAAGGCAGCATGGCAGCGGGCAAGTATCCTATTAAAGGAATAGCAAGATTGCCAATACCCGATATGAATAAGGCTATGGCTTGGCTGCCTATGAAAAGTAGCAGAGATTTTTCAAGCACAGGTGCCAGGTACACATCTATTTCTATAATGATTCAGGACAGAGATAAAGTTGATGAGGTTAAACAAAGCATTATAAAGCAAGAGCCCGGATACGAGGTAATGACCTGGCAGGAGATGCTTCCTGAGCTGGACCAGACCTTCCAGGCAAAAATGGGGCAAAACGTAATTATGTCTGGTATTCTTTACATGGTTATTGCTTTCGGAATATTTGGAACCATACTTATGATGTTGAACGAACGTATGCACGAGTTTGGCATACTTATAGCCATAGGTATGAAAAAGGGAATACTGGCAAGGGTAGTTGTAATGGAGATGATATTAATGTCTGTAGTAGGAACGCTATTAGGAATGATTGGAGCTTTTCCGATCGTGCTCTATTTCAGGTTGCACCCGATCCATATGGGTGGTTCCTGGGCACAGGTTGCGGCAAAATTTAACTTCCAGCCCATTATTCAGCCTTCTATGGATTTGCACCATTTTATTATACAGGGATATGCAGTGCTATCAATTGCTATTGTATTATCGTTGTACGCCATATTTAAGATTCATAAAATAAAGGCCATTGAAGCCATAAATAGTTAAGACATGCTTTTTAAAGTAGCCTGGAGAAATATTTGGAGAAACACAACACGAAGCCTGGTGGTAATAGCATCAGTAGCCGCAGGCTTACTTGCAGGCATGTTCCTGATAGCTTTTTTTCAGGGATTTGTTAAGCAAGACGTAAACAATGCGGTTGAAGCCCAGCTTGCGCATATACAAATACATAACCCTGCTTTTGGTGATGATAAAGATGTGAATGATACCATAACAAATGCTTCAGCTATTGTTGAGAAACTCCGGAAAGATGTGAATGTCAAATCTGTATCGGGCAGGGCCATTACCATGGGGATGATATCTTCTTCTTCAACAGCATCGGGTGTTGAGATACATGGGGTTAATCCTGGCGATGAAAAGAACATAAGCAGTATATCGCAGAATGTGGTTGAAGGGGTTTATTTCGACGGAAAGAAGAATGAAATTGTGATAGGAAAAAAGCTGGCTGATAAGCTGGGGGTGAAACTGCACAACAAAATAGTGCTGACCTTTCAATCGAAGAGCGGCGACCTTACAGCAGGCTCATTCCGTATTGCAGGCATATTCCGGTCACGCAATTCAGCTTTTGATGAAATGACCGTATTCACCAATTTCGATGATGTTGCACAATTGCTGGGTACCGGTAATGGAATACATGAAATAGCCATCCTACTCAAGGATGGTCAAAAAGTAGATACCCTTGCCGCAGGCTATAAAAGCCAATACCCAAAACTGCTTGTACAAACCTGGGGTGAAATTGAACCGGAAATGGGGCTGCTTACCGGCCTGATGGACCAGATGATGTATATAATAATGGGTATCATTCTACTGGCCTTAATGTTCGGTATTATAAACACAATGCTTATGGCTGTGCTGGAAAGACAAAGAGAATTCGGTATGCTTATGGCAATTGGAATGAATAAACCAAGGGTATTTATTATGGTTATGCTTGAATCTATAATGCTTACCTGTGTAGGTATACCTATTGGAATACTACTAACCATCGGAATTGTCGATTATTTTGCCAAATATGGTATTAACATGTCCGCATTTTCAAAGGCCCTTTCGCAATTCGGAGTTGGTAATTACGTGTATCCGGAACTACATTCATCCATGTTCCTGTCTGTTACAATAATGACCGCCATAACAGCTATTCTATCTGCTATATACCCGGCCTATAAAGCGTTACAGTTTAAACCCGCAGTAGCCATACATCAAATTTAATTGCCATGAGTAATGTAATTGAAGCACACAACCTGTCGAAAGTATATAATCCGAAAACCATACCTGTGTATGCTATTAATGGTGTAGACCTGCAAATAGAAGAAGGAGAATTTACCGCTTTGGTAGGCCCATCGGGTTCGGGTAAAACAACATTGCTTAACCTTATTGGTGGCCTTGATTCACCAAGCGGTGGTGAGGTTAAAATAGCCGGGGTTGATATTACAAACATGAATGAAAACAAACTGATTGATTTCAGGTTGCAGAATATTGGCTTTGTGTTCCAGGCTTACAACCTTATACCTGTGTTAACCGCAAGTGAGAACGTGGAATTTGTAATGCTGATGCAAAAGAAACCCAAACGCGAAAGAGAGGAAACAGCCAGGAAACTTTTGCAGGAGGTAGGATTGAATGACAGGCTTAACAACCGTCCTTCAGAACTTTCAGGCGGGCAGCAGCAAAGGGTTGCAGTAGCAAGGGCGCTAGCATCGAAGCCGCGATTTATTTTAGCAGATGAACCCACTGCGAACCTTGATTCAAAGTCGACGGAGAACTTATTAGAGATAATGGCCAAGCTGAACAAGGAAGATAAAATGACATTCATTTTCTCAACGCACGACCAGCGTGTAATTGATAAAGCACGCAGAGTTGTTACCTTGGTAGATGGTAAAATTATTTCAGATACTAAGAAATAAAGAAGGAGCTGAGGATGAAAACCAGGTTACTCTACTCATCGCTTTTAATTCTCAGCGCCTTAGTATCTCAAGATGTATATGCCCAAAAAGACTCTGCAAAACACCTATCGAAGTTTACAGTTAACGGGTATATAAAATATCTTGAACAGGTCAGTTTTGATGGTAGCGCAACACAACTACTAACCAATGACCTGTTACATAACAGACTTAATTTCCGTTACCAGCCCGATTCAAATTTCAATTTCAGATTGGAGGTTCGAAACAGGTTGTATTATGGGGAGCTGGTAGAGGCGTATCCGAATTTTGCGGCCCTCGAAACAAGCAATACCGAAACTTTTGATCTATCGAAGAACTGGGTGAATAAGAATGCAGTATTATTTAACAGCACCATTGACCGTGCCAGTGCTGAATATATGAACGGGAAATGGGATATTACAATTGGTAGGCAACGCATCAACTGGGGCATAAGCACAGTCTGGACACCTAATGACATCTTTAACACATTCAACTACTTCGATTTCGACTATGAAGAGCGGCCGGGTACAGATGCAGCACGCATTCAATACGCATTTACTTCTTCTTCCTCGCTTGATCTGGCTGTAAGCCCGGGTAGAACCCCATCACAGAATATAGAAGCCCTGATGTACCATTTCAATAAATGGGATTATGATTTCCAGGTATTTACCGGTATTTACCAGCAAGACTATACTGCCGGTCTTGGTTGGGCGGGCAATATTAAAGATGCCGGTTTTAAAGGTGAAGTATCTTATTTTACACCATATCAGCATTTTTCCGATAGCGGTGCCATTGCCGCCTCTTTATCTTTCGATTACGGTTTTAAAAATGGCATATATGTCCTTGTTTCCGGTTTATATAATGGTCTTGGCACTAATAATATTCCCAATATTGCACAGCTAACAACCGAAACACTTTCTGCTAAAGATATTTTCCCGTTTAAATATACTGTGTTTGCAGAGGTATCGTATTCATTCACTCCAATTCTCAAAGCCTCATTAGGCGGAATGTATTCTCCATCGGGAAATGCGATAATTGCTTTACCTACAATTACCTATTCTATTGCCGATAACTGGGTTCTTGACCTGATCGGGCAATCGTTTTTCTCAGAACAAAACGGAGGATACAGCACATTGGGCAGCAGCATATATATGCGGGTAAAATGGGGGTTTTAAGCCCTACCCTTTAAGGATCGAACAATCGTGCTGTGTTTACCCAAAGCAATTACTGGTTCGGATATTAGTATCTCCGGCCTAAAGTTAAGATTATAAAATTTGGCAATTAATCCTCTGTTCCACCATATAGAATGGAATTTAAAGAAGTCGAATAAATCGCACTCTGACTAGGGTTAAAATTTTTCCTTATAAAAAAACCTATACGCGGTATTTAAATTTATGCTCTTTTAATTCTTCATTTGCCTTGAGGATCTTAAGTTTAAGATTTTCTTTAAACTCACGTACCTGTTTTAACATTTCATCATTGCCTATGGCAAGCATTTGAACAGCAAGTATTCCGGCATTCTGCCCACCATCAACACCTACTGTTGCCACCGGAATACCCGGAGGCATTTGAACAATAGAAAGAAGCGAATCCCAGCCATCTAATGAAATTGAAGATCGACAAGGCACACCAATTACAGGAGTTGGTGAAAGCGCTGCGACAACTCCCGGCAAATGCGCCGCACCCCCGGCTCCTGCAATTATTACTTTTATTCCACGTGCGCTTGCATTTTTTGCAAAATCCACAACCTGTTCAGGAACTCTGTGTGCTGACAACGCATTAATTTCAAATGGTATTTTAAACTGGTCAAGAATTTTTGCAGCTTCCTGCATAACAGGCATATCAGATGTGCTGCCCATAATAATACTTACTTGTGGATTCATAGATTTAATGTTTTAATAGGGTTGTTGCGTATTTAAGGATTGTTTTGTTTATTACTGTCAGTTTGAGAGCAAAAATAATTATAACACACATTTAGAGTATACATTTTATTGGTTTCATTGTAAATTTTAACACAAAGTAAATGCCTGACACCATAGCCTTGTGTTATTATTTTCGTATACGTTCAAATAATTCTTCGTATTCCTTAAAATAGTGCTGTAGTAATGAAGGTAAAACCAGAAGCATGGCTTCAGTTGATTAAGTGTACAGGACATTGTTCAATGGAAACAAACTCTACGGAATTATCCTTTTCACTTTGAATTATGTAAATACAATATTCCATAAAAAGTAAAAGCCATCCCTATTAAGGATGGCTCTAATTTCTCTTGTTTTTGCGGTCCGGACGGGACTCGAACCCGCGACCTCCTGCGTGACAGGCAGGCATTCTAACCAGCTGAACTACCGAACCATTTTTTCAAAGAGAGGTGCAAAAATACACAGTTTTCCTTATGCCTGACAAAAAAGTGTAATTATTATCTTTTATTTATTCCTATTCTTTTATTCGTCGGATCAATTGCATAAAAAAAGCCCCCCGAGTGCTCGGGGGGGCTTTCAATTCATTATATATCTTTTAAACCGCAGCTACTTCAGGCCCTTTACCAAGCTCAATAAGCATGCGGGCATGCGTAGCAATAGCTTTAACAAAGGTTTTCTGTGAATGATATGGATAATTAAATTCAGCAGCAGTTTGTTTAACTATAGGTGCAATTTTCTTATAGTGTACGTGGCAAATAGTAGGGAACAAATGGTGCTCAACCTGAAAATTCAGGCCGCCTACAAACCATGAAAGTAATTTTGCATTAGGTGCAAAGTTCGATGTAGTATATAATTGGTGTACCGCCCAATCATTTTCCATATTACCTGACTGATCAGGTAAAGGGTATTTAATATCTTCAACTACATGTGCAGGTTGAAATACTAAAGCAAGTAACAAGCCGCCGGTATAATGTATGATAGCAAAACCTATCATAATTTGCCACCAGGCCTGCTTCATCATAAGCATTGGTATAACCAACATATAGGTATAATAGAACATTTTGCATAAAATAAGGATGAACAATTCACGGGTGTATTTCTTGTTTTTTGCTGCTAACAAGCCCATTGTTTCATACTTTTTCAGCTTTACAAAGTCCTTTTTTATAACCCATGATATTGTCATAAGCCCGTAAAAGAACCATGCATATAAATACTGGAAACGGTGTATCTTCTTGTATGGAGCGTGTGGAGAGAATCTCATAAGTCCCATAGCATCAATATCTTCATCATGGCCATCTATATTCGTAAAGGTATGGTGCAGGGTATTGTGTTGTAATTGCCAGTTAAGCGCATGCCCACCTATTAAACTGATACTCCATGACATGATCTTGTTAACACGTTTGTTTTTTGAATAGCTGCCATGGTTAGCATCATGCATAACCGAAAGACCAATTCCGGCAACGCCGAAGCCCATCATTACGGAAAGGAACAGGAGTATTGGAGCTGAGCTAAACACGTTGAAAATCAGAAGAAAATATGGAACAAAATACAAGGCAAACATGCAAAAGGTTTTAACAACCATTGTTGTGTTCCCATTCTTTGAAATCTCATTGGTTTTGAAGTACTGATCAACCCTTTTATGCAAGGTTTGGAAGAACAAACGTTGCTGGGTATTAAATTGAATTTTTGCAGTTTCTGACATATTTTTTATTTTGATCAAAGCAAATATAGTCATTCCCTTGCATTAAAATGTGACTTTACCACTGATAAATGAATCGGTTTAGTCAATATCTCAGTTAAAACGCTTATTAATACACGTTTATAGCCTTGTTAAGGTTTGTTAATAAATGGAAGTGCTGAAATTCTTCACTAAAAATGTATCATATTTCAGGCTTGAACCTTTAAATGCAGCTGCAGTATCTGAAGAGCCTGAGCCAGCGTCATTGGTATTTTGAGGCGCCTGAACAGGCCTTAACATTAGAAAAGCAAGCACCACCGCCGTAAGGGCTAAGCCTGCCTGGTATAACTTTATTTCTATGGTAAGTAAACGCAAAAAGATGTTTCGTGGCTTGTTTTCAGGCTTGATCATCTTCCTGAGCATATTATACCGGGCTTTATCGGGTTCAGGTATTTCACCTTCGCTAAACTGCATGCTTTGCTTCAGCAAATCATCTAATTCATTCTTATTGTTTTCCATATTTACTTATATTAAAGGGT
>DATHNG010000170.1:0-19784 GCA_035486275.1 Bacteroidia bacterium
TTTCGGTTTACCACCCGGATAACAACCGGCACAATAATATGCAGTATGTTCGTTCAATACCCCTTCTTGCTGGCCTATTAACGCCTCAATAGGTTTAAATGTTGAACCGGGCGGATACTGTGCCATTAGAGCCCTATTAAATAATGGTATATCAAGTGTATCGAGCACAAGGCTTGAATAGTTGTGCGCACGTATGCTGCCAACTAACAGGTTAGGATCGTATTCAGGACATGACACAAGTGCCAGCACTTCTCCTGAAGAAGGATCTATAGCTACAATACTTCCCGCTTTGTTCTGCATTAGTTTTTCACCATAGGCTTGTAGGTTCGCATCGAGTGTACACGTAAGGTTGCTACCGGGTTCAGGCATAGTATCGTATTTACCATTCTTGTAATCCCCCACTTCTTTATTGCTTGCATCCACTACGGTAATTCTTACCCCTTTCTTTCCGGCCAGATCGCTTTCGTATGATTCCTCAATACCACTCATACCCACATAATCACCTTCTTTGTATTTAGGATTGTTCTTACATAGTTCTTTACTTACCTCACCCAGGTACCCAAGAATATGTGGCGCAATATTCAAGGGGTACTTACGCACTGTACGCACTTCAGAATAAAAGCCATGGTACTTATACATCTTCTCTTCAAAGGCTGCATATATCTCCGGCGTTACCTCTTTCATAAATACCGACGCGTGAGATGCAGTGTTCAAAATAATAGCTTTTTTAATGCCGGAAATAAAATCGGCTTTGGTAATTCCCAGGTCTGCACAAAATGAATTGGTATCGAAATCCTTCACCTGGCCCGGTATAACCATAAGGTCATATGCTGCTTCGTTGGTAACAAGCAATTTACCATTCCTGTCCTTTACACAACCACGCGGTGGATATTGCGTCATATGCCTGTATGTTTCGTTACTGGCATCAAGCTTATACTGGTCGTCGACCACCTGCATATAAAAAAGCCTGAATACAAAAGCAAAGCAGGCCACAGCAAAAATCCCGGCTATTATATATTTCCGTATGCCAAGGTTGTTGTTCATGTTCTCCCCCTTTGCATAATGAACTGGCTAAGCACCACAAGCCCTACAGTACAGGCACTGCTAATGATAACGATGCCTAATGTGGAGAAGAATGAAGAGAGTGAGAACGCTTCAAGAAAGAACAATACAAGGTGATGAAGAAATACCATAGTGCCTACATAACTCAAGACCCAAGGCAGGCCCAACGATTGTATTGTGGGTTTTGCAGATGTATCGTATTCGCCTTTTGGAGCATACGTTCTGAGTATAAGGGGGCGACAATATGCCATGAATACACAGGCGGCTGCATTGTAACCCATTGTATTATAAAACATATCAACGGTTAATCCAGTACAAAATGCAAGTACCATAACCAATGCCTGGTTCGAACGAATCGGCAACATGAGTATGAATATTACATACAGGAACGGATTGATAAACCTGCCCAGATCAAGGTGTTTTAAAATTGACACCTGTATAAGCAGGAATATTAGAAAGCGGGCAATATTTTTAGCTACGTCCGTTATCATTTTCCCTCATTGGCTTTATACGCATTATTCTGCAATTCGGTTTTTTCTTTCTTCATTAAATCGCTTACTACATAAACATATCCAAGCTTTTTGAAATTAGTAGCTAACCGTAGTTTTATCTTATAAAAGTATTGAGTAGGAACAGGTTCAACCGATTCAATAGTACCCACATTTATACCTTTAGGATAAAGCGTTGAATACCCGCTGGAAACAATAGTATCACCAACCTTAACTGTTTCACTCATAGGTATTTGCTTTAGTAATGCAAAACGAGAATCTCCGCCTTCCCATATTACAGTACCAAATGCACCACCTTTTTTTAACATGGCACTCAACTGGTAACTCTTGTGCAACAGTGACATTACAACTGAATAATGATCGGATACACCAATAACCACACCCACTATACCCGATGGAGATATTACGCCCATTCCTTCTGCTACGCCCTGGTTCTTACCAATATTAAGTGTCAGGTAGTTGTTTATCTGATTTGTGGAATTGTCGATAACATCTGCGGTTATAAAATTGAACTGGTCGCCATACGGGTTGGTATGTGCAACCTTCAAATGTTTAGATGTATCAGGAATTGACCCCAATGAATTATGCAACATGGTATTCTCTTCCGCCAATTTTTGGTTTTCGCTGGCCAGGTTAAAGTATGAGGTAATACCGTTGTACGTTTTATATACCGAACCGGCTACACTATTAGCTGAGTTAAAGAACCCGGCTTGGTGATAGTAATTATCCTTAAAAACAAAATAGAGCGACAGGAATTCCAGGGCCACAAAAAGAACTGCAAAATAATGTTTTCTGAAAAATGCAATTATGCCATACATTGGCTGGCGCTGGTTTTACAATTAACCTTTAAAATTATGACTTGAGAAGGAACGGAAACCTGTGAATATTCTTTAATGCTATGCCTGCACCCCTTGCTACTGCTCTGAGCGGATCTTCTGCAATGTGCACAGGCAATTTTGTGCGCATTGAAATACGCTTGTCTAAGCCACGCAACATAGAACCACCACCTGCTAAATAAATACCTGTTCTGTAAATATCAGCTGAAAGCTCAGGTGGAGTTTTTTCCAATGCCTGCAAAATTGCTTCTTCAATCTTTGAAATTGACTTATCAACTGCGTGAGCTATTTCAGAATATGAAACCTGTATCTCTTTAGGTATACCAGTCATCAAGTCTCTTCCATGAACAGGATAATCGGGTGGAGGATTTTCGATCTCCGTCATTGCAGCGCCAACCTCGATCTTAACGCGCTCTGCCGTACGTTCGCCAATTAACATATTATGCTGACGGCGCATGTATTCTTCAATATCACTGGTAAACTCATCACCCGCTACACGAATAGAGTTATCGCAGACAATACCACCTAATGCAATTACAGCAATATCGGTTGTACCACCACCAATATCCACAATCAGGTTACCCATTGGTTCTTCAACATCAATGCCTATACCTATTGCAGCAGCCATTGGCTCATGCAATAAGTAAACTTCTTTTCCGCCTGCGTGTTCCGCAGAATCTCTTACCGCACGTTGTTCTACCGGAGTAATACCAGAAGGAATACATATAACCATACGCAATGCCGGAGTAAACCACTTTTTACCTGAATATAGCATACGTACCATTTCACGTATCATGCTTTCTGCAGCATTAAAATCAGCAATAACGCCATCTTTCAGTGGGCGCACCGTTTTTATGTTTTCGTGTGTTTTGCCATGCATTTGCTGGGCTATTCTGCCTACAGCAATCACTTTGCCCGACATTCTGTCAATTGCCACTATAGAAGGCTCATCAACCACAACCTTATCGTTATGAATGATAATGGTATTGGCAGTACCAAGATCGATCGCTATATCTTGTTGAAGAAAACTGAATAAAGAAGCCATATGTATGGGTTGATATTAATATGTTAGTGTTTAAAATGTCGTGTTCCGGTAATTACCATTGGCATGTTGTTATCATCGCAATATGCAATAGACTTTGCATCGTTTATTGAGCCGCCTGGCTGTATTACTGCATGTATGCCCGCATCGTGAGCTATTTCTACACAATCAGGAAAAGGGAAAAACGCGTCAGATGCCATTACTGCGCCTTTCAGATCAAAACCAAAGCCCGTTGCTTTTTCAATAGACTGTTTCAGTGCATCTACTCTTGAAGTTTGACCGGTACCTGCTGCAAGTAATTGTTTGTTCTTTGCCAATACTATGGTATTTGACTTAACATGTTTTACTATCTTATTCGCAAACTCCAGGTCAGTTTTCTCCTGTTCTGTTGGTGCTGCTTTTGTTACCTGCTTCATATCGGCTATTGTATCTGTCTTCCAATCCCTGTCTTGTTCAACAACTCCATTCAGCAATGAACGGAAATTCTTCTCAGGAAATACAAACGGATGCAACTCTAGCAATATACGATTTTTTTTCTGTTTTAAGGTCTCTAATGCCTCATTTTCGAAGCCCGGAGCAATTAATACTTCAAAAAATAATTTATCGATTTCCTTAGCAGTTTCTGCATCAACCGGCTTATTGGTAATAATAATTCCACCAAAAGCTGATACGGGGTCGGCCGCCAACGCATCTTTCCATGCATCTATTGCCTTACTACGCGATGCCAATCCGCAAGCGTTATTATGTTTAATAACTGCATATGTAGTGTCTTTAAACTCGCTGATCAGATTGATGGCAGCGTCAATATCAAGAAGGTTATTATACGATAATTCCTTGCCATGTAATTGGGTAAACACTTCTTCTAAATTGCCATAAAAAGTACCTTTCTGGTGAGGGTTCTCTCCGTAACGCAATTGTTTTGCACTCGTTACTTTCTTTTCGAAACTTGCCCCAGTACCTGAAAAATAATTATGTATTTGAGTATCGTAATGAGAGCTTACACCAAAAGCTTTCATTGCAAAATTCTTGCGTTGTGCCAGGGTTGTTTTACCCTTGTGTTTGGCAAGAATATCTAACAATGCAGGGTATTCCTGTTTAGATGGTATAACGGTAACATGGTTAAAATTCTTTGCAGCTGCGCGAATGAGGGAAATACCGCCGATATCTATTTTCTCAATAATATCTTCAGCAGAAGCACCTTGTGCAACAGTCTTTTCGAAAGGATATAGATCAACAACAACCAAGTCAATGGTTGGAATTTCGTGCTTTTCAAACTCAGCTATATCGCTCGCCATATCGCGTCTGCCTAATATGCCACCAAATACTCTTGGATGAAGGGTTTTCACTCTTCCACCAAGTATCGAAGGGTACGATGTAAGATCTTCTACCGGTATAACCTTCACACCCAATGACTCTATGAACTTCTGGGTACCACCAGTACTATAAAGGGTTACACCGCATTTATTTAATTCCTTAATTATGGGCTCCAGTCCATCTTTATCGAAAACTGATATAAGAGCGCTTAGTATTATGTTGTCTTGTTCCATTCGTTTTTTCTGAGTCATGCAAAAGTATTTTCTTTTTCATTCGAAAACGTATATGGCAGGTACTTATTTATTTACATTTGACTAACAATTTGAAAGAGCCATTTTCAGCAGATTTCTTGAATAATAGTTCGCTTTATAAGGCAATATGAAAATTACTTTTCTAGGCACCGGTACGTCTCAGGGAGTTCCTATAATAGGCTGCCAGTGCGAGATTTGCAGGTCTAAGGACGGTAAAGATAAACGACTTCGTTCGTCAATTCTTATAGAAGATGATGGACAAACCTTTGTAATAGATACCGGACCAGACTTTCGTGAACAGATGCTTAGAGAAAATGTTCGCCGACTGGATGCCGCTATATACACGCACGAACACAGAGACCATATAGCAGGACTGGACGATATACGTGGCTTTAATTTTGTAATGAATAAAGCTATTGATGTATATGCCGACAGCAATGTTGAAAATGCAATCAGGAAAATGTATCCCTACATTTTTTCAGAAGAAAAATACCCGGGAATTCCGGAAATTAACCTGCATCATATTGACGGAAAACCTTTTACTATAGGCACCACCAAATTTATTCCTATACAGGTAATGCATCATAAATTACCGGTTTGGGGTTACAGGATTGGTAACTTTACATACATAACCGATGCTAACTTTATTGCTAAGGCAGAAAAAGAAAAAATAAAAGGCTCTGAAATATTAGTACTCAATGCATTGAGAAAAGAAAAGCATATATCGCATTTTACATTGGAAGAGGCAATTACCATGGCGAGGGAACTAGCTGTACAACAAGTCTACCTTACCCACATAAGCCATCAATTAGGCAAACATGCGGATGTTGAGAAGGAATTGCCAGAAGGGATTCACCTTGCCTATGACGGACAAGTAATAAAGTTTTAATGCTACCTTATAATTTCAATAAAGCCTTTTAAAGTAACCGGCTTTACACCTGTAACACGTATTTCGTTCACTGTACATATGTAGTAGTAAACCCCATCAGGGCATTCACCGTGGGTAGTCTGGTCTTTTCCATCCCAGTTTATCATTGGATCAATCGTATGGAACATTAATTGCCCCCAGCGGTTATAAATATTAATATCTATACTCTTTATAAATTTAAACGGTAAAATAGGAGTAAACAGATCATTCTGGTTATCACCATTAGGCGTAAACACATTTGGCAATTGGTATTCGGGGCAATTATCTACGCATATTGTATTTAAAGCACTTTCGTTACCAAAAGAATCTACAGCCGTAACCGCATAACATCCGGCAACAGAAATCAGTCCGTTATTTACAAAAGTAGTATCGTTAACATTATTTATTGTTTTAATAAGCCCCATATCACCGTTTACTGTTGGTGAGAAATATATTTTGTATTCAAGAATGTCATTGTAAATAGCAGGGCAGAAATGATCCGGATTGTTCCATACCAATGAATCTACATACGTATTACATTTCGCCAATACAGCAAGTTTTGGGGTACATGGAGGCACCGTATCTTTTGGAGCATTACACTGTACTTCTGAAGAATCAAAAAGAGGGTGGAGTATTGTAGGGTCAGCATAGTAACTCTTCGATTCTACATAATAGCAGTATGTTTTCAGATTGCTCAAAATACTATCAGTATATGCGTGTCTGGTTCCTGGAACAGTAGCTATTAAACTAAAACTTGTAGCTCCCGGGTCCCTACGGTATATTGAATAGGTAGAATCAGTCCATGGAACATTAGATGCCCATGATAACTTCATTATTCTATTGCCCGGTTTGGTGGTAAGGTAAATAGATGATGCGGGAGCTGAAGACGAACCAATTGGTGTATTTGTGTTATAATAAAAACTGAGCTTATATCTATAACTATCCTGTTGTGTATTAAGCAATTTATCTTTAAAAGTAGTATCTATTCCTGTGCTGCCAAAATATGGTGTAGTAACAGAATCAACAGGTATGTTTATATTTGGATTATTCATACCCATAGCTCTCCATAATTTGTATTTATATGGCGGAGGATACAAGTTAGTATCTAAATATGTGCTACCTGCCAAAGGCCTTATCCAACGAAGAAATATGGTTCCCGTACTTAATGAAGTACTGTCAACACTCACATTAGTTAGCAAGGGCAGGTTGCGCCTGATCAGCACACAAGTATCATTCGAAGCAATGCTTAAAGAGCCATCAGGCTGAGGATATGTGGCCACCACCAAATAACTGTAGTTAAGCCCCGGTATTACATTATTGTCCGTATATGTAACGCTATCTATCCCGCTTGTAGTTCCAATTAAAACATAACCTGTGTAAGCCGGTACTCCTGTTTGGCATGGGCTGGGGACAAACTTAACACAGCCAATGGCCCTGTATATATTATACCCGGTAACTTGCTGGCATATACTTGGATCCCAGTTTAATTCTACTGAATTACCTGAAACTTTAGCCGTTAAATTGGTGGGTGCAGGGCCAATAACATGTATAGTGGTGGTTAAATACGAACTCAACGAAAATCCGCCACCAGGTCCCGGGTCAGTAGCCTTTACAGTAACTGAATACGGAACATTTCTTACGTCTGCACAGGTGGTTTGCCATACAAATTTACCTGTTACTGTTTTAGCGCTTGGGGTTGATGAAAATGTTGCAGGTGGGCTGAGAGAGAAGGGCTGCCCTGTAGCAGACATTTTTATGGGATCAATGTCTGCATCCGTAGCGGTATCTTCCATAGTTAACAATGTACCCGCTACTACACAAGTATCACGCCCCTTAATAGTCGGTGGTATGGCATCACAATTACCCGTAACAATTATTTCAATTTCAGCATCCATAGTATCAACAGGGAATTGATAAGAACTACCTGAGATGATAGTATGTTTATATGATACTAAACGAATAGAAAAATTGTAAATACCGTCTATTTGAGGGTTACACCAATGCAGTGTACCACCTGCATCTATCGAGGAACCCGCTGGAATAAAATACGATGCTGCCTTGATGCCATAATTTACCGGGCTAGTTCCCGCTGATTGCATACAATCACCAAGTGAATAAGCAATGCTATCTCCTTCAGTTGAAAATGCTCCTAAATTATAATTATAGCACTCCCCTACACAAGCTGTGTCACAAACCGGTAAATCAATATTTATGCTCGATGCAGAAAGAGTAGAACCATATACTGTAGTAGGAGAAGATATACTGTCACCTGCAAAGCCAATATTTATAGTTGTAAACAAGTAAAAATCAATATTACTTGAACCACCATTCCCTATGTTCATTATGTTGGCCATACGGTTCTGGTCGTCTATCCACATGTGATAGCTTCCGGCACCGGGGAAAGTATGTCCACCGGTTATTCCATTATCAGGGCTATTGGTATAAATGTTCACCTTTCTGCATTCACATAACTGCTGACCACCCGGATAACCTGCCTGATCGGGCCCACCATTGGAGCGAACAAGCAGATCTGAAGTGCCATCGCCATACCAGATACGCATTGTATCTCTGTCAGCATCTATCTGGCAAGAACCAGGAGTTATCGGGTTACCATTAGTATAGTTGATTAGTGTTACCTGGTAGGTAAGACCATGCATGTGTTTAAATGTAATATACCCTGAAACCTGGTGCGTTGCGGCTGCAAGCAGGGGTAGAAGAGTAAGGAGTAATATCCTAAATAATTTTTTCACAGCTATACCAGGTATACCATTTTGTTGCTTAGACTGTGCTAACGGAAAGAAGTTAAAATAATTGCGCAAACAGGCAGTTACCTGCCATGCAAAAAAAGCCGATCAATTATTTTATCTGGCCTGCTGTAGTATCGCTGTTCTTTTTGGTATCAGCATCCGCAGTACCTTTGGAAGCATCTTTAAATTCTTTAATACCCTGGCCTAAGCCACGCATTAATTCAGGAATTTTTTTACCACCAAAAAACACCAGCACTATAGCAAGTATCAATATAATTTCTCCGGGTTTTATAGCATCTAGAAAAAGTAACATAATAGTTTGTATTTAAAAATTACTTCAAAGATAATACATTTCCTTAAGGGAGCATCTAATTTAGCCCATTTAAATGTAAGGAATATCACTACTTTTACCCAAATTTTTAGAAATAGTTGGAAGCAACAGAGAATACACGGTTGGAATATTTCGAAAAGCAGGCAGAAAGGCGCGCTAATACAAGAAAGAAACATTCTTATTATTGGAATGATATAACTTATTTCTGCAATTATTTTGCACACGATGACCTCTCTATACTGGAGGTAGGATGCGGCACCGGAGAACTTTTAAATGATATAAAAGGAAAACGTAAGGTTGGTGTTGATTTTAGCAGGGCTATGATAGATATGGCTAAAAAACAATATCCTGCGCTTGAGTTCCATTGCATGGCTGCTGAAAACATCACTTTAGATGAAAAGTTTGACCTCATTATCCTTTCAAACCTTATTGGTCATCTTGAAGATGTACAGAAGGTATTAGAAGCCCTTCATAAATACTGCCACCCACGAACCAAAATTATAGTTACGTACCATAATTACTTATGGGAACCCCTGTTGAAGCTGGCAGAAGCCATTGGCCTTAAGACAAAGACAAACAACCTTAACTGGCTGGGGATGAACGACTTAAATAATATTTTATATTTATCAGGATTTGATGTGTACCGTAGCTCCAGAAGGATGCTCTTACCCATTAATATTCCGCTTATTGCTCCCCTTTTTAATAAATATATTGCCAAACTGCCATTCTTCAGGCATTTTTGCATAAACCAGTTTGCTTTTGCAAAGCCTTTACCGAAAAGTGAAATGCAAGGGCATTCTGTTTCGGTTATAATACCTGCCAGGAATGAAAGCGGCAATATTGAAAATGCGATTAAGCGCCTGCCAAAACTTGGGACGCATACCGAGATTATATTCATAGAAGGAAATTCAACCGATGATACCTGGGATACTATACAGAAAACCCAACAAAAATATTCAGGACAGTACGACATTAAAATAGGTCAGCAAAAAGGTAAGGGTAAGGGCGATGCTGTCAGGGTTGGTTTCGATATGGCTACCTGCGACGTATTAATGATACTTGATGCCGACCTGACTGTTCCACCTGAGGACCTGGTTAAATTTTACGATGCTATTGACTCAGGAAAGGGAGACTTTATTAACGGCTCACGACTTGTATACCCCATGGATAAAGAGGCAATGCGCTTCCTTAATTTATTGGGCAATAAATTTTTCAGTCTTGCTTTTACATGGCTATTGGACAGGCCATTTAAAGACACTTTGTGCGGCACCAAAGTTATTTTCCGCGATGACTATGCCCGGCTGAAACGCAACCGCAATTTTTTTGGCGAGTTTGACCCCTTTGGTGACTACGACCTGCTTTTTGGGGCTTACAAATTAAATTTGAAAATGGTAGAAATACCTATACGTTATAAAGAAAGGACCTACGGAACCACCAATATTTCACGTTTCAAACACGGACTTTTATTGCTTCGTATGTGTGCTTTTGCTGCACGGAAAATAAAGTTCATTTAGGTTATGGCAAAACCCAAAACATCTTTTTTTTGCCAGAATTGTGGCGCTCAATCGGGTAAGTGGATTGGTAAATGCCCTAATTGTGGCGAATGGAATACGTACGTGGAGGAAGTTATTCAGAAAGAACAATCACATAGTAAACAGGCGTACTCCATAACATCAGATAAACCTCATCGTATTTCAGAAATTGTTCCGGGTAATACATTGCGCTTTCCGTTGCCGGATAAAGAACTGAACAGGGTTTTAGGAGGAGGACTTGTACAGGGCTCATTGGTATTATTTGGCGGTGAACCCGGTATAGGTAAATCGACTTTATTATTGCAGGTAGCCTTATCGGCAGGTAATTTAAAGGTACTATATGTTTCAGGCGAGGAAAGCCAGGACCAGATCCGCCTGCGTGCCGAACGTATTGGCATTAAAAATGAGAACTGTTATATACTTACCGAAACCGTTATTCAGAATATTTTTCAGCAACTGGAACAGATACAGCCACAGTTACTGGTTATTGATTCTATACAAACACTTTACACCAGTTTAATAGATTCGGCACCCGGAAGCATTTCGCAAATACGGCAATGTACAGCTGATTTGATGCGCTACGCCAAAACAACTAATGTACCTGTATTTATTATTGGGCATATAACTAAAGATGGCTCTATTGCAGGGCCAAAGGTACTGGAACATATGGTTGACACAGTACTTCAATTTGAAGGAGACACTCATCATATTTACAGGTTGCTCCGCACAACTAAGAATCGTTTTGGTTCAACCAGTGAATTGGGTATTTACGAAATGACCGGAGGTGGATTGCGCGAAGTAAGCAATCCATCAGAAGTACTTATTACGGCCCGTGAAGAACCTGTAAGCGGTGTTGCTATTGCAGCAATTACCGAAGGTGTAAGACCACTTATGATAGAAACCCAGGCCTTGGTAAGTACCGCAGCATATGGCACACCGCAGCGTTCAGCAACCGGATACGATCTGCGGCGCTTGTCTATGATGCTTGCTGTATTGGAAAAGCGTTGTGGTTTCAGGCTAGCCTCTAAAGATGTGTTTTTAAATATTGCAGGTGGCATTAAGGTAGAGGACCCTGCAACCGACCTTGCTATTGTAACCGCCATACTTTCTTCAGGTGAAGAGGTACCTATATCTCCCCGATTCTGCTTTGCCGGCGAAATTGGCCTTTCAGGAGAAATACGTCCAGTAAATCGTATTGACCAGCGTATTGCAGAAGCTGAGAAAATGGGATTCGAACAGATATTCATTTCGCGTTACAACAAAAAAGAAATACCGAAAAGCAATATTATAAAAGTGCAAATGGTAGGTAAAATGGAAGAATTCTTTTCTAAACTCTTCGGTTAACACGCAAATAATTGCCAAAAGGCTTAAATTTGCATTCCGGTTTATTTCAATTATATGAATATTAGCCCAAATTTTCGCTTTCCTACAACCGAACACTGGGTTACAGCCTTACTTTTCACCTGTCTTTTATTGTTTGCCTGGGTTAAAGCCACAAACCCAAAAAAAATAGGTCTCTTGTTCCGCGAAGTATTTACGGTAACCTTATCGGAAGATGATAATGGCATAAATCCCGCCTCCATAGCAATGTTTGTAGTATTTATTTGTTCCACTGCACTACTTGTTTTACAGGTTATTCACCAATATGGAGTGAAACTGTACCTTACTACAGGCAAGGAATTTCTTTTTATAGCATTGTTTCTCTTCCTGTTTTATATGGCAAAAACATTGCTGGTATACTTTTCGGGTTTTGTTTTTGAACAGCAGCAGAGAGCCTGGGAATATTTAACTGAAATTTATGTTTATACGCACTTTCTCGGAATGGTATTATTGCCTGCTGCCCTGCTAGTTACGTATGCCTCATCTATTAATAGTTTTAAGGTACTTGAAGGCATATTTATTGCAATCGGCCTCCTTTACATATACCGTACCATAAAAATGTTTATCCTTATGACTAGCAAAGGCTTAAGCGTGATGTATTTATTTTTGTATATTTGCGCCCTTGAAATTTTACCTTGCGCCTTGTTAATTAAATACGCGGAAATGAGTCTTAAAATATAAGGTAACCAGAACCCACAACGAATGAAAATAAAAAAAATACTCATATCGCAACCGCGCCCCGAAATTGAAAGGTCTCCTTATTTCGAAATAGCCAGAAATTTTAATGTAGAAGTGGATTTTCGTCCGTTTATACAAATAGAGGGCGTACCTGCTAAGGAGTTCCGGAAAAGTCGTATTGATGTATTATCATACACTGCTGTTATAATGACAAGTAAAAATGCGGTAGATAATTACTTCAGGGTATGTAATGAAATGCGCATAATAGTTCCGGAAACTATGAAGTATTTCTGTATTTCAGAGGCAACAGCTTACTACCTTCAGAAATATATCCAGTTCAGAAAAAGAAAGATATTCTATAGCAACTTCTCATTTGCTGACCTGGTAGAGATCATAAAGAAAAAGCATAAGGAAGAAAAATTCTTATTGCCTTGCACCGATATGCCGAATGATGAATATACTGACCTGCTAGACAGAGAAGGTATTCGTTACGTAAAAGCGCCTTTATATAAAGCGGTTTATAGCAACTTAACAGATATTAAAATGGAGGAATATGACTTGCTTGTACTTTTTAGTTCAGCAGGTATTACTTCTTTACTAAATAGTTTCCCGGGTTTCAGTCAAAAGCATACACTTATTGCTGCATTTGGCGAACAAACTGCAAAAGCAGTGATACAGGCCGGACTCAAATTACACATTCACGCTCCTCAGCCACAGGCGCCTTCAATGGCCATGGCACTTGAACAATTTTTAAAAGGTGAGCAAAAAGGAAATAAGCAATGGGAACCGGTGAGCCTTTCAATTCAGAATATTGAGGAAATGACTCCTGAAAAGAAACAACCACCGAAAAGGAATAAAGTACCTGCTATGCCTAAACCACCTAAAGAAGCTCCGGTTAAAGCAAAAGCAGTTGAAAAGAAAGTGGAAGAAAAGAAAATTGCTCCTAAAGCTAAGGTAGTTGCGAAAGTTAAACCTGTTGCAAAAAAAACTATACCTGCACCAAAAAAGAAAGCTAAGCCTGTAGCAAAAAAAGTGGCTCCTAAAAAGGCTGCTAAGCCAACACAAAAAAAAGCAGTTAAGAAAGCGGCACCTAAAAAGAGCTCAAAGCCTGCTGCAAAAAAGCCAGTTGTAAAAAAGAAACAGGCAAAACGCAAAAGATAGCCCTACCTTAAAGTGTGTCTCGTATGCTTATTAATGAGCGTAGGCAAACCCTGCGAAAAACAGAGCGCCTTCACGAAAAAAAAGCCATAGAAACTCTTTTTGAGAGTCCGGGTACTGTTGGTAATGCGCCTATAAAACTTTTGTGGAAAGCATTTGAAGGACAGGCTGAACCACCTGTAAAAGTTGCATTTACTGTTCCCCGCAGAAGCTTTAAAAGAGCAGTTGACCGGAACCTGCTGAAAAGAAGAATGCGCGAAGCATACCGAAAACATAAATATATACTTATTGGTGCTGTTGAAGAGGGAATGAAACATTATCACCTTATGTTCGTTTATACTGCAAAGAACAAAGCATTGTATGCCGAAATTGAAAGTAAATTAGTGCTAACTTTACAACGCTTAGCAGATAAAACAAGTGGCAAGTAAGTTTTTAATACTCATTATACGGTTTTACCAGGGGGCTATTTCACCCTGGTTAATGCCCGCATGCCGTTTTACACCTACCTGCTCACAATATAGTATTGATGCATTAAAAAAGTATGGCTTCTTTAAAGGCTTCTATTTATCTTTCAAACGAATTCTTTCATGTAACCCATTCAACCATAAACATGGGTATGACCCCGTACCGTAATATTTAAGAATATGATCTCACAGTTTTTGAAAAAAGCAAAAAAACTTCGCCTCGTAATAGTTTTATTAGCTATTGGAACCTATGCATTTCTCTCCTATAGTTTTACCGATAACTATTTTGAAATTTCGAAGAACCTTGATATTTATTCTACCACGTTAAAAGAACTTGACCTTTATTATGTTGATAGCATAAAACCGGGTGAGCTGGTGAAAACCAGTATTGATGCTATGTTATCTACCCTTGATCCCTATACAGATTACATTCCTGAATCGGAAATAGAGGATTATCGTTTTATGACAACGGGAGAATACGGAGGCATTGGGGCAATTGTACAACGAGACAGTAGCGGCATAGAGATTGCAGAGCCTTACGCTAATTCACCTGCGCTGAAAGCAGGCCTTATAGCGGGCGACAAGATCGTAAGTATTGATGGTATTTCGGCTACCGGAAAAAATACTGACGATATTGGCAAGTTATTAAAGGGACAAGCCGGAACAACAGTTAAATTAATGATACTTGAACCTAATTCGTCAACACCGGTAGAAAAAATTATTACCCGTGAAGTGATAAAAGTGGGCAACGTACCGTATTATGGAATGGTATCGGATGATATTGGATATATAAAACTTACAGAATTCACTGAAAATGCAGGCGCTAATGTTCGCAGTGCTCTTATGGATCTTAAAAAAAATCATAACCTTAAAGGTATTGTTCTCGACCTGAGAAATAACCCGGGTGGGTTATTGAATGAGGCAGTTAAGGTGGTGAACATTTTTGAACCTAAAGGGCAATTGGTAGTGAATACAAAGGGACGCAGTAAAGACTGGAACCATCCTGACTTAACTACAGGAGACCCTGTTGATACTACCATTCGTATTGCCGTTGTAGTTAATGGTGGTTCGGCTTCGGCTTCTGAAATTGTAACAGGTACTATTCAGGACCTGGACCGCGGAATTATTATAGGTACGCGTACTTTCGGCAAGGGATTGGTTCAACAAACACACCCGCTAAGTTATAACTCACAGCTTAAGTTTACCATTGCCAAGTACTATACACCAAGCGGCAGATGTATACAGGCGCTTGATTACACACACCGAAGCGCTGACGGTACTGTTAATAAGGTACCTGATTCACTTAAAATGTCATTCCGTACCAGGCATGGGCGTGTAGTATATGACGGAGGTGGTATAGCACCCGATTTTAATATGGAAACTCCAAGACTGAGCCCTGCAACTCTTAACCTGGGTGCACAGTTCTTTATATTCAACTATGCAACATTGTTCTGTACTAAACATTCTTCAATTGCTCCGCCCGATAGTTTTTCATTGAGTGATGATGATTACAGCAGGTTTGTAGAATATGTAAAGAACAATGGGTTTAAATATACTACCAAGAGTGACCAATTGCTGAAAGACTTGAAGGAGACTACCGAAAGTGAAAAGTATGATGCTGACCTGAAGGCTTCTTACGAAAAGATTGAGAAAGATCTGGAGGAAGCCAAGAAGAATGATCTGATGAAGTACAAGCCCGAAATATCGAAGTTGCTGGAAGAAGAAATAGAATCGCGTTACTATTTTCAGAAAGGGCGCATACAGGTAAATTTAAAATACGATGCCCAGGTTAAAAAAAGTGTTGAACTACTTCACAACACTGCGGTTTATGATTCAGTACTTACAACAATTGTGGAAGCCAAACATCCTTTCTATAATTCTGCTATGAAAACATGGCCACCTGTATCGCAGGGTAAATAAACTGACAAGGTTTTGTTAATTTATATACATCATTTGGTAAAGTAAAGCGGTGTGCAAAAATAATCGATGAAAAATTTGGGTTTAGCTTTTTTTATTACTATTTTGGCTATATAAAATTCAGACCTCATGTTCGAAATGAGTAAAAAAATATTGGAAAGAGTAAGTTTCGACAGAACCTTGTTCAGGAAGGAGTTAACAAAGGCCGTTAGATGGATAAAGCCAGATGAAAAACTATTGTTACAAGTTTGGTGCTTATCTACTTTCGGACATATGTATAAAGATGTGATCCTCGAAGTATTTCGTGGAGTGGCTAAGATATAAGAAAATCAAGGTTTCTCTTTATTCCTTCAAATCCGGCACGCTGTAATGGTGAGCCTGAGAAGGTTTTTGCAAATACTTCCTCGGTTATTTCCAGCCAGTCTTCCTTATCCATAGTAAGCAGTTCCGGATTTGGCTGCATTTTCGATTCCTTATGCGGGCTCGAGAATCTGTTCCATGGGCAAACATCCTGGCAAACATCACAACCAAACATCCAGTTATCCATTTTACCTTTTACCTCATTGGGAATTGCTTCTTCTAACTCAATAGTAAAGTAAGAAATACATTTACTGCCATCCACAATATTAGGGCCAACAATAGCTTGCGTAGGGCAGGCATCGATACAACGTGTGCATTTCCCGCAATAATCTTTTACAGGTCCGTCGTACTCTAATTCAAGGTCGATAATTAGCTCCGCTAAAAAGAAAAACGAACCTTTACCGGGACGAATAAGCTGTGCATTCTTGCCGATCCATCCTAAGCCACTCTTAGCTGCCCAGGCTCGTTCCAATACTGGCGCTGAATCAACAAAAGCCCTGCCATTTACTTCGCCGATTTTTTCATTTAGGGTTGCAAAGAATTCCTTTAGCTTGGCTTTTATTACTTTATGATAATCGCGGCCGTACGCATATTTTGAAATCTTCGGGGCATCCGTATTTTGTTTTTCTTCAGGGTAATAATTGAACATTAATGAAACTACTGACTTTGTACCTGGTACTAGCAAGCGAGGATCGAGGCGCATATCGGTGTAGTTAGCCATGTAGCCCATTTCGCCATGCATATTCTGGTGAAGCCACTTTTCAAAACGGGGTGCTTCTTTTTCTAAAAATTCTGCTTTGGAAATGCCGCAATATTCAAAGCCCAGACGACTGGCTTCTTCTTTTATAATAGCCGTGTGCTTTTCAACAGACATCAAAAGAGTCCGTTTTGTCTGTGCCTTGGTACTTTTTTTAAATGCTTATAGGCTTTTTCTGTAGCCTCTCTGCCACGCGGCGTGCGCGCAAGGTATCCTTCCTGTATCAGGAAAGGCTCGTATACTTCTTCTATGGTACCCGATTGCTCACCTACAGCAATAGCAATGGTTGATATGCCTACAGGGCCTCCTTTGAACTTATCTATTATAGCAGTTAAAATACGGTTGTCCATTTCATCAAGCCCGTTCTCGTCAACATTCAGCGCCTTTAACGCAAACTGTGTTATCTCAAGGTCAATGCCCTGGTTCTTGATCTGTGCAAAATCTCGCACCCTTCTTAATAATGCATTTGCAATACGCGGTGTGCCACGGCTGCGACGTGCAATTTCGTGCGATGCTTCCGGCGTAATTTCAATATTCAAAATGCCTGCTGAGCGCTCAAGAATAGTTTGCAGCAGTTCTGAAGTATAATAATCGAGCCTGAAATTAATACCAAAACGCGCCCTGAGTGGAGAGGTTAACAAGCCTGCTCGTGTGGTTGCGCCAATTAATGTAAACGGGTTCAATGTTAACTGAACGCTACGTGCATTGGGGCCGCTGTCGATCATTATATCAATGCGATAATCTTCCATAGCAGAGTACAGATACTCTTCTACAACTGGGCTAAGGCGATGTATCTCGTCAATGAACAGAACATCGAAAGGGCCCAGGTTTGTAAGTAAGCCTGCAAGGTCACCGGGCTTTTCAAGCACCGGGCCAGAGGTAATGCGGATATTCACATCGAGCTCAGATGAAATAATATTGGCTAATGTGGTCTTACCCAATCCGGGAGGACCGTGTAACAATACATGATCGAGTGCTTCGGTACGCTGCTTGGCGGCTTTCACAAAAATCCTGAGGTTCTCCACCACTTTCTCCTGTCCGGAGAAATCGGCAAATTCCTTGGGGCGCAGAACTTTCTCTACTTCCTTATCGCCTGTTTTTAAAGTTCCGCTATCTGCGTCGAGGTTTTCGTTCATTTTTGTTATCTCTTCTGCAAAAGTAGTAAAATCAGTCTTCAATCATGTGTGCAAGCTTGGTACGCGGAAAAAGCCCGGCGTAAATTTCCAGCGGCAGAATAAGCACACCATATGCATAGGTAGGGGAGTTGAAATTTTGCACTATGGCCGGATTGTTAACAAGCATAAGCCGGTAGCCGACCTGTGTATATAAACCTAACCAGCGTGTAAAGTTATAATCGATCTCAACCTGTGGCTCATACGGAACCACTGCATAGGAATCGGTTATCTTAAACCCCAGGTCGTGAAAATACTGATAGCTGGAACCACCCAGGCCTATCGAAAATGGGGTAACATAAATTTTCCAATGCTTGGTAAGTGGCACAATATATTCCACAAAATAGGAAAAATATGCAAAACTGAGTTGCTCGGATACGACATCAGTACCAACCATTATTTTTTTTGTAATGATAGAGCTTAATGCATTGTAGCCGCCGCCTATAATCAGTTTTTTACCAAACGTTGAGCCCACTGCAAAACCGAAAATATTGGCACTGTTATTGGTAATAAAAGAATTGCGTGATGTAAAACTGAAGAAAAAAGAACCCTTTCGATTAATTATATTCTGGAGCGAGTCTACAAACTGCGCCTTGGCAAACAGGCCTGAAAACAGAAATAATATTATGACAAGACTCTTCCTCATAATGCATGCCAAAGGTAAGGGTTTTAGATGGAGTTAAAACCCTTACAAAAGGCCTATAAACTTTTTTTACCTTAATCGGCGTGCTTAACGCTACCCACTCCGCTGCTTTCAGACTGAATAACCTTTGCAGGGCCATGATATTTTACACCACCCACACCAGATGATTGAATATATATTTCTTTTGATGCATACACATTTGCTGAACCTACACCGTTCACTTCAACGTGTAATACTTCAGCCATAAATTTCTCGGCCTCCAGTGATCCTACACCATTATCTTCAATTTCGGCATACTTAGTACTGCCATGTAATTTCATAGTACCTACACCATTTTCAGCGCCCTTTACAGTGTCAGCATTTAATGAAAGGTCAATTGTTCCTACACCGTCCGATTCAAAACTTAAACTCTTAAGCTTTAAGGTATCGGTGCATTTGGTTGAACCTACTGACTCAATATCCATAGAAGTAATATTTACAAGCGTGACATAAATATCTGTCTTTACATTAATCCCTCCTATATGTGTATGCACAGTATCTTCAAGCATTAAGGTATCACCCACATTGCTTATTTTTAAATCATTCGGATAATATCCTTTCACTACCACACCTTCTTTAGTGCCCTGGGTAAGGTAAATATTAAACACACCCGAAGCATGAATAGCTTTAAACGATTTTACGTCTATTGCTTTCCCTTCGTCAGGCAGTTTGGTTCCTTTATCAG
>DATHNG010000171.1:0-6965 GCA_035486275.1 Bacteroidia bacterium
ACTTTCTTCCGGCAGTTTATGTCGGTTACATGCCTGATAATAGCAGGAGAATACCAGTACCTTAATACGGAAATTGCCTATGAAAAATTAATATGATATGATTTTCAGTAGGATTACCGGCTCTCAAAAGGAGTCGGGCTGGATGCGTTTTGTTTTATTTCAAAATGCATTATTTTCATATGGGAAATCCTATCAAACCTAAATACATGAAAAAGAAAATCTCTAAAAGAGAAAGGAAGAAAATCAATAAAGCCCGCAAAAAGCATAAACGGATAATGACGTTTATTGAAAATGACCTTTTTACCCCTGATGAGTATAAACGTGTGTATGAAGATAGTCTTGCAGGTGAAGACTATTGGTACATGTGGTCAGAACCATTTAGAAGAGCAGCAATAAAATTTAAGCTGACCCCTTACAAAAAAAAGCAACTTAATGGACTTGTAGTCGACTTAGTAAAGTTAGATGAAGGAAAGAAATTGGCTGGTGAGAATGATGAAACTCCTGGAGATAATAGTAAAATTAATTTAGAAAATTTCATTAAAACCCATAAAAACCTTATTTATAATATCTTAGAGAAGTTTTTGTAATAAGATATTTACCTTCTTCATTGCTTTGCTTAAGGAATAAATACGCTTAGCCTCAATTAAACGCTCCTCATCCGTGTGGAAAAGGTAATTGTCATACTTTAATACTAAAGCATAAGCATCTTTATGGCTTTTAATAGCCAGTAATTCTTCTTGGCTACCCGTCTTTTCTACCATTTCAAAAAAAATATCGGCTCCCATCTCTATAAATAGCATAAAAAATCTATTTTATGGTGGACTTGCGTAATTAAGGCAAAGGCGAGGGAAAGAAAAAAGCCTGTTATTATAAGTAAATAATACCTTTGCAACATCAAACCCGTATGAAGAAAATCCTAATAGCCTTATTACTTATATTGTGTTGCAGGCTAAGCTATGCACAGTTTAAGCAAGAAGATATAATGACCGTGCTGCCCGACTCTACAGGGAAAGAATTGTTCTCAGACTTTTTGGGTGTGAGGTTGTGGGGTGCCGATTATGGTATACATAGTATAAATGAAACCCTGAATTTTAAATACTTATCAATTAATACGGGATATGTAATGCAGCATAGCATGTATCTGGCGGGCTTGAACAACACACCAAATTTTGGGTTGGGCTTAGAAGAGAACCTGGGAGAGCACTTATTAATCCACTTTCTAGATGTTTCGGTAGGCTACTCACATTATATGTGGAACTGGAACATTGGTGGTGGGCTGGGTTATTTTGTGGCCCTTGATAACAAAAGGAACCTGCGCCTGCGTGGAAGCCTTGAGCTGTTCTACGAAGGAATATCGTACGGACTCGGTTCTTATTATGATACTACTCAACAAGGTTTTATTGTTAACGGAAGCAATATTGGGGGAAGCCTTATTGATATAAAATATGTGAACAATTGTTTTTGCTCGTCGTTAGGGATTAGCCTTTTATATCGCACCAAGGAGCTTGATTTTTTTGCAGGTGCATCGTGGAACCTCGTTTTGCTTTCAAGTGAAAACATCAATTTTTATTCGACACGTGTAAAAATAAGTGATGCTGTTTACGACCAGTCAGGCAACCCGGTCAGTGGTAACCTGATAAACCTTGGCAGTTATATGATACAGGTTGGTATAGTACGAGAGTTTGGCCTATAGGTTGTAAGCAAGCCCAATTCCGAATACGTCTTTAAACTGGGTGCGAGGCCCTTTACCAACTAATACATTTACACCCGATTCGTCATTATATATAGGGCTAAGCACGTTATTATCGTATATAAGTTGTGTATTTATTGAAGCTGATATTAATTTGTTTACTTTAAATTGCAGGAAGGTGGTCCAGTTAACAACAATATCCTGAGGGTCTTTCAGGTAGTTCGAAAACAATTCAAGATTGGTTGTCAAGGTCACATTTTTCATAATATCGGCTGAATAGTTTGCCTTTACATAAGCGCCTAACTGTGTCAGTTCTTTTTTACCGGTATCGACACCAAAAGCACCCTCGTTTGAAAGCATTGAGTTTTCTACAAAAGTCAACCTGGCGGTAATGGGAGATACAAAAACATTCAATGCTTTAGTAGGGCTATACTGCAAACCTGCCGCAAGTACCCAATAGGCAGGGGCCATAAAGTCAGAAAGTACCGTGCTATCGCCTGCATTGGTATATCCTTTTGCAAACTGGGTTTGAAAGTTTGTAAGGAAGCTAACCGAAACATAATCAAATATCTTATACCCGACACTCGATGTTGCTTCTATCTGGTCAGTAGTTTTTTGTGGACGTTGTGCTCCTATTTCCTGGAAGCCATAACCAAGCTCCAGATCATTGAGCCACGATACCTTTTGTTTTTTATAGTTTGCATGCACCGATGCTAATGTAGTTAAGCCAAGCGAGTTTTGTCCGCCCGATGCCCAGTTGATAAAGCTCGATTGTGTAAAGCTTGCACTCACCAACCCGCCAATGTTCCAATGTTTAACCGAGTCTTCTACAATATCTTTCACATCCTGTATCATTTTTGCGCTTTTGGTTATATCATCCTTTTGTGCAAATAATAAAGACGGAATCAATAAACTAACTGACATTAATACGTTAATACATTTTTTCATTCCAGGGAGTTTGAACATTGAACATTAATAATTTTGGATTGCAAAAGTAAAAACACTTTTATACTGTACATGAAAATATCGACGAACATCCCCATAATTCGCTTTAAGTCAATTATTTGCACAACTATCATAGTCTTGTTAGCGATAAATATTTCGGCACAGGATAAATACCCGCAAAACTATTTCAGGAATCCGCTTGATATACCCATTACACTGGCAGGCACGTTTGGCGAAATACGTAGTAATCACTTTCACACCGGGCTTGATATGAAGACCGAAGAGCGCGAAGGGCTTATTGTTCATGCAGCAGCTGATGGATATGTATCGCGCATAAATGTATCGCCATACGGATATGGTAATGCACTTTATATAACCCATCCGAACGGATACGTAACTGTGTATGGTCACCTGAGCAGGTACAACGACATTATTCAAAAGTATGTGAGAAAAAAGCAATATGAAAAACAACGCTTTTCAATTGATGTCTATTTAACTGCAACCGAAATACCGGTAAAGAAAGGCGATACGGTAGCATATTCAGGCAGCACAGGTGGTGCTGAAGGCCCTCACCTTCACTTTGAAATACGCGATGAGAAAACGGAAGACCCTTTAAACCCTATGCTGTTTGGCTTTACTACCGTAGATCATGAAGCGCCTGTTATAAGAGGTTTTTGTATCTATCCACTGAACGATTCAAGCAATGTGAATGGGAAACATGTGCCACTTTGGATACCTGCAGTGCGAAAGGAAAAAGAATACAGGCCTGAAACTGATTCGATGGTTAAGGTATATGGCAAGATTGGTGTGGGTGTAAGCACCTATGATATGGGCGAAGTTGGCACCGGGCACAATGGCCCTTATGCTCAACTGCTTACCGATGGAGGCGATACGGTATACTTCAGTAAAATGGATGAGTTGAGTTTTGGGTCAATACATTATGTAAACGGACACGTAGATTATAAAGCCTATAAAAAAGAAAACAGAACAATTGAACATAGCTTTCAAACAGATAATGATGCCTTAGGTATTTATAAAAAGATAAGCCACCGTGGCAGAATAACATGCACCAAAGGGCAAAGCCACCACATGCAATATGTAATAAGTGACTTTAACGGTAATAAAACCACCCTACCCTTTACCTTACAAAGTGAAGATAAGATGGGAACTGTTTACCACGACAGCCTGCCGGGTAGCACTATACTGCATTGGAAGAAAGATTTCGATTACGAATATAAAGGCATGTTATTGCACATACCTGAGAAAGTATTGTTTGAAGACATGCGCTTCCATTGTACCACCGATACCACAAGCCTGCATGTATATTCAAGTGTATACACCATTGGCGATAAATATGCACCTATGAATAATACGTATACAATAAGTATTAAACCTTCCGCACCAATACCTGATACATTATGGAAAAAAGGCGTTGTAGTGCAGATAGAAGGCAAACATGTAAGCTGCCTGGGTGGCACATTTGAAAAGGGATACATGGTTGCCCACCCGAAAACATTTGGCTCGTTTGCTATTATGATGGATAATGTTCGACCTGCAATAGAACCAATAAACATTTACAAGAATAAGGATATGAGCAAAAGCTCAGCCATAGAAATTAAAATAACTGACAACCTTTCAGGTATTGCCAATTACAGCGCTTTTGTGGATGGACACTGGATATTGATGGAATTCAATCCGAAGAGGGATATGATCTATTACACATTCGATGAACATGTAGGCCCAGGGAAACATCACCTGAAATTAATAGTTGTTGATAATGTTGGAAATACCAACACCTACGAAACCGATTTTACGCGCTAGCCTCTGTAGCTGTTGCAGCTACCAGAGCTGCTTCCAAGCCTTCAGCTTCAACCTTTAAATGATTAATGATAAAGTCCTGACGATCCTGTGTGTTCTTACCCATATAGTAACTCAACAACTGATCTATAGAAGTTTCAGCGCCTATAATTACAGGCTGCAGGCGTATATCATTACCAATAAAGAATTTAAATTCATCGGGTGATATTTCACCAAGCCCTTTGAACCGCGTAATTTCGGGCCTCACACCTAATTTAGCCATTGCAGCCAGGCGTTCTTCTTCTGAATAGCAATAATGGGTTTCCTTCTTATTACGCACACGGAATAATGGCGTTTCAAGAATATACAGGTGACCATTCTTAACCAGGTCAGGGAAGAATTGCAGGAAGAAGGTCATCAGCAGCAAACGAATGTGCATACCGTCTACGTCAGCATCGGTTGCAATTACTACATTGTTATAGCGTAAGTTTTCTTCTATGCTTTCTTCAATATTCAATGCACTCTGCAAAAGACTGAACTCTTCGTTTTCGTATACGATCTTTTTAGTAAGTCCGTATGTATTCAATGGCTTACCTTTTAAGCTGAATACGGCTTGAATATTCGGGTCGCGCGCCTTGGTAATAGAACCACTTGCCGAATCACCTTCGGTAATAAACAAGGTGGTTTCTAACCGGCGATCGTTGTTATCATTGTAATGAACACGGCAATCGCGAAGCTTTTTGTTATGCAACCCTGCTTTTTTAGCACGCTCTTTGGCAAGCTTTTGAATGCCCGACATTGCTTTACGTTCCTCCTCTGACTGCACTATCTTCTTCAGCAGCTCTTCAGCTACCTGTTCATTCTTGTGGAGGAAATTATCTAACTCAGTCTTAATAAAATCACCTATGAAGGTACGTATAGAAGGCCCCTTAGGCCCCATATCCTGCGAACCGAGTTTTGTTTTGGTCTGCGATTCGAATATCGGTTCTTCAACCTTTACGCTTATTGCAGCCACAATAGACTTACGTATATCAGCTGCTTCGAAGTTCTTTTTATAAAACTCGCGCACTGTTTTTACCACCGCCTCTCTGAACACATTCAGGTGAGTGCCGCCCTGTGTGGTATGCTGGCCATTTACGAAAGAATAATAATCTTCGCTGTATTGCTGTACACTATGTGTAAACGCAACTTCAATATCATTACCCTTTAAATGAATGATAGGATACAAAATAGGACTTGTAATATTATGTTCTAACAGGTCATGCAGCCCCTTTTCTGATTCTATTTTAGCACCATTAAATCTTATTTTAAGCCCGGTGTTAAGGAAAGCATAGTTCCAAAGCATGCGTTCAACATGCTCATTTATAAAGTGGTAGTTGGGAAATATAGAATCATCGGCCTGGAAGGTTGTTAATGTTCCTTCATCATCAGCACATGAAACAATATTATGGTCTTTAAAAACTTCACCTTTTTTAAACTCTATTATCTTGGTCTTACCCTCACGCACCGATTGAATACGGAAATACGAAGAGAGCGCATTTACCGCCTTGGTACCTACTCCATTCAACCCGACTGATTTCTTAAATACCTCTGAATCATACTTGGCGCCGGTATTTATTTTAGCTACGCAATCCAGCACTTTGCCTAATGGTATACCACGGCCATGATCGCGTATGGTAACAGTCTTCTCCTTTATTGTTACTTCAATGGTTTTACCAAAACCCATTGCATACTCATCAATACTATTATCTATAACCTCTTTGATCAATACATAAATACCATCATCAGGTGATGAGCCATCGCCCAGCTTACCAATATACATACCCGGGCGGAAACGAATATGATCTTTCCAGTCCAGAGACCGGATACTGTCTTCATTATATTTTGCTGCTGCCATTTTACTTTTAGAAATATCCGCGAATTTAACTCAAAGCATTTTGCCTGCACAGCTGTTGGGGCTAATCTTTTCAACAATAAATAAAGAATTTCTATCTTCGGCTTATGAAAAAAGCGATCTTCTGTTGGTCAGGTGGTAAAGATTCTGCATTTGCATTATACAAGGTATCGCAGCAAAAAGAATACAACGTTGAAGCCTTGTTTACTACTATAAATGAGAACTTCAAGCGGGTATCTATGCACGGGGTGCGTGAAGAGTTGGTAGAAAGACAAGCGAATAGTATTGGCCTGCCATGGTATAAAATGTATGTACGGGAAGGCAGTAATGCTGAATACGAAAAGAACATGGAAGCCTTTCTGTTGGAACAAAAGGCAAAGGGTATTGAATATGTAATTTTTGGCGATATATTTCTGGAAGACCTGCGTGCCTATAGGGATAATAATCTTGCTAAAGTAGGCATGAAAGGCGTTTATCCCCTATGGAAGCAAGATACGAAAGAATTGGCTGATAGTTTTATACATAATGGCTTTCAAACCATACTTTGCTGCACAAGTGATGCCTACCTTGGAGAAAGAGAGGTTGGAGAACTATATACAACTGATTTTGTAAAGAACTTACCAACTAATGTAGACCCTT
>DATHNG010000172.1:0-32716 GCA_035486275.1 Bacteroidia bacterium
CAGGTCCGGTCGACGCGGTACCTGTACCTGCATCGGTTCCGCTTGGGCCAAACCAGTCGCCCCATGTGCCCAGTCCAGAATTGAAACGTTGCGCTATAAGGCTTGTTTCAGTAAATACATTCGGCGCTGCTATCTCTGAACTTATACCTGCATTTATATAGCTGAAAGTAATTTCAGGGTTTGGTTTTGTGGTGTATCCGGTATTGGCATCCAATATCCAGAAGCGGTCAACCGCATAATATGAATCGTCGGTTGAGGCTGTACCCGGGTAAACTGTAATCGGATTAAGCGCATTCATATTGGTAACATCAGATGGCTTGTAACAGTAATTATCGGCTATACCTGTGCCACCATTACAGTTGGCTACAGAGCCATGGTCGGAATAGGTCGAGAATTTTACCGTGCCACTACCTACACCAGCTGTGGCAACATTAAATGTAAGAGGTAAATAATTAGTTGTAGAATATTGAAAAGGAACTGTATATGTGCCTGCATTGGTGCCAATATCCCACCATATCATATTATACTCAGCTTCTGAAATTATGCCACCGGCAGTGCGTGTAATAGCATTGGTTGCACCATTATGTATAACCAGGTAAGTTGGTTTGGCCGCACTGCCATTGGCAAGTACTACATAGCCACTTTTAATCACAAACTGTTCCCCCTGCGAAAACAGCATAGCGGGAAACAACAATAATATGAATAGTATTTTTTTCATGGTATGGGTGCGTCATATTATTGAAATTGAATGGTTCCCATGAGGTCGATTATAGAATAGGTTGTACCAACATAAGGGCAGTTGCTTGAAGTGGCATAGCCTATAATAATATCGCCTTTGTTCAAAGTAACGGGCGAAGCAGGCGAAAAAACCATTGCCTCGGGGACAAAGCTTTTGCTGATGGATATAGTACCACTGGCAATTAATGTACCTGCTAGGGTTCCGGTATTACCCGATGTGGGAGTATATTTATAGAAATACAGCCCAATGGTTGGCGCAGATGGCAGAACAGTTGAATTAACTGCTCCGTTATACTGGTTCTCGACCATTGCCCAACCGGTGTATCCTACAAACTGTGTAGTGGCTGTGGCCGTCCAGCTAACATACCACACGCCATAAAAAGCAGGTATGGAAGCCGGTGTAGTTGTATAATATGTATCGGAATAATTCGAATATGGATTATTATTATCTCCATACGTACCCGGGCCATAATTAGAAGAGTTCATAATATAATAGGCCGCCGAACAATTATTACCTGCAGGGTAGAACCTGTTCTCATAAGGGAACGAGACAGCACCCGTTACAGTTTGTAACCTTGTCCAGAGTGGTGAAGCCGATGTACCTGAATTATAATAATAACCAGGGCTGACACTGGTAGGGTAAGTTCCGGCGTTGGCTGTATTATATATGAGTAATGATGTTGGTGGAGAGGCTATAGTAACGGCGTCGGTAGTACTGGTAATGGCAACGTTCGGTACCATCAAACCTTTTCCGTTTGGGCTGGTAAATGTATTACCTGTGTTAAGGTCCATTATGGCGGCAGCGTTGGGAGCAGTGCCTGTAGAGTTTACTCCCACGTTCTGCGCCTGGGTATTAGTAACTATTGTAATAGTTAAGATAGTACCTGTGAGTATTTGATAAAATGTATTCGTTTTCATTTGGAAGGGTCATTTTAGAATATAGCATAGCTTATATGAATTATCTAACCCTAATTTACGCCAAAATATCAACAAAATCAAGCTTTTTCGATGAATTTATTTAAAAAAACCTTATTTTGTTGGCTTATAGCAGGTTGACACTTACTAAATCTAGTTAGAATGAGGATTTATAGTGTTCACCGATCAAATAAAAATGTTCACCGATAGCACTCAAATACATAGAACATATTATTGAGATATGTTAAGTTTGTTTACTAATTAATAGATATAAATGAAAGCTATATACCTGGTTAAAAAAGGAGCCGCATTAGGTGCATTTGAGCTCAGAGATATTTTAAAGCCAGTACCGGCTGAAGGTGAAGTACTGATAAAAGTTGATTATTCAGGCCTGAACTTTGCAGATACACTTGCCAGAAAAGGAATGTATCGTGATGCCCCACCTATGCCTTGTGTACTGGGTTATGATGTGTCGGGCACCATTGAATCTGTTGGCAGCAAGGTTGATACCTTAAAGCCCGGCGACAGGGTAGCTTCATTCACGCACTTTGGCGGCTATGCCGAATATGTGGTTGGTCCTGCAATGGGTGCCTCTAAAATTCCCGATTCACTTGATGGCGCGGCAGCTACTGCACTTACTACACAATTTGGTACGGCATATTATTGCGCAGCTGAAACAACCACCTTGCATGAAGGCGATACAGTATTGATACATGCAGCAGCAGGTGGCGTGGGCACTGCACTTGTTCAATATGCATTATATAAAAAATGCATTGTTTTTGCTACAGCGGGCTCCGATGAAAAAATAGAGATGTTGAAAAAAGTGGGAGTGCAACACCCCATCAATTATCGTAAAGAGAATTATGTTGATATAATCAAGCAACATACAAAAGGCAAAGGTGTTGATGTGATATTTGAATCGCTAGGCGGCAAATATTTTAAAGACGGATTAAAACTATTGAACTCTGGGGGGCGCATAATTTGCATTGGCGCGGCAGAAATGAGTAACAGCAGCAATATATTTTATCAGATAAAAACCGGACTGGCATTCGGTATTTATCATCCTGCACAATTCATTATTCCTTCCAAATCTATTATTGGCGTAAACATGCTACGTATATCAGAAGATAAACCGATGGTACTGAAACGCTGCCTTGATGGAGTAATGAAACTATACAATGAAGGTGTATTTAAACCCTTTGCAGGCAAAATATTTCCGGCAGCCGAAATAGCCAAGGCACATGAGTTTATTGAAAGCAGAGCCTCTATAGGCAAGGTGGTTATTAAGTGGTGATATTAATATTAAATTAGCATCATAAAACCGCTTACATGCACGAATGGTCTGATTTTTTTGTAGCTATCACAGGCGCTTCAGCTGCACTTACAGGATTGATATTTGTTGGTGTGTCTATAAGCCTCGACAAAATATTAGCTATTGCACGGCTGCCAAGCAGAGCCTTTGAAGCGTTACTATTATTAGTAACTGTTTTGGTTGTATCGGGGCTGGCATTAGTTCCTGCTCAATCCGCATGTTTATTTGGTATTGAAGTATTACTGATAGGTATATTACTATGGGCGTATGTATTAAAAACCGACATCAACATTTATCATGCTACAGATAAAGAGTACAAAAAACGCTACCTGTTAATACTAATGCTTACACAATTGTCAGTCATCCCCTATATAATTGGCGGAATTGTATTGATATGCCAGAGCTATAACGGCCTGTACTGGCTCGTTCCCGGCATAATGATCTCGTTCATTAAGGCTGTTATTGATGCCTGGGTGTTACTTGTTGAGATACGCAGGTAATGCGACCTCACCCAACCCTCTCCTGCGAGGAGAGGGAAAAAAACCAACTACGGCGAAGTTCGCGTTAGGGATTACTCGTGAAGTTCCTATTAGCTATAGAACTCGTGAGGCTTCGCGTTGCAGTGGAAATCCCGCAAGCGCAGCGCGGAGTTGTAACGTAAAGCCCGACCCGAAGGGGAACGCCCAAATCGTAATTAAAAAGGATTAGCGAACAACGATTAACGATTTTTGATCCGCGAAGTTAAACAGCCGGCAATACCTTACCCTTAGCCTCACCAAAGCCGATACGTAAATTATCCTTCTGTGCAAACCCCTTAATGATAATAGTATCCCCATCTTCTAAATACTTTCGCTGAGCGCCATTCGGCAAGGTAATTGGTTTTGTACCGCCCCAGGTAATTTCGAGCAATGAACCAAATGAATCAGGCGTAGGGCCACTTATAGTACCGGATGCCATCATATCACCAACATTAATATTACAACCGTTAACCGTGTGATGCGCCAGTTGCTGGTCCATACTCCAGTACATATACTTATAATTAGATGTACATATTTTCAAAGACTCCATTTTATCAGGCTGCAAATAAACTTCAAGGTTTATATCAATTCCTGTTTTATCAGCTTTACGTTCAAGATAAGGTAATACCTTCGGATCCTGGTCAGGTGCTTTTACCCGGAAAGGTTCAAGTGCATCGAGTGTAACTATCCATGGCGAAATGGTTGATGCAAAATTCTTTGCTAAAAATGGCCCCAGCGGAACATATTCCCAACGCTGTATATCACGCGCTGACCAATCGTTGAACAACACCATTCCAAAAATATAATCGTCAGCATCTTTTGTACTTACCGATTGGCCTAACTCAGTTGACTTACCAATTATAAAAGCAGTTTCCAATTCAATATCCAATGCCTTCGATGGGCCAAATACGGGCACTTCGCTTCCCGGAGGCGTCATTTGCCCCTTAGGCCTGTGAAAGTTATGGCCCGACACAATTACAGACGATGCCCTGCCGTGATATGCCACAGGTAAGTGCAGCCAGTTTGGCAACAAAGCATTTTTAGGGTCGCGGAACATGGTTCCCACGTTAGTAGCATGTTCACGGCTGCTATAAAAATCGGTATAATCGCCGATCTTTATAGGCAATTTCAGTTCAACATCCTCTATATTAAACAGAGATTTCTTTCTTGCCTCAGCATTGTCTCTCAACTCTGCATTATCTTTCCGGAACAGATCTGAAAGTCTGTCGCGCACCTGCCTGGTAACGGGTTTACCCAATGCAATAAAGTCATTCAGGTAATCTTTTTCGAATATACCTGCTGGCAGGTTGATACCTGAAAAATAACCGGCATTTTGCAAGCTTACCAGACATATAACCGTATTGCCAATAATGGTTGCACAATGGCCCGATGAGTGCTTTCCGATAGCGGCTACGCCAAAGGGTATATTTTGTATCGGGAAATCGCTGTTTGCCGGAACTTCAATCCAGCTTTGCAATGTAGGGTCGTTGGCTTTTATCATACACTTTTATTATGCAGCAAAAATAGTAATATGCGCCGTACCTCTCTTTTTAATTATTTGGGCGTTCCCCTGCGGGTCGGGCTATTCGCTTCAAGTCCTCGCTATGCTGCGGGCTTTCCGCTATTATCCCTAACGCAAAATACAGTTCCGCCATTGGCTATTTTATCGTATTTTTGAAGGATAACAGAATACTACGTGTGCGGAATAACAGGCATATTTACTAAAGGCGAAAAAGCAGAAGAAAACAGGGAGTCGGTAAATAAAGCTATGTCTGCCTTGCGCCACCGGGGGCCAGATAACCAAGGGATATTTTACTGTGCTAATGCTTCACTTGGCCACACACGCCTGAGTATTATTGATACAAGTGCTGCTTCTAACCAACCCTTTTATAGTTCAGATAAACGCTATATAATTATATATAATGGCGAGTTTTTTAATTACAAAGGGCATAAAGCGGCCTTGGAGGCTAAAGGAGTTTCTTTCCAATCGGCCGGCGATGCCGAAGTACTATTACAACTTTATATTACACAGGGGGAATCGTTTTTAGAAAATGTAAATGGTTTTTTTGCTTTTGCAATTTACGACACAGTTGAAAGGTCAATGTTCCTTGCCCGCGACCGCTTTGGTATAAAACCATTATTCTATTCATCAGATAGTGAGCGATTCATATTCGCATCAGAGATGAAAGCTATGTTGCAATACCCTATAAATAAAACAATCGACCAGACTTCCTTATTTCAATACCTGCAATTAAACTATATACCCGCCCCCAACACTATTTTAGAAAGTGTAAAAAAATTCCCTGTCGGGCATTATTGCAAGATTAGCATAGGTAACACTGTTACCTTCAAACCATTTTGCAAAGAAGCATACAACCCTGGTGAACCCAAAGCAAGTATTTCTTATGAAGAAGCAAAAAAAACATATTACACTTTGCTTGATGATGCAGTGCTGAAGAGGCTTATAGCTGATGTTCCCTTAGGTACATTTTTAAGTGGCGGGCTCGATTCATCGGCCGTTACGGCTATTGCATCACTGCATAAGCCCGACCTTATGACCTTTTCAATTGGGTATAAAGATGAGCCGATGTTTGATGAAAGTATGTATGCCGAAATGGTTAGCAAAAAACTGAAAACCAATCATCATTCATTTATGCTTGGCAGTGATGATCTGTACAACGAACTGTTTGCAGTACTTGATGATATTGATGAGCCATTCGGCGATTCAAGCGCTATACCCATGCACATATTGGCACGTAAAACAAAACAATATGTTACGGTTGCACTATCCGGAGATGGTGGAGACGAATTGATGGCTGGTTATAATAAACACAGGGCAGAATACAGATTGCAACACTCAGATTATTTAAAACCACTTGCGACTATTGCACAACCATTTTTAAACGCTTTGCCACAATCGAGAAACAGTGCATTAGGCAACCTGGCACGTAAAGGCGTTCGCTTTGCCGAAGGCGCTAAAATGAGCTCTGCAGAACGTTACTGGAGATGGGCATCGATAGCTAAAGCGAATGAGGCCTTGGAATTACTGAAAGATAAAAACAAGAACCTTGAAACAAGTAACGATAAAAGAAAACAAGAACTGTTGAAAGGAATTAATTCCGATTTCAATTCTGTTCTATATACCGATGTGCAAATGGTATTGCAAAACGATATGCTTGTTAAAACCGATTCTATGAGTATGGCAAGTGCGCTTGAAGTGCGCGTTCCCTTAATAGATTACAGGCTGGTTGACTTTCTTTTTTCATTACCACCCGAGTACAAAATTACAGCCGACGTTCAGAAAAAAATATTACGGGAATCAGTTGCGCATTTATTACCTGCTGAAATTCTCACCCGAAAGAAACATGGCTTTGAAGTGCCTTTATTGAAATGGTTCAAAACCGGTTTGCGCCATTCAATTGAAAATATATGGCTTAACGAAAAGCATATTGAAGAGCAGGGAATATTTGATGTTGCAAAAATAAAAGCATTGAAGCAACAGCTTTATTCAAATAGCCCGCAAGATGCAGTGGCAAGGGTTTGGGGGCTGATAGTGTTTCAGCACTGGTACAAAAAAAATATTGCAAATGGTTGAGCGCAAATATAAAATACTCCGCATCATAAATCGCTTTAACCTGGGTGGCCCAACCTATAATGTAACATACCTTACCCGCTACATGCCACCCGAATTTGAAACACTGTTGGCAGGTGGAATGAAAGAAAAGTCGGAAGCCAGTTCAGATTTTATTTTGGAACAGAACGGAATAAAGCCGGTTATAATTGAGGAAATGAAACGTTCAATAAACCCCATGAACGATATTGCTGCATACAAACGCATAAAAAAATTAATAAAAGAATTCAAGCCCGATATTGTACATACCCATGCCTCAAAGGCAGGCACATTAGGGCGCTTAGCTGCATTTTCATGTAAAGTGCCCATCACAGTTCACACATTTCACGGGCATGTTTTTCATTCCTATTTCGGAAATATTCAAACCACGGTCTATAAAAATATTGAACGCTATTTAGCAAAACGAACTACCGCTTTAGTTGCTATAAGCGATAAACAGAAAGATGAATTAACGGAAATCCATCGTATTGCAACTGCTGAAAAATTTCATGTGGTGCCCTTAGGGTTCGACCTTGCCAAATTCTGGACCGATACAGAAACAAAACGAAGCTCGTTCAGACAGGAATATATGGTTGGCGACGATGAAGTTGCCATTGGCATAATAGGAAGGCTTGTTCCGGTAAAGAACCATAAAATGTTTCTTGAAGCTATTAAACAAGTAAAAGACAAAACAACAAGCAAAATAAAAGCCTTCATAGTTGGCGATGGTGAGCTAAAGCAAGATCTGATGAATTATTGTACGGAAATAGATCTTTCTTTCACCAGCTCGCATAAACTAAATCCTTCAGCCGATGTATTTTTTACTTCCTGGATAAAAGAGGCTGATATTGCCACTTCAGGGCTCGATGTTATTGCACTTTCTTCCCTTAATGAAGGTACACCAGTAAGTTTAATTGAGGCACAGGCAGCAGGCAAACCTATTGTATCTACACAAACAGGTGGAATTGAGAACGTTGTTATACCCGGAACTACAGCTTTATTATCACCGGTTGGCGACGTAAAAGCATTTGCAGAGAATCTGTTAAGAATAAGTAATGATATGGCATTAAGGCGGTTTTTATCCGAAAAAGGTAAGGATTTTGTTTCCGGACGCTTCCACTACACTGCTTTAGTGATGAATATGAGCAAGTTATACCATAAATTGTTGCAAGAGAATAATATAAGCTAATCGCTATTTTTCGTACTTTTACCCATCAATTTTAATATAAGCAGTCTGTATGCGGAAATTATTGTTTCTATTTTGCCTTGCTTCTTTATTGTCAGGATGTTCTTGGCTTTACCCTAGTATGATGTTAAAAACACCTCATGACTATCCTTATTCTAAATTAAATGATTCAATTTCAAATGTCGATTATAAAATATCTATAAACGATTTTATTACACTACGCCTTTATTCTCAGGATGGGTTTAGACTAATTGACTTCTCAAGTATTGAAGAAAGCGGCGGTGGAAGTACTGCAAGTACAACAAATACTGCTTTGCAATCCCAATACCTGGTTGAGCCAGATGGTACTGTCAGGCTACCGGTAATAGGCTGGATACACATCACAGGGTATACAATACGTGATGCCATTCAAATGCTTGAACAGAAATACTCACAGTATTACATAAAGCCTTTTATACTTCTATCAGTAACAAACAGGCGGGTATTTATCTTTCCTGGCGACCCAGGTACTGCCAAGGTTGTTCCTTTAGTTAATAACAATACTACTTTAATGGAAGTACTTGCCACTATTGGTGGTATTACTGAAAATGGAAAAGCCCGCCAGATAAAATTAGTTCGCGGCGACCCGAATAAACCTAACGTATATCTTATCGATCTTTCAACTATTAACGGAATAAAGGACGGTAATACCATATTACAGGAAGGTGACATAATTTATATTACCCCGGCTATAAGACCTGTAGAAGTATTGCTTACGCGCATAACCCCTACCCTTACACTAATATCAACAGTACTATTAACTATAACTGTTATTAATAGTTTAAAGTTACATTGATGCAGAGTACTGATCAGGCTAATAACCCTACTAACCCTAGAAAAAAGGGTAAGAAAATTTCTACAATAAACGAGGAATTTGACCTGTCGTTACTTATTCTTATTGCTCAGAAAAAATGGAGATGGATTGTTGTTGTCTTTCTTCTCGCCCTTACCATTACCGTACTTTACCTGCGTTATGCGACCAGGGTTTATGAAGAAAGCACCACTATTCAGATAAATTCGCAGAATAATGCCAGCATGGTACTTAGCCAACAGCAAGGAGTAGCCCCGCTTTTTCAAACACCTGATGAAGACCTGGCTCAGTCAGTTGAACTTATGCGGTCAACATTATTTCTGCAAGAGGTATTCAAGTCACTACCAATGTCTGTATCCTATTTCAACCAGGGAACATTTAAAAATGAAGAAGAATACCCGGTAGTTCCTTATAGGGTAAGTTTCGATTCTATAGCATATAAAAACCTCAATGGAAAAAAAGTATATGTGAGATGTTACTCGGCCGATTCGGGTCAAATAACATACACGCTTAATCAGTCAACTGTCAGTAAAAAATTTGAGTCAGGTAAATGGTTTACTTCACCTGAAGGGAATTTAAAAATTGACATAATAAACTATAACCTATTCCTGGAAATTCAGAATAAGGTGCAGAAAGATGTTTGTTTTTTTACTATTAATAACAATGTTCAGTTAGCCAGGCAGTATGTTCCAAACATTACTGTTAAGATTCTTAATCCCGATGCTAAAACATTGCAGATATCCTGCGATGATTTTAACGATACAAAAGCAGCGGACATTGCTAATGCTGTTGCAAAAGTATATATCAAGTATTCTCTGGATAAGAAAAGTGAAAGTGCTCAGAGTGTATTAGCATTTATTGATGAACAACTGGATTTTGAATATGAGCAGATCAGGCGCATTGAGCTTTCACTTGACTCTTTTCCGAACCATAATAACCAGATGAATGAGAACAGCCCTGAACAGGCAATTATGGCCCAGAACTTTGCGCGTATGCAGTATCTACAGGACCAGGTAATTGAACTTGACCTTAATGAAAAACTACTGACGCATTTAGAAACGGAAACAAGTACTGGCCAGGATATTGATCCTAATGAAATTTTAATACTGCTAAATGGAAGTGAAATAGGTGAACAGTTAAAAGCAGACCTTGACGAGCTAAGGCTAATGCTATTAAAAAAGCAAAGCACAAGTTTTGATCTGAAACCTGATAACCCAAGCGAGGTAAATGACTCAAAGTTGATCGAATCGCAAAAAAAATTAATAACCCAAAGTATACCTCAGATCAGCCAACGGTTACAGGCGAAAAAAGAAGACCTTATGGTTGAGATAAACAATATTAAAGCACGCTACCCAGATCCTACCCATGTAGTTGCAACTAATATAGATTATATAAAACTGCAAAGGCTCTTCACTATAAATGAAAAATATTACGACGAGTTACTGGAAAAGAAAACCGAATATCAAATTTCGAAGGCAGGCTTTGTACCGGAAAGCCAGATACTTGAAACCGCAACCGCATTGCAAGTACCTATTTCACCTCAAAAAACACTTAGTTTCACAGTTGCATTAATGGGCGCATTTGGTGCCAGCACAGTAATTCTTATAATTATATATTTGTTTTACAATAATATTTCTTCGCTTGAGGAAATTGAACGAATAGCTGAAAGCCCTGTAACATTGCTGGGAATAGTTCCACTATACACGAAGGAAATTCCTTCCTCCCAATTCATTGTCAACCATAATCCAAAATCACTTTTAGCAGAATCGTTCCGGTCTATTCGTACGAACCTTCAGTTTATTGCAAATGATGATAAAGCCAAGATCATTGCCATTACCTCAACTGTTTCAGGTGAGGGAAAAACATTCGTATCTATCAATCTGGCAGGATTAATTACATATTCAGGAAAAAAAGTTATCATTCTCGATCTGGATATGCGCAGGCCGCGGATACACTCTGCTCTTGGAATGGACAATTCAAAAGGCATGAGTACCTTGCTTATAGGGAAGTATACTTTTGAGGAAACCGTTCAGGTATCTGAATTTGAGAATTTGCACGTAATTACTGCAGGCCCCATCCCACCAAACCCATCTGAGCTGGTGATAAGTAAAAAAATGGATGATATCCTCGAATTCCTTAAAACAAAATACGATATTATAATTATTGATAATCCTCCGGTAGGGCTTGTAACTGATGGTATAGCAATGCTGCAAAAGGCAGATTACCCTATTTATGTTATGAGAGCAGATTATTCAAAACGCGAATTCGTTCATTTTGTAGACCGCCTCTATTACAATAACCACTTGGAGAAACTTTCCTTTGTATTAAATGGCGTTGATTTAAAACGAAATCCATACGGGTACGGATACTATGGGTACGGGTATGGATATGGTTACGGATATGGAACTGGTAATTATTACGAAGCATAGATAAATGGAAACAGTACAGACAAAAATTAAAGGCTTATTGGTTATTCAGCCAAAAGTATTTCAGGACGACCGTGGTTATTTTTTTGAACCCTACAATAAAAACGGACTGGCCAAACTTGGTATTCACGATGACTTTTCTCAGGACAACCAATCCATGTCTCAAAAGGGAGTTTTAAGGGGATTGCACTTTCAAAACCCGCCATTTGCACAGTCAAAGCTTGTAAGGGTGATAAAAGGTGCAGTATGGGATGTGGCTGTTGATATAAGAAAAAACTCCCCTACCTACGGAGAATATTATGGACTGGAGTTGAATGAAACCAATAAAACAATACTCTATATTCCTGTTGGGTTTGCACACGGTTTTAAAACCCTGGAGGACAATACCATATTTCTTTATAAGTGCTCGGCTTTGTACAATAAGGAATCGGAAGATTCAATATTCTGGAACGATCCGGATATTGGTATTCCATGGGATATTAAAGACCCGATATTATCGGATAAAGATAAAAATGCGAAACTCCTTAAGGACTTTCAAAGCAAGTTCTGATATATTTTATTAACACATGGCTCTGAACCTTCCGCTTTTTTATTTCAGCTATTTTGTTTTTGTATTTGTGCTCTCTATTCTTATGAATAGTTTATTCCTGAAGTTTTCGAGAACATTGGGTATACGTAAAAGTGAAAACATTATTCGTTGGAGCGATTTGCATAAACCTGCGCTTGGAGGTATAACATTTTTCATAACCTTTCTTTTATCTCTCATCATTTATTCACTATTCTTCGCATCGTCTAATTTTTTACTACACTCTGAAACACTTGGCTTACTTGCAGGCTGTACCATAGCATTCCTGATGGGGCTTGCCGATGATGCCTATGATACGAATCCGATCTTAAAATTTTCAGCCCAGGTATTTTGCGGCATTATTCTTATTTATTCGGGTATTTATATACAGCTATTCGAAAATATATACATCGACTACCTGCTAACTATGCTATGGGTTGTAGGAATTATGAATGCCATAAACCTGCTCGATAATATGGATGCCATTTCTTCAGTAGTTTCTTTAAATGTTATGGTTACCATACTTTGCCTTTTAATTATTGAAAAACACCCCGATTCAGTTTTCTTTACACTTATACTTGGTACAGCTTCAGCCATATCAGCCTTTTTACTTTTCAACTGGTATCCTTCAAAAATGTATATGGGCGATACCGGCACCCAGTTTCTTGGCGTATTTATGGCGGCCGTCAGCATTTTATTTTTATGGGGCACAGCTCCCGAAACCCCACTGCCTGCTACCAAACATGTTTTGTCGGTATTGCTGACATTTGCTTTGCCGATAATTGATACAACCGTAGTATTCACGAACAGGCTACTTAAAGGTGCATCTCCTTTTGTCGGAGGCAAAGACCATACTACTCACCACCTGTTCTACCTTGGCATTAATGAACCACGTATAGCACTTATATATTCTGTTTATTCAGGTATTTCGCTTTTATGTGTAGTGTTTATTAATAAATACATTCAAAACTGGTCAATACTCTATTGTAGTCTCTTTGCACTGTATTTTGTGGCATCGCTGGTTGCCTTTTTTATTATAACCCGAAAAAAGAAGAAGGACCATGCAGCTTAATTTCCTTCATAAAATTCCTCAATCGGTAAGGAGTCGCATTAAAAACATTTTTCTTGTTTTCGGAAGCTTTGTGCTCATGGCAGCCACCATGCAATTACTGAATTCATCGGGCGTTGTTGGTACTGACAACAATACCTTTGATCAATCATATAAAATATTCCCGGTGCCCTTGCCCGACACTATGAATTTTGCAGGAGAGAAAGTTCCTATGAACCATTTTGGTGTTAAAGAAAATCTTGAACAGGAAATGCTGGTAAACACATACTGGCAATCGCAAACCTTACTTGTGCTGAAAAGGGCACATAGATACTTTCCGGTAATTGAAGACATTTTAAAGAAAAATGGCATTCCGCTCGATTTTAAATACCTTGCTTTGGCTGAAAGTGCTTTCAGCTATAAAGTTTCAGGCGTAGGAGCATCCGGCTTCTGGCAATTTATGAAACCTACTGCTGAAGCTTACGGCCTGGAAGTAAACCATGATATTGATGAGCGTTATAATACGGAAAAAAGTACCGAGGCTGCATGCAAATATTTTAAAGAAGCTTATGCTGAGTTTCATAACTGGACTCTGGTAGCAGCTTCGTATAATCTTGGCCTTGGTGGTGTGGCTAAGGAGCTTCAGAAACAAAGACAAAATAATTACTACGATCTTGAACTGAATTCAGAAACCGCCCGATACGTGTACCGGATACTTGCATTAAAGGCTCTGCTAAACAATCCTAAGCAATTCGGATTCTATTTAAAAAGCAGCGATCTGTATACTCAAATACCGACCTTTATAGTTCCTGTAGATTCAACCATTCCGAACCTTGCAGATTACGCTATAAGCAAGGGCATCAACTACAGGGTATTGAAAATGCTTAACCCCTGGTTACTATCTGATAAATTACCTGATGCAGAAAGACATATGTATGCAATTGCATTACCGGTAAAAAATGTACCTTTTATTGACCTGGGTGAATCAATTACGTTTGTAGACAGTACTTCGTTAGTTGCTAAAGCTGCTGATACTTTAATAAAACAAGATGGTTCAAAAGGCAATTTGATAATACATGTAGTTAAGCAGGGAGAAGACATGCAAGCCATAGCAAAACAATATAACGTAAGCGTCGAAAAAATTTGCGCATGGAATTCGATAAGCGACACACTCAAGTTAAAGCCCAAAGACGAACTTATGATATTTAAACAATAATATGAAAGGCGATACACTTGAGAAAAAAGCAAAACCTTTTGTTGTTACCGATCAGGAGTTTATTGATATAATTGGTGCCCGTGAGCATAACCTGAAAAACATCAGCCTGTCTATACCACGTAATAAACTGGTTGTTATTACAGGTTTAAGTGGCAGCGGTAAATCATCGCTTGCATTCGATACTATTTATGCTGAAGGCCAGCGCCGTTATATTGAAACACTTTCTGCCTACGCCCGCCAGTTTTTGGGTAGTATGGAGAGGCCCGATGTAGATAAAATTGATGGCCTTAGCCCGGTTATTTCAATAGAACAAAAAACGGTAAATAAAAACCCGCGTTCAACAGTTGGTACAATTACGGAGATATATGATTTCCTTCGCTTGCTTTTTGCCCGCACAGGAGAAGCTTTCTCGTATGTTACCGGTGAAAAAATGGTTCGTTTTTCAGAACAACAAATCGTTGACCTAATTGTAGAAAAATTCAACAAGCAAAAGGTGCAGGTACTTGCACCAGTTGTAAAAGGCAGAAAGGGTCATTACCGTGAATTATTTGAACAGTTGCGCAAAAGCGGCTTTTCTCGTGTTCGCTTAGATGGCGACATGAAGGAAATTAAGCCCAACATGCATGCTGACCGTTATAGTATACACGATATAGAAGTACTTATTGACCGGGTTGATGTATCGGAAGAAGCGAAAAAACGCATTGCAGAATCGGTTGCATTGGCCATGAAAAATGGTAAAGGTGTAATTATGGTTATTGGCGAAGACAATAAAGTACATCACTACAGCCGGTTTTTAATGTGCCCTACCTCTGGTATATCATACGATGAACCGGCACCTAACCTGTTCTCATTCAACTCGCCATATGGTGCTTGTCCTAATTGTAATGGACTAGGAGAAGTAGCGCAAATTGATGTAAAGAAAATAATTCCGGATACCCATAAGTCAATTAACGATGGTGCCATTGCACCAGTGGGTAAAAAGAAAGATAACTGGATATTCCGTCAGCTTGACGCCATTGGCGAAAAACATGGTTTCACATTAGATACACCTGTAAATAAAATTCCTGAAGAAGCTATTCATACCATTTTGTATGGCACCGATGAAATTTTGAAGGTCCGTGAAAGCCTTACCAGCAATGCACATAGCTACGCCCTGAATTTTGAGGGAATAGTAAGTTTTATTGATCGTCAGCGACAAGAGACCGATACACCGGGCTTATCGGAATGGGCTGCCGGGTTTATGAATAAGGTAACCTGCCCTGAATGTAAAGGAACAAGGCTGAAAAAAGAAGCCCTTTACTTTAAAATAGATAATAAGAGCATCGCTGACCTGGCATCAATGGACATTGTGGTGCTGAACGATTGGCTGTTGAAAGCAGAAGAAAAACTAACGGCAAAGAATAAAGTAATTGGTAAGGAAGTATTTAAAGAACTGAGAAGCCGTTCACAGTTCCTGCTCAATGTTGGGCTCGATTACCTTACACTTAACCGCAGTTCAAAGACATTATCGGGCGGTGAAGCACAACGTATAAGGCTTGCCACACAAATAGGTTCGCAACTGGTAGGTGTACTGTATATATTAGATGAACCAAGCATTGGTTTGCACCAGCGCGATAATACCCGCTTAATAGAAGCACTAAAAGAATTACGTGACATAGGCAACTCTGTAATTGTAGTTGAACACGATAAGGAAATGATGCTGGCTTCGGATTGGCTGATCGATATAGGGCCCGGTACAGGGCCTCATGGTGGCAGAGTTGTGGGTGAAGGTACGCCTGCTGATTTTTTAAAGCAACCAAGCCTTACTGCTGACTTTTTAAAGGGCAAAAAAGAAATTGCTGTACCTAAAACACGCCGCAAAGGCAGTGGAAAAGAGATAGTGCTGAAGGGTGCAAAAGGGCATAACCTGAAAAACCTTACCGTTTCATTTCCATTGGGCAAACTTATTTGCGTCACAGGTGTTTCGGGCGGCGGCAAATCTTCTCTTATAAATGAAACCCTCTACCCTATTATCAGTAAGCAACTTTATAAATCAGAAAAGAACCCGCTGGAATATGCTTCAATAAGTGGTGTTAACTATATTGATAAGATAATTGAAATTGACCAGGCTCCCATTGGAAGAACACCTCGTTCCAATCCTGCTACCTATGTAAATGTTTTTTCAGATATCCGCAATTTGTTTGCATCGTTACCAGAAGCAAAAATACGCGGCTACCAGGCAGGCCGTTTTTCATTTAATGTAAAAGGTGGCAGGTGCGAAACATGTCAGGGTGCAGGGCTAAGGACCATTGAAATGAACTTTCTGCCGGATGTATATGTTGTATGTAATGAATGTAATGGCAAGCGCTATAACAGGGAAACGCTTGAAGTACGCTATAAAGGCAAATCAATCAATGATGTGCTCAACTTAACCGTTGAACAAGCAGTAGATTTCTTCTCAGAGATACCATTTATTCATCAGAAAATAGTTACCCTTAGCCAGATCGGGTTGGGGTATATTACTTTAGGACAATCATCCACTACCCTATCAGGTGGTGAAGCCCAGCGGACAAAATTGGCAACTGAGCTTTCAAAAAAACAAACCGGCAATACACTTTATATACTTGATGAACCAACTACAGGTTTGCATTTTGAAGACATTCGCCTGTTGCTTGATGTACTGAATAAACTGGTTGACTATGGCAATACGGTCATAGTTATTGAACATAATATGGACGTTATTAAAATAGCCGACCATATTATTGACCTAGGTCCCGAGGGCGGATCTAAAGGCGGGCATATAGTTGTAGAAGGCACCCCTGAAGAAATAATACGCAACAAAAAGAGCCATACTGCCGTATACTTGGCTAAAGAATTATAATTTTAAAGAAAAACACGCATGTTTAACGACGAAGAAGCAATTCAGAAAGCATTTAAAGAGAAACCCTGGAGCGAGATAAAAGCTACCGACTCATGGCAGATATTCCGTATAATGGCAGAGTTTGTAGAAGGTTTTGAAAAGATGGCAAAGGTGGGACCATGCGTGTCTATATTCGGTTCTGCTAGGACTAAGCCCGCACATGAATATTATAAACTGGCATCGGAAATTGCATTTAAGCTTACCCGAAACGGGTATGGTGTTATTTCGGGTGGTGGCCCGGGTATTATGGAAGCTGCCAATAAAGGTGCTAAAGCAGGTGGCGGAAGGTCAGTAGGCTTGAATATAACGTTGCCAATGGAGCAAAGCCATAATCCATTCATCGATCCTGATAAGCTTATTAATTTCGATTATTTCTTTGTACGTAAAGTAATGTTCCTGAAATATGCACAGGGATTTGTTGTACTGCCAGGCGGACTAGGCACACTTGATGAATTATTTGAGGCGCTCACACTTATTCAAACCAATAAAATTGCCCATTTCCCTGTGGTAATGGTTGGCAAAAAATACTGGGCTGGCCTGCTCGATTGGATAAAACTGGAGATGATTCAGAATGAGAAGAACGCAAGCCCTGAAGACATTAACCTTTTCAATGTTGTAGATACAGCTGATGAGGTAGTAGATATTATCAATTTGTTCTATAGCAAATATTTACTTAAGCCGAACTTCTAATACTATAATTTCTGCTAACGGATACCAACCTGAATTGAATTCCAGGTTATCTATCCTTCGTGACTATTATATATCTTCTCGACAAGCGCCTTATACTTTTCAAGAATGTTCTTTCTCTTAAGGTCAAGCTTAGGTGTAATTTCTCCACCTGCAACCGTCCACTCATGTGCCAGGAGTTCGAACTTCTTTACCTGCTCAACATGGCCAAAGAAGGCATTATACTTATCTAATACGCTTCTGTAAAGGTCATGTACTTTCTGATTCTGAACAAGATCGTCATGGCTTGTATAGGTAACATTGTTATCCTTGCACCATGGTTCAAGTTCCGCATACTTAGGCACAATCAAAGCAGCGGCAAATTTTTGCCCGTCGCCGATAACCATAATTTGTTCAATATAGCGCGACTCCTTCATTTTGTTTTCAATAGGCTGAGGCGCAATATATTTTCCACCTGATGTTTTGAGCAGGGCTTTCTTCCTGTCTGTTATCTTCAGGAACCGGTTATCAACCAATGTGCCTATATCTCCTGTATGGAACCATCCATCCGCATCAATTGCTTCGCGTGTGGCTTCAGGCTGTTTGTAATAGCCCTGCATAACGTTAGGGCCTTTGCAAAGTATCTCTCCATCTTCTGCAAACTTTACCGTTACACCCGGTATTACCGGGCCAACTGTTCCAAAGTGCGAACCATTTGGTTCAAGTGTATTTACAGCAATTACAGGCGATGTTTCAGTTAAGCCATATCCTTCAAGGATGGGAATTTTTGCCGCCCAGAAAACCCGTGCAAGGCGTGGTTGCAATGCTGCACCACCTGATACTACTAATTCCAAATTACCACCTACCGCTGCAGCCCATTTACTGAATACCAGTTTACGGGCAACATTTAATTTCATTTTGTACCACCATCCATTCGCACCATAGTGTTCGTATTTGGTACCAATTTCCAATGCCCAGAAGAACATAAACTTTTTGAACCCGGTAAGCTTATTACCCGTGGCCATTATCTTATCGAATATTTTTTCAAGCACACGTGGTACCGCTACAAATACATGCGGTTTTACTTCGCGTAAGTTATCACCAATCAGGTCGATACTTTCAGCATAATAAATAGAAATGCCTGAATACTGATAGAGATAATTCAGCATACGCTCATAAATATGACACAGTGGCAAAAAACTGAGCGCCCTGCTCTGTGGCTTTATAGGTACATAAGGATGTGCATCAATAACATTACTTATTATGTTGTTATGCGAAAGCATTACACCTTTCGGTTGACCTGTTGTGCCTGAAGTATAAATTAGCGTAGCAGTATCATTTGGCGTAACAGCCTTTTTCAGTTCGGCCAGTTTCTCGGGTTGAGGGTTCTTCTCCCCTAACTTCAATACTTCTGTCCAGTGATTAGCTCCGGCAATTTCGTTATAGGTATAAATACCTTTAACAGAAGGCACCGTCTTTACCACTTCTTTCACACGGTTGTAAAGCGCTTCATCAGAAACAAAGATGTACTTAACACCTGCATCGTTCAATATGTAATTGTAATCGCTATCGCTGATAGTAGGATACATAGGCACGTGCATAACGCCTATCTGTAACATACCCTGGTCAATATAATTGAATTCGCACCTGTTATTGGTAGAGATACTTGCAATGGTATCGCCCTTGGTAATCCCTAATGCTAAAAAGCCATAGCTCATTTTTTCAGCAATCTTCAGGAATTCCTCCGTACTTACAGGTTTCCAGGTTCCATTTACTTTGGTAACAAGCGCATCCGGTTTAGGAAACTTTTCGTGTTGCCAGTATGGAATATCGAATATGCGGGTTGGCTCCATTCCTATTAAAAGCAGTATTTACCTTCAGCAATCAACTTGCCAGCAATTCTGCGGCGTGCTTCCTTGGTATTGAATGTATCTGTCTTGGTAAAGCGTTTCAGGCCCGATAGCATTATGCGTTGCTCGTCGCCTTCTGCAAATGAACAGATAGCATCTTTACCTGATTTGCTGATCCTATCAGCAGCATCGTACAGGTATGTACGCATCATATCAATTAACAAAGCGCATTCAGCTTCGCCTTTCATGCTTACAAGTTTTTCAACACGCAGTTGCATTGATTCGCATACGTATAGTTCGATAAGCATATCTGCAAGGTTCATTACAACCTCTTGTTCGCTCGAAAGCTTCATCATAAGCTTTTGGACAGCCGCACCGGCAACCATCAAAGCCGCTTTCTTAAAGTTCCTTATATATTTCTTTTCTGCTGCAAACAATGCTGTATCCGGTTCGCCAAAATCTGGTATCGACATAAGTTCACCAGCAACCTTGGTAGCAGGGCCCATCAGGTCAAGTTCACCTTTCATTGCGCGCTTCAACATCATATCAACGGTAAGCATACGGTTGATCTCGTTGGTTCCTTCAAATATTCTGTTGATACGGGCATCGCGATACGCTCTTTCCATAGGAGCATCAGACGAGAAACCCATACCGCCATAAACCTGCACACCTTCATCCACTACATAGTTCAATACTTCTGAACCATATACTTTCATAATAGCAGCCTCCACAGCAAATTGCTCAATACCTTTCAGTATTGCTTTACCTTTTTCCATTCCGCCTTCCTGCAATGCTTCAATAGCATCTTCAATATTGCGGCTTACACGGTATAGCGCCGATTCGCATGCAAATGCACGTATAGTTTGTTCAGCAAGTTTATGCTGAATAGCGCCATATGTACCTATCGGGTGGCCGAACTGAACACGTTGACCTGCATATTCAACAGCTTTATTAATAACTGATTTAGATGCGCCCAATGCAGCAGCAGCTAATTTAATACGGCCCACATTCAGAATGTTAACAGCGATCTTAAATCCATTTTCTCTTTCAGAAAGCAGGTTCTCAGCAGGAACCTTGCAATCGTTAAAGAATATCTGGCGGGTAGAGCTACCACGGATACCCATCTTATGTTCTTCAGGGTTTAGTGTAATTCCACCAAATGCTTTTTCTACAATAAATGCACTTAAATTTTTATCGTCGCCGATCTTAGCAAATACAATAAGTATATCAGCAAAACCACCGTTGGTTATCCACATTTTCTGGCCGGTGATGCTGTATGTTTTTCCATCAGCAGACAAAGTAGCCTTTGTTTTACCCGAGTTAGCATCAGAACCTGAACCCGGCTCTGTTAAGCAATAACAAGCTTTCCATTTGCCATCAGCTAAATTAGGAAGGTATTTTGCTTTTTGTGCTTCGTTACCATAATACAATATTGGCAAGGTACCAATACCCGTGTGTGCAGAGAATGCTACAGCAAATGAATGCCCGCTACCAATAGCTTCAGTTGCAAGCATACCTGTAAGGAAATCTTTTTCAAAACCTCCGTACTGCTCAGGAATATTCAAACCAAGCATACCCAGCTCAGCAGACTTATCCATTAACTTTTGCATAAGGCCTTCTTCCTTATCATCTATCTTATCGAGGATAGGCCAGATTTCCTGTGCAATAAAATCATGACAGGTTTGTGCGATCATCTTTTGCTCTTCAGTCCATTCTTCAGGAATAAATACATCCTGGTAAGATGTTTCCTTTATCAAAAATTCTCCACCCTTAAGCGAAGTCTTGGTTTCTGTTGTTGTTGCCATGGTATTGGATGTTTAGTATTGAGTTCTAGTTTAGTAATTCATAAATTCCTGCGGCACCTTGTCCTGTACCTACGCACATGGTAACCATGCCGTATTTATTCTTCCTGCGGCGCATTTCATTAAATAATTGTACTGAAAGTTTTGCACCTGTACATCCTAATGGATGGCCCAAAGCAATTGCTCCGCCATTCACGTTCACAATATCCTGGTTAATACCAAGCGTGCGAACAACCGCAAGCGATTGAGAAGCAAATGCCTCATTCAATTCTATTAATTGTACGTCCTGCAATTTTAAATTGGCAAGCTTCAATGCCTTTGGAATAGCCTCAACCGGGCCAATACCCATAATGCGTGGAGGAACACCTGCCGCAGCATACGATACTAACCTTGCAATTGGTTTCAGGTTCAATTCTTTCACCATACGTTCCGACATTACAATAACAAATGCTGCACCGTCAGATGTTTGTGATGAGTTACCGGCAGTTACACTTCCATCAGCGGCAAATACCGGTTTCAGTTTTGCAAGTGCTTCCATGGTTGTATCTGCACGAGGGCCTTCATCTGCATCAACTATATAATTCCTGTTTTGCTTTTTCCCTTTTTCGTCAACGTATGTTTCTTTCACATCTACCTTCACAATCTCATCGTTGAACTTACCAGCTTTAATAGCCGCAATAGCTTTTTGATGAGAGCTGAATGAAAATGCATCCTGGTCGGCACGTGAAACTTTGTATTCGTTAGCAACTGCTTCGGCCGTGCTACCCATGCCCCAATACCAATCCGGGTGTTCAAATGCTACATCAGCATCCGGTACAATTTTCCAGCCACCCATTGGTATAAGCGACATTGATTCTGCTCCACCTGCAATAATACAATCAGCCATACCTGAACGGATCTTGGCGGTTGCAATTGCAATAGTTTCGAGGCCCGATGCGCAATAACGGTTAACCGTCATAGCCGGAATTTTATCGGTATCGAATGCCATTAATGAAATGAACCTTGCAAAGTTTAGTCCTTGCTCTGCCTCAGGCATAGCATTACCAACAATAAGGTCATCAATATTTTCTTTCTTCAGGTTAGGAACCGATGCCAGTAAATGCTTCAATACATTTACGGCTAATTCATCAGGACGGGTAAAACGAAATTTACCGCGTGGGGCTTTTCCAACAGCGGATCTAAATCCCGCAACTATATATGCTTCTGTCATAGTAATAAGGAATAAGGAGTAAGGAGTAAGTCGTTACTCATAGTTATGCTTTCATTGATTTTATAAGGCCACGAATAATTTTCGATACTTCGTCGCCTTTCTTTAATAATTGTGTTTGTTCTTTTTCTGTTAAGTATTTAAGTTTGGTAGAAAGGTATATCATAGACTTTACTTCGCTGCATGAACCCATTGCAATATACAGAAATCTTGAAAAATCTGCATTAGAACTTCTATCAAATCCTTCTGCAATATTATTAGATATAGAAACTACTGCACGCCCGATCTGATCCCTGAATCCAAAATCTCTTGAATCTCTGAAAGCTGAATAGACATCTACAGCATAATCTTGTGCTTTCTGCCATGCAATAATATCTTCAAACTTTTGTATTGCCATTTCTTGTTTTTCTTACTCCTTATTCCTTACCCCTTACTCCTAAATCTAATTTCTTAAAATTTTCCCTCCGGTTAATATGCTCTGAATACGTTCAAGTGTCTTTTTCTCACCACACAATGACATGAACGCTTCCCTTTCCAAATCTAGTAAATATTGTTCAGAAACCAAAGCAGGGGCAGAAAGATCGCCACCACAAAGTACATACCCCAGCTTCAACGATATCTTCTTATCATGTTCCGACATATAGTGGCCTACCTTCATAACATCGGCGCCTACATATACCATGCCAAGGCCTTGTTTGCCCAATACTTTAATATCCTTACGCATGGCAGGTTGTGTGTATCCTTCATCAGCCAAACGCAATACCGATGCCTTAGCATCAGCCAGCAGGCGTGAACGGTTTATAGTAACTTCATCGTGTCCTTTGCGCAGGTAACCCAGGTCAAAAGCCTCGTAGGCAGATGTAGAAACCTTAGCCATACCAATGGTCAGGAATTTATCACGCAAGACATTCAGTTCAACATCACCTTCTTTAAATGAATCGGATATCCGAACGGCCATTTCTTTTGTTCCGCCACCACCTGGTATTAGCCCCACACCAAACTCAACAAGGCCCATATAGGTCTCGGCATGTATCTGTACTTTATCGGAGTGCATTGCCATTTCGCAGGAACCACCCAATGCCATATTATGCGGAGCAACAACAACCGGTATGGATGAATAACGCACACGCATGTTCGCATTCTGGAATACACGGATTGCCATATCAAGCTCTTCCCAATCTTGTTCAATAGCCATGGTAAATATCAGTGCTACGTTAGCGCCGGCCGAGAAATTTGCTCCCTCGTTCGATACTACCAGTCCACGGAAATCTTTTTCGGCAATATCAATTGCTTTGTTCAGGCCTGCCAGTACTTCACCGCCAATCGAGTTCATTTTGGTATGGAACTCAAGGTTCAATACACCATCGCCAATATCGGTAACGGTAGTGCCTGAGTTTTCCCACACAGTTTTGGTCTTGCGGAAATTATCGAGCAATAAGAATGCCTCGGCACCCGGAATTGCTTTATATGAACCGGAAGGAATATCGTAGTATTTACGTACACCATTTTCTACTTTGTAGAACGAAGTGCATCCTTTCTTTACCATATCGTACACCCATGCTGCAGGTTTGCTGCCCGATTTTTCCACCAGGTCGATACCGGCTTGTACACCAATAGCATCCCATGTTTCAAAAGGGCCAAGCTGCCAGCCAAAACCGGCACGCATAGCATCATCTATCTTATATAGTTCGTCTGATATTTCAGGAATGCGGTTTGATACATAGGTAAACAAACCTGCAAACGAAGCGCGGTAAAAATCACCTGCATTGTCTTTTCCGTTCACCAGCACTTTCATTCTGTCGGTAATAGAATCAATTGCCTTGGCAGCTTCAAGCGTTGCAAACTTTACTTTTTGCGATGGCTTGTATTCCATTGTGTTCAGGTCCAGAGCCATAATTTCGCTCTTGCCATCTTTGTTCTTTACCTTTTTGTAAAAGCCTTGACCGGTTTTATCTCCCAGCCATTTGCTTTCGCCCATTTTAGCTACATACTTAGGCAGCACAAATGAATCTTTTGCTTCGTCGTTCTTTAAATTGGCAGTTAACCCGTTTGCTACATTTATTAATGTATCAAGCCCTACCACATCGCAGGTACGGAAGGTTGCTGACTTTGGCCTGCCCAATGCAGGGCCGGTAAGTTTATCAACCTGTTCAACTGTAAGTCCCATTTTTTCAACTAAGTGGAACAATGCCATAATGCCATACACACCTATGCGGTTAGCAATAAAGGCAGGAGTATCTTTACAAAGTACGGTAGTTTTACCAAGGTACAGGTCGCCATAGTGCATTAAGAAATCAACAACCTCAGGATCGGTTTGCGGGGTAGGAATAATTTCTAACAAACGCAGGTAACGAGGCGGGTTAAAGAAGTGTGTTCCGCAGAAGTTCTTCTGAAAATCTTCTCCCCTGCCCTGTGCAAGCATATGTAATGGTATGCCCGAAGTGTTACTGGTAATAAGTGTTCCAGGTTTACGTGCTTTTTCTAACTGATCGAATACTATCTTTTTAATAGCAGGGTTTTCACTCACTACTTCTATTATCCAGTCGCAGGTGCTTACTTGTGCAATATCGTCTTCAAGGTTACCTGTGGTAATGCGCGATATAAATGCCTTGCTATATAAAGGATTCGGGCTCATTTTGCTGGCATGCGCCAAAGCCTCGTTCACAATACGGTTGCGTACTGCTTTGTCCTTCAGGGTCAGACCCTTCTTGGTTTCATCTTCTCTTAATTCCTTTGGTACTATATCAAGCAGCAAAGCCTGTACACCAATATTTGCAAAGTGGCAGGCTATTTGAGAGCCCATTACACCGGAACCTATTACGGCAACTTTTTTTATGGTCCGCTTCATAATTTTCTGAGTCTTTATTTCAGACAAAAATAGCTTTTTTACCATATAAAAGGAGTGATAAATAAGTAGTAAGGAATAAGTAACGAAATAGGGTTCATCATTATAAGAAAGCTAGCAATCTTACCAAACAAATTTCACACTGCATACAAAGAAAACAACCCTCAAAAACTGCAAAAGATTGAATTATCCTAATCTTCTATGGTTAATAATGGCATTATTGTTTGAAGTAAAAACCACCCCAATTGCCTGATTTTGCCTTAAGCTTGTTCTAAAATACAATGTAACTACCTAATAACAAGACAGATACAATAAGTAAATGGATTCAAATAAAACCTTACATTTGCACGATTGTAAAACATTGGAATGTTATGTCACAAATAGAGATATTAATGCCCAAAATGGGCGAGAGCGTAACCGAGGCCACAATTATTAAGTGGGTAAAGAATGAGGGTGATAAAGTTAAGGCAGATGAAACACTTGTTGAAATAGCTACCGATAAGGTTGATTCTGAAATACCCGCACCATCGGAAGGTGTATTAGTAAAAAAGCTTTGTAAAGAAGGTGATGTGGTACCTGTAGGCAAGCCAATAGCAATGCTTTCAACCGGTGCAATGGTTGAAGCTAGTGCTCCGGCCCCTGCTGCACCTGCACCCGAGGTAAAAAAAGCCGCAACTCCGGCTGCTCCTGTTAAGGTTGCAGTTGCTGAAAACGTCGAACCTGTTGGCCGTTTTTCAACCAGTGGCAAATTTTATTCTCCATTGGTGCGCAGCATAGCTAAAAAAGAAGGTATCGGGGTTGTAGAACTCGAAAATATTCAAGGCAGTGGTAAGGCAGGCCGCGTTACAAAAACCGACGTACTTGCATACCTGCCTAACCGCAATGGTAATGGAGCAAGCACAAGCCAGGCTTCTCAAACCATAACAGTTGAAACAGAAAGACCGGCTGCTGCCAAAACCAACGGAACTGCTCAACAAGCCAAACCGCTTGTTGTAGGCCCAAATGACGAAGTAATTGAAATGGACCGTATGCGTAAGCTTATTGCTGATCACATGGTAATGTCGAAACATACTTCACCACACGTTACTTCGTTTGTTGAGGCCGATGTAACCAATATGGTTATGTGGAGAGATAAAGTAAAAGGCGCATTTGAAAAGAGAGAAGGTGAAAAAATAACGTTCACTCCTGTATTCATTGAAGCAGTTGTTCAAACCATAAAAGATTATCCTATGATAAATGTATCGGTTGACGGTACACGTATCATTCGGCATAAAGACATTAACATTGGCATGGCTGTAGCATTGCCTACGGGTAACTTAATTGTACCTGTTATCCGCACGGCCGATCAAAAGAACTTGCTGGGCTTAACCAAATCAGTAAATGATTTGGCAAACCGCGCACGCAAAAACAAGCTGGTACCTGACGAAACCTCGGGTGGAACATTCACGCTTACTAATGTTGGTTCATTCGGTAATGTAATGGGTACACCTATTATAAACCAGCCGCAGGTTGCTATTTTAGCTACCGGCGCTATTAAGAAAAAACCCGTAGTTATAGAAACCCCGCAGGGAGATGTTATAGGTATCCGCCACATGATGTTCCTTTCATTATCATACGACCACCGTGTGGTTGATGGTGCATTAGGTGGATCATTCATACGTAAAGTTGCTGACTACCTCGAAGCATTCGATATTAATCGTTCAATTTAAAAAGTCTTACTACAGGAAGATGAAAATGAAAAATGTTATAGGCTTGGCTCTGGGAATAATCAGCCTGATTCCCTATTCTGTTAATGCTCAGGACAATAAGAAAAAGTATGAGGAAGCAGAATTACGAATGAACAATAACCGTTACGATCAGGCATTGCCTATATTTCTCTCTATTGATTCATCGGCAAAGGGCAACAATAACAACATCAATTTCCAGATCGGCGAATGTTATCTTAACGCACCCATTCACCAGGAAAGAGCTATACCTTATTTAATTAAAGCCACTGGCGATATTTCAGATAAATACGACCCGATGAACTTTAAGGAAAGACACGCTCCTGCCGATGCTTTTCTATACCTTGGTAAAGCATATCACGTAAGCTACCAGTTCGACAGTGCGATTAAGTACTATGTAAAATTTCAATCGCTGCTTGATTCTGTGAGCGACAAGGCATCTGTAAATGAATTGACCCGTGATATACAAATGTGTGTTACAGCAAAACGCTTAATGGCAAACCCTGTAAAGATGGAGGTAACATTGCTCAGTGATAGTATCAATTCACCTTATGCGGATTTTTGCCCTGTTGTAACTGCAGATGAATCACAAATATTTTTCACTTCACGCAGGCCTGCCGGCATGAATGCGCCTAAAGACGAATCTGGAAATTATTTTGAAAACATATATATGGCCAATAGTACCAACGGGCAGTGGAACCAGGCTTTTAACATTGGTGCACCGGTGAATAACCCGGGACAACATTCTGCAACGGTTAGTATATCGCCCGATGGTCAAACCATTTTCATTTACCGCGATGATGGTAATGGCGATGGTAATATTTACAGCACACATTTGAATGGTACCCAATGGTCAGTGCCGGAAAAATTGAGCGAGAATGTTGATTCTAAATATTGGGAACCAAGTGCCAGTGTAAGTGCTGATGGACAAACCCTTTATTTTACGAGCAACAGGCCCGATGGCATTGGCGGACGTGATATTTACATGAGTCGCATGCTGCCAAATGGTCAGTGGGGAAAAGCACAAAACCTTGGTCCGAAAATTAATACCGTATATGAAGAGGATGCTCCGTTTATTAATGCTACCGGAAAAATTCTTTACTTCAGCTCTACCGGTCATAATACAATGGGCGGCTTTGATATTTTTTATAGTGAACTTGATAGTAACGGGCAATGGGGCACACCGGTAAATATGGGCTATCCTGTAAATACACCTGGCGACGATGTATACTTTACACCAACAACAAACGGAAAAGCTGCCTATTATTCATCTTTTAAAGAAGGCGGGCTGGGAGAAAAAGATATTTATAAAATTACTTTCCCTGAGAAGAAGGAAGAAGCACTTACTGTTTATCGCGGTACTATAAGGTCATCGTATGATAGTTCTAAACCGAACATTCCTCAAAATGTAGAAATAGTGGTAACCGATAATGCTACGGGAGAACAGGTGGGTATTTACCATCCAAACTCTGCAACGGGTAAGTTCCTGTTTATTTTGCCATCAGGTAAAAACTATAATATTACGTACCAGGCCGATGGATATTTGTTCCATTCTGAAAATCTTGATGTACGTGACAGTACAGCTTACCAGGTATTGGATGAAGCCATTGACATGAGACCGCTTGGTGTAGGAGAAAAAATCATTCTTCGTAATATATTCTTCGCAACCAACAGTGCAGTTATAACCCCTGAGTCTGATCCGGAGCTTAATAAAGTAGTTGAGTTAATGAAAATGCTGAAAGGTATTAAAGTAGAAATCTCAGGGCATACAGATGCATCGGGAAGCGATAAAATAAATATGCCATTGTCGCAGGCGCGTGCCGAAGCTGTTGTAGCATATATAGTTAAACAAGGTATTGATTCAAGCAGGTTTGTAGCTAAGGGTTATGGCCCTACCCAGCCTTGCGCTAAAAACAAAAATGCCGATGGTTCGTGGAATCGTAAAGGCATGGCACTGAACCGCCGTATTGAATTTAAAATAATAAGCACAAGCATACCTCTTAAAGTTGAACAGCCTTCTTTTGTACCTGACAACCTGAAACCAGAGGATCAGGAGAACAAGAAAAAATAAGCTAACAGCGCATGCAGTATCAGCGTAAAATTGCTTTTTTACTTATACCCTTGCTGATGCATTTTTATGCCAATGGTACTTCGGCAAACAACAGGCGTGAAGCAGGCAAACTGATTGAAAAAGGTGATCGCCAGTTCATTAAATCGCATTTACAAAAAGCGCAAGACCTGTATTTTAAAGCGCTTGCGTTAGATTCTACAAATGCATATGCAAATTTTCAGATAGGTGCTATTTTTTATTTGTCCGATTCATTTAAGGTAAAATCATTGCCCTACTTTATCAAGACAATTAAATATGCAGGCCGCGAAGAAGATGATACCATCATTGACGCCTATTATTATATAGGCAATTGCTATGCACTGCAAAAAAATTATCCTGCTGCAATAAAAGCGTTCAATAAATATATAAGCCATATTGACCCTAAGAGCAGAGTTGATGAAAGCCTTATGCAGGAAGTACAACACAGCATAGAAATATGTACCGATGCCCCGGCCATTATAAACCGATCACTCGATTCAGCCGGGTATATACTCGATAACAAAATGCACCCTGTATATGTAAAAAATGCAGGCGGTACAATTAATTCTCCCTACCCTGAATATGCCCAGGTGCTGATGAACCATGATTCTACTATTATCTTTACTTCACGTAGGCCGGCAAGCCAGCAAGGAAAAAAAGACTTTATGACCGATGAATATTATGAAGATATTTTCATTTCCCATAAAGATTCAGGACATTGGTCAACCCCATCTGTATTTTCAAACCAGTTGCACTTTAAGGGCGGAAAAGATAACCTGGCAAGCGTTACTATTACATCTGACGGAAATACTTTATTCATTTATAACAAAGGACATATTTTAGAAGTGCACCCACAGAATGGGGGCTGGTCAGACCCAAAGAAGCTGGACAAAAGCATGCGCCACATACCGAGCTATGTTCCTTCTGTTTTCATATCTTCTGACGGTAAAAAACTTTTTTTAGTAAGCGATGAGTTTGGCGGGTATGGTGGAAAAGATATTTTTGAATCAGACAAGGGCAGCGATGGCAAATGGTCTGAATTAACAAACCTGGGGCCTGAAATAAATTCATCATTCGATGAAGATTCACCTTTTCTTATGCCCGATAATAAAACCCTTTTCTTTTCTTCAAAGGGCCATGTTGGACTTGGTGGTTACGATATTTTTAAATCGGTGTATGAGAATGGCAAATGGTCGAAACCGGTAAACCTTGGTCCGCCAATTAATTCTTCCGGCGACGATATTTATTTTAATTACGACGCTACATTGGGAGAAGGGTATTTTTCATCATCAAGAATTAACGGAGGCTATGGTAGTATGGATATTTATACCTTCAGCTTTAACTGCGATAATGTTGAAAGCACTATGCTTCTGGGTGAAGTTATTTCCGGTACACAAAATATACCGGGTGCAACATTTACTGTTACAGATACAAGAGATCATAAAACAAGTTCAACACAATCAGATGCAAATGGAAAGTATAGTATTTCATTAAAACCTGACAGAATATATAATATAGAAGTACGTGTGCCCGACTATCTACCATACCGTACAACAATTACAACACCACACCAATGCAATGCTTATAATCTGTACCAGGTAATAAACACTTCATTTGTTACCGACAGCTCGCATATGCATACAGGGCAAAACCTTGTGGTAAAGAATGCCTTTTACCGTGACGTAAATACAAATGGATATAAGAATTCAAAAAACGACCCTGTTCTGTCTGCCCTTATTAGGAGTTATAATGATACCTCAGGGGTATTTGAGAAAGATACAGTTGCCGGTGTAACATATGCCAAGGCCCAACTCGATAGTATAAACCCAAGAAAAGTAATACCAACCAATATTGATACTACACATATAGTCACAGCAGCTTCCATACCTAAAATGCCTGTTGTATATTTTGCATTCAATAAATCGAATATTGAAAAAGAATACTATTCAAGGCTTGATTCTATTGCCTTGTTTGTAAAAATCAACAAGCGTTATAAAATTGTTATAGAAGGTAATACCGATACGGTTGGTACAGTTGCATATAACCAACGCTTATCATTGTCACGTGCCAATGCTGTTGCCAAATACCTTAGCGGGAAAGGTGTTAACAGTAAAAAACTGCATATTGAAGGTAACGGCAAACACCATCTTGCAGTAGTTGGTGACGGTTCCAGCGCCCTTAACAGAAGGGATGACATATTAATAATTAAGGAATAAATCTTATATTTGCAAAATGAATCAAAGCTTCAGGAGATATTTTTCTCTGTTCTTATTAAGCATTTTTCTCTTTGCATACACTGAGATAACGGTTCACAGTATTGAGCATAGTGGCGATGAACATTGTCATGTAATCGGCGAGAGACACATCCATAATGCAGAGCACCATTGCGCTATTTGTGATTTTGAATTCCCATTTTATGATAATGTCCATGTTCTGAAATTGACATTTACAAGTACTACCATTAGTACTATATTTTTAAGTACCGAGCAAAATCTTGCTCTCCGTAAGGTTTCTACCCTCCCTTCACGAGGCCCTCCTACATTAAGTTAGTGCGCAAGTAGTTTCTTTTCTTCAAAGGAACACTTTTCCTATTTTTTACTTAACTGTAATCAGTAATTGGCTGTAATGCCTGTTACTGTTTTAGAATTTTACTATGTTAAAATCTACTTTTGCGATTGCGCTAATTGTGGGTTGCGTTATAAGCGTAAACTCATTAGCACAATCACCAAATAACTGTAACCTGACTTTGTCTGGGATTGTAACGGGCGCTGATAGCAATAAACCACTATTTTATGTGGCGGTTGATTTGTTACAACTGTCTAAAGGTGTATATACGGATAGAAACGGAGCGTTTGCTCTTAATGATCTCTGTCCGGGACAATACCATGTAGAACTGTTTCAGATTGGTTACGCCAAAGTAGATACCCTAATTGATATAGAATCCAACAGAAAAATCAGGATTTCCCTAAAACCGGATAACGTCAATTTAACACAAGTAAATATTACAAGTAACAAGATAGAAAAGGAAAGTGTACAAACACTTGATCAGACTTCATTATCAGGTGCACAACTTGAGCAAACGAGAGGCGAGGTTTTAGGCGATGCGCTTAAAAGCATTGCTGGGGTTGATGTTATAAGTACAGGCCCCACCATTATCAAACCCGTAATACATGGCTTATATAGCAATCGCATTCTTATCCTCAATAATGGAGTTCCGCAGGAAGGACAACAATGGGGCACAGAACATGCA
>DATHNG010000173.1:0-15796 GCA_035486275.1 Bacteroidia bacterium
CTGGCTAAGTTTGTTTCGTTGCAGGCATATTATACCATTGCCGGCCGCGATCTTGAACGTGAACTGGCGCCTATGCTCAAGGACCAGCAAATGGGCCTTATGGTTTGGAGTCCATTGGCAGGTGGTTTGCTTAGCGGTAAATACAATCGTAAAATGGAAGCTGCAGCCGGTTCAAGGCGTATTAATTTCGATTTCCCTCCTGTAAATAAAGAAAAAGCTTTTGATATTATTGATGTGCTCGAACCCATAGCTAAGGAAAAGAAAGTGTCGGTGGCACAACTGGCGCTGGCCTGGTTATTGCATCAGCAGGTTGTTACTACGGTTATTATTGGTGCAAAAAACACTGAACAGTTAAATGATAACCTGAAATCGGTTGATGTTAAGTTTACAGCCGATGAATTGAAAAAGCTTGACGACGCAAGTAAGCTGCCTTCAGAGTATCCTGCATGGATGATGGAACGTCAGGGTGGTGACCGTAAGAAGTAATATTTAATTAAGAATTAAAAATCAGGAATTAGCAATCAAATATGCAAAAAGGAGTTCTATTATTTTCCATACTCTCGATTTTTGCCTGTAAGAGCCATGCCCAAATACGAATAGGCTTCGGCCCTCCCCTGCTCAGCACGGCACAGGAGAACGAGGATAACATGGCTAAACTTTTAAAGAAGAGCTATACGTTGCCCATCTTATATACCGGCGATAGCATACCCGATACTATATTATTGCATGAGGTTTCCGTTTTAGGATTGCAATACGAGTTTTACTGTGTGCGCTATAAAAGCGATACCAACAAAACTGCATTTGTCATTCAAAAGCTTGATAAGGACAAAGGATACAAACTGGCTTTCTATGCTAACGACAGGGTATTACAGCGCTCGTCTGATTACGATAAGCATTTCATGCGTTCAGGCGATTGGAAAGAATATTACCCGAAAGGATATATAAAAGTTGATGGTAACTACACCGAAGATAAAAAAGATGGCACCTGGAAATATTACGATAAAGAAGGGAACAAGCTTTTTTCAGAGACTTATAAGAATGGTGTACTTATGAGTGCTAAGATGCGCTCGAACAGGTAAAATAAAGAAGGGGAAGCTTGCGCTTCCCCTTTTTTTATTTTAATTTCTGATTGTTTATTTCGCTATTGTAAACTTAGCAACCTTTTCTCCGTTGCCACTCAACTTAATAAAGTAAGTGCCTTCGGTCAGTTGCGATACATTAATAGTGTACAGGCTCTTGTTTGCCTCAGCCTTGACTGAAACAAGCAATCTGCCGGTAACATCGTACACACCAATATATTCAGGCGTAAAGCTGTTTCCAATAATGCTTACGTTTATCTGGTCTCTTGCGGGTACCGGGTAAACCTTAATACTCTGCGGATTGGTGTATTGTTGTATACCTGTATAGTTAAGTATTTGAACGGTATCATACTCAACACAACCGGTAGAGTCTGTAATGGTAGCAATATAAGTACCTGCGCATAGGCTGGAAGCAGTATCGCCTGAACCACCTGATGGTGACCAGCTGAATGTGTACTTAGATTGTGTACCAACCAATTGAACTGAAGCAGCGCCAACGCATGTGCTGATGGAAGTATCCATACCTGTAACAGTTGTGCTGCTGATAAATGTTGGAGGTTGGTTTACAACAATTGTATCTCTCAAACGGCATTTGTTAGAATCGCGTATGGTAACAATATATGTACCGGCAGTTAATGTAGCCGTATTAGTTGTATTGGTACTTCCACCCGACCATGCATAGGTATATGGTTTAACACCCCCGTATGCAAAAGCGGTTGCTGTGGCTGAGCCTCCGTAACATTTAATAGTTGCTAACTGGTTACTATCGGCTACTGCGGTTGCAGGTTGTGTAAGTGTAATATTGGTAGAGTCTTTACATCCGTTAGCATCGGTTACAACCACAGTGTATGAACCGGCTGCGACATTAGTAAGGTTTGATGTAGTAGCACCTGTTGACCAAGCATAGGTATATGGTGTTGTTCCACCAGTTACACCCGCAGTAGTTCTGCCGGTTGCAGCACCATAGCATAATACCTGGCGCACATTGGCCATACTATCGCGTAAAGCATTAGGCTGTGTAATATTAACTGTTGAGACTGCCTGGCAGCCTACTGAATCGGTAACAGTAAATGTATATGTACCTGCAACTAAACCCGAAGCTGCAGTAGTTGTACTACCTGAAGGTGACCAGCTATATGTATCGGTAAGGCCTGTGCCACCGCTTACTGAAAATGAAGCAAGTCCGATAGCCTCGCCATAACATTTTTCATTCGCCTCATTTGTCATTACGGCTTTAAGTGTACTGCTGTCACTTACTATTGCTGTAGCAGCTACATGGCAACCATTAGCATCGGTTACTGTACAGGTATAGCTTGCCGGCCCAAGGTTGGTAGCAGTGTCTTTTGTTTGTCCGCCTGGTGACCAGCTATATGTATATGGCGCTACACCGGCAGAAGCAGATACGCTTGCCATACCATTCGTTGCTTTACATGAAGATAATACAACTGCCGTAGTAGTTGCAATAGGAACAGGTTGGGTAATTTTTACCGTATCTTTTGCTGTACATTTCAGTGAGTCAGTTACCGTAACCACATAATTACCTGCACTTAAATTACTTGCTGAAGTTGTTGTGCTTACTGCGGGCTTCCATGCGTAAGTATACGATGGGGTTCCGCCGCCGGCAGTTACCATGGCACTTCCTGTTGCAGCGCCGTTACAAATATCATTGGTTGAAGTTGTTGTAGCTAATGTAAGTTGAGGAGGTGAGGTAATAGTAACTGTAAGGCTATAAGAACATGAATTGGCGTCGGTTACAGTACATGTGTATGATCCTGCTGCCATTCCTCCGGCTAATTCTACAGTATCTAATGCAAAATTACTGCCCACCGAAGGTGACCAGCTATAAGTATATGGAGAAGTTCCTCCCAATGCATAAATTACAACATTTCCATTCGCCTGGCCATAGCAGTTATTATTTGTTTGTCTTAAAACAGTTGCAAATACTGTGCAAAAGTTTGCACCGGCCACAGCAGCATTCTCCGCATTTTTGCCTTTATCTGCTGCTTTCGTTCCCTTAGCAAAGCTGTTTACAGAAGCAAGCATAATGCTTCCGATAAGTATGGCTGAACAAATACTGGTAATCTTTTTCATTTTTTTTAATGTTAATTTAATTAAACTGACCTTTCCCGATATTTTTGGTTATGCGAATATAGCTATTGGCTGCAATAATCCAACAAAACACCTGCCCTTTTTAACTTCCAGCCATTTTTCACCGTTTAGCCTGTTTCAACAATTACTTGTCAGCAACATGTACTAAGCATATGTTTAATAGCACGAATACTTTACAGGTAAAGGGATTTAAGGCAGATTACTTAACATTTTATTAATTCGGGAACAATACGCAGATAATATGGGAGGCTGAACTTTGTATCATCAAAAAAAACTATGGATACGAACAACAGGCGCCTCCGGGTTTTAACCACAATCTTAATCCTAACCTTAGCACCCCTGCTGGGTTTCAGTCAATGCGACGACCAGGGCAAAGGCGGCAATATTAAGATACTTACGTGGAACATATATATGCTGCCCCGCGTATTTATACATACCGGCCAGGTGAAACGGGCCGAGCAGATAGCACAGATACTCAGGGGGCAGGATGCTGATGTGATTGTTTTTGAAGAAGCATTTGACAATAAGGCACGTGGTATAATACGCAAAGGACTTAAAGACCTGTATCCTTTTGAATCAGGCGACCCGAGGAAAAACAAGTTTTGGAAAACAAGCAGTGGGGTTTGGATACTTAGTAAGGTACAGATAAATGTGGTTAAGCAAATATTCTTCCGTAATGCGAAAGGTTCTGATAAACTGGCTTGTAAAGGCGCTATTTTACTGGAAGGGCAGAATAAGGGCTTCTGCTTTCAATTGGTAGGTACTCATCTGCAATCGGACCTGAACAGTGGCAAAAATGTGCAGGACATACGTAAGATACAATACGAGCAGATACGTAAAGAACTTTTGGAACCCTATGCTGAAGAAAATGTACCCCAGTTTGTTGCCGGAGATTTTAATACCGTAATGGCCGATTCTAACAATCACACACAGTTAGTTGATTCACTTAAGCTGACCCAATGTGCCCTGGTAGGTGAAAAATGCTACTCATACGACTATGGCAATAACGACCTTATATTACCACCGATAAGCGCTCCGCAAATGATCGACTATGTGTTCTATTCCAAACCCGGATACCCAAGTTTACAGGGCAATATGCACATTGTAACTTTCCGTAAACAGTGGGATTCTAACCATGTAGACCTTTCTGACCATTTCGCAGTAGCTGCCGAGTTCAATTTCTAATTCACAGATATTAAAAGTGGGTTATTAATATCTCTTTGTTTTTGATGGTATAAACTATGCATTATCGAAATATATTTGTATAGTTAAAATTGCCAATGGACGTTCACGAAGCTGCACAAAAAGTACTGACTGCTATTCATTATGATATTAATGGAAGGCTTGTATGGTCGAAATACCTTGCGCAGCAAACAGTAGGATTTAATGATGATGCAGCCTACGAAATAAAAGGCCTGTTTAACCGTGCACTTATTGTACTTATTGACGAGGACCTATGTCGCCGCACAGCCGACATTGACATTATTGAACTTACCCAAAAAGGTATTGATGCCAATGGCGATTACAAGAAACATTACAAAAAAAAGAGCACCCGTGTATTTTTAGAAAAAGCCCGCCGTGTAGCCCCTATACTATCGTTTATAATTGTGCTTATCAGTTTTATAGTTGGCTTACTGAAAAAGAACCACGATAACCATGTGGCGCAAAAGGCCAAAACGGCACAAACCACTAAAGGTAAGGGAGGAAAGTAGGTATATACTTCGCTTTTTTTCTTAACTTGCATAAAATTCCAAATCATTACAAGCTATGATAACACGCCCGTTCAACTTCAAAAAATGGATAGACGAGAATCGCCATTTACTTAAGCCGCCCATTGGCAACAAGGTTGTGTACCAGGACACTGAGTTTATTGTAATGGTAGTGGGCGGGCCCAATGCCCGTAAGGACTATCACTTTAACCGTAGCGAGGAATTCTTTTACCAGCTGGAAGGAGATATTAATGTACGCATACAGGAAAACATGAAAGCGGTAGATATACAAATTAAAGAAGGTGATATTTTCCTGCTTCCGCCTAATGTGCCACACTCACCTATGCGCCCTGCCAACACTGTTGGCCTGGTTATGGAGCGCAGACGTAAACCCGACGAAAACGATGGCTTACTTTGGTTTTGTGATAAATGCAACGAAAAACTTTACCAGGAATATTTTTACCTGACAAGTATCGAGAACGACTTCCTGCCTGTATTCAAAAGATTCTATAGTTCTGAAGAACTGAGGACCTGCAAAAAGTGCGGGCACGTTATGGAAGCGGATAAGCGTTTTGTGTAAAAAATAAACCACTCAGACACTAAGAACACTTAGATCCACTTAGTGTTTCTTTGTGAACTCCGTGCCTTAGTGGTAAAAAGATATAGCCTTGTATGCTGACAATTGACATTCACACTCATATTATTCCGGAGCATGTGCCGGACTTTACAAAGAAATTCGGCTACGGCGATTTTATAAGGCTTGAGCACCATAAACCTTGTTGCGCCCGCATGATGAAGGGCGATACGTTCTTCCGTGAAATTGAAGATAACTGCTGGAGTCCTGAAAAACGTATTGACGAATGTGCGCACCACCATGTAAATGTGCAGGTGCTTTCAACCATACCGGTTATGTTCAGCTACTGGGCTAAGCCAAAAGATTGTCTTGAGGTATCACAATTTCTGAACGACCATATTGCAGGCATTGTAGCTAAATACCCCAAACAGTTTGTCGGGCTTGGCACTATTCCTTTACAAGATCCTGCAATGGCTATTAAGGAATTGGAACGTTGTAAAAAAATAGGATTAGCAGGTATTCAAATAGGTTCGCATGTGAACGACTGGAACCTGAATGCAACGGAATTGTTTGCTGTGTTCGAAGCTTGTGTAAAATTAGATATGGCTGTATTTGTACACCCATGGGAAATGATGGGCGAACAAAAAATGACAAAATACTGGCTGCCATGGTTGGTGGGTATGCCGGCCGAAACATCGCTTGCTATTTGCTCAATGATATTTGGCGGTGTGTTCGAACGCCTGCCAAAACTGCGTGTTGCATTTGCACATGGCGGTGGTTCATTTCCTTCTACCATTGGCAGAATAGAACATGGTTTTAATTGCCGCCCCGACCTGGTTGCAGTCGACAATAAGATAAACCCAAGAAAATATATCGGTAAGTTCTGGCTAGATTCATTGGTGCACGATAAACCTATGCTCGACTATATTGTAAATATGTTTGGTGCTGAGAACATTGCATTAGGCACCGACTACCCTTTCCCATTAGGTGAGGACAGGCCCGGAGAACTTATCCGCAGTATGGCATACGATGAAGCCACTGCCGAAAAACTACTTTCAGGTGCAGCACTTAGCTGGCTCAATAAAAAGAAAGAGCTGTTTATATAATTAACGGGTGATCAAACTTCTTATAAAAGTCAAGCCGGGTTCTGGTAAGGATGAGCTTTTCATTGACAATGAAAATAATATCTCTGTCAAAATAAAAGCTAAGCCTATTGATGGCGAGGCGAACGACTATCTTGTTAAATACTTATCGGATAAATTTCAACTAAGCAAAGCACTTATTCAAATCGATAAAGGAGCTACTAGCCGCTTAAAGCGCATCAGTATAAATATTGATCAGGTTCAGTTTGATGAGATACTCAGGAAATTAAACCCGACAATTTAAATCCCCACACAAAAGGAGAATAAAGCCCCTCTGGGGCCTACTTCTTCTGCTTCTCCTTAACCTCTTTAAAATGTTTCAGCACCTTATCCAGATCCTCGACGTTTATCTTCTTAGCAATTATTTTCTTATTCTCATCAAGTAAGTACATCATAGGTGTAGTAAGTACATCGTAATCGTGCCTGAAGTTACTGGTATGGTATATATCCATCACATTCATCCAATCGAGCTTATGAGCCTTAACGTAGTCTTTCCATTTTGCAGTGCTGCCTTCGTTTGTCTGCACGGCATATACCTGCACACTTTCAACAGTTTTAATTGAATCGTACCATTTAATAAGTATAGGGGTTTCCTTTTGGCAGTGGCCGCAATCATAATCCCAGAAATAAAGCAATACGAAATCGGTCTTTATAGAATCGAATGCCTGCATTATATTATTAGAATCGGGCATTACCAACGAAGGCGCTTTTTTACCTATCAATATCGGGTCGAGTTGCGTTGCCCTATCCTGTATCTTTCCTAACTGGCTGGAAGTAACCCATGGAGCCTGGTCAGCAGTGTAGTATTTTTTAGCCATGTGTACGAATACAGCATCCATACCCATTATGTTCGATGACTCGTAGGTACTGGTAATATATGCCACAATAAACTTGAACATATCCTTATCGGTACCAGCCTTCTTCACTAAATAATCGGCTGCAACAATTATTGAATCGGGGTCCTGAACCGTTAACCTTTCCAGGTACTGTTTTATTTTAGGATACAGAATAGGAGAACGAACAAGGCGACCGTCAGTAAAATCTACATTATCGAAAAAGTGTGTTTTATAATAACGGTATGCAAAGGTAGAATCTTTCTTTCCGTTTGGTAAAGTAGGTGTTGGTGGAATAACAGGCTCTTCGGCTGCATTGAATACCTTCGACAATAACATATCAGAATGTTTTTTAATGAAGCCCGTTTTATATCTTCTTACCTGTTCGTTCAGCGTATCTAACTTAACTTTAGCTCCGTCTTTATCAGGTCCTGTTTTAGCCATCCTTTCAAGGGTAGTATCTTCGTTATGCTTTTGTGTAACATAGTTCAGGTATTCATAAAAAAGCTTGTTCTCTTCCGAACCGGTAACCTTCATTGACTTAATAAAATCAACTGTATCGGCCGACATCGAGAAATGCTGGTCTTTATCAATTATAAATTCAAAATACTTGGTCTTGTTTTTCACCATAATAAAGTATACACCGCCCGGAAGTTCCTTATCACCTGAGAATTCAAAATTCCCCTTATCATCGATCTTGGCAGTATCCTGTATATAATCCTTATCGCCATAATGGCAACCAAGAAAAATTATGGTGTTCTTCAATCCTGAAAGGTTGAATTTCAACTCGTGGGCTTTAGGTGCAGCTTGTAATGATAATGCCGCAGCCAGGAAAAATACCCCGCTCAATAGAATTGCTTTTGTTTTCACTTTGTTTTTGATTTATGTTGCAAATTTAATATTATTCCTATTTCATTTAAACGCCTTATAAGCCAGGCATATATTCAAATTATTACTTGTCGCTACCATGTTTTTTATCCATAAAATGCCTCATTACTTTGTTCAGATTTTCCACGTCTATTTTTTTTGCTATTATTTTTTTATTGCCGTCCAGTACATATATCATTGGGGTAGTTACCACATCATATTCGTGCCTGAAGTTGCTTGTATGGTATATATCCATCACATTTATCCAATCAAGTTTATGCGCTTTTATATAGTTCTTCCATTTATCGGTTCCAGTAGGATTGGCCTGCACTGCATATACCTGTATACCTTCTGCTTTAATAGAATCGTACCATGCAATCAGTTTAGGAGTTTCTTTCTGGCAATGGCTGCAATCATAATCCCAGAAATAAACAATGGTGTATTCGGCCTTAACCGAATCAAGCGCCTGCATTACATTATTAGTATCGGGCAACACAATAGGTATTGCTCGTTTGCCAATAAGAATAGGTTCTATCTGGTCGGCACGTTCTTTCACCCGCTCCAGCTGGCTGGCACTTACCCAGGTAGCTAATTCAGGAGTGTAATATTTTTTTGCCATGTGCACAAATACGGCATCCATACCCATTATTTCAGAGTTCTCGTAGGTATAAATAATATATTGTACAAGGAATTTGAACATATCCTTATCGGTTCCTGCCTTTTGTATTAAAAAATCTGCTGCTGTTATAACTGAATCAGGGTCAGGCGGAGTAAGCCTGGTTAAGTACTCTTTAATTTTAGGAAAGAATACGGTAGTATGTATCAGGCGCGGGTCGCTGAAATCAACATTATCGAAGAAGTGCGCTTTATAATAGCGGAACGAAAAAGTAGAATCGGGCCTGCCATTGGCGAGTTTTGGTATTGGCGGAACAACGGGCTCTTCAACCGTATTCAGAATTTTCGACATTAACATATCAGAATGTTTGGCTATAAATGTCAACCTGTAATGACGGGCCTGTTCAATAAGGGTATCTAACTTAATTTTGGCTCCAGCTTTAAGTGCACTGTCTTTGGTTAGTTTACTTAGGCTATCCATACTTTGGTGTATCTGGGTAGCATAGTTCTGATATTGATAAAACAGCTTATTCTCGTCCGAACCTATTACCTTCATATTCTTAATATAGTCAATGGTATCGGTTGCCATCGAAAACTTCTGATCCTTGTCTATAATGAATTCAAACAGTTTCTTTTTCTGGGCCGATATAATAAAGTATACTCCTCCATCAAGGTCTTTATCTCCGCTAAACTCAAAATTGCCTTTATCATCAACCTTAGCCGTATCGTATATATAATCGTGGTCGCCATAGTGGCCACCCAGGAAACAGGTTGTGTTCTTAAGTCCCTTTATGGTAAATTTAATATCGTGCTTTTTGGGCGCAGCCTGCAAGACAACAGAGCTCAGCAGGAGTAAAGAGCAGGTAATAAAGAATAAGTATGGGGAAAGTATATTTCTATTCACACGCTGAGCAATTATTTTCCCAAATTTAATATTTTCGGCCAACAGTTCTAAGCCATTAACGAATCATTAACAAATTCGTTGTAAGCTTTTCGGGGTGTAGCGTAGCTTGGTTAGCGCGCCACGTTCGGGACGTGGAGGTCGGCAGTTCGAATCTGCCTACCCCGACCAACATTAAATTTTAAGGTTTTTTAACAAATTCCCTCTATTTGGTTTCTGAGCCATTTTCAACTATAATTATCTCGATTAACCCCTTCCTGTTAATCATATAATAATGTTCTTCATCTTTCGGGTGTGCAATTTTTTCATGTTTATATGCAGGATTTCTATTTCCATAGCCCACTGCAATAATTCGGTCCGGATTTATACCTTTTTGCACGAGTACATATTTCATATAATCTGCTTTCGACCTACTCAAATAATCATTATATGAAATCCCTCCCAGGTTATACCCACCACTACTAATATTAACGTAAAAGGCTATTTCAATCTCAATAGACGGATAGGCTCTGAGGAAATTTACAACAGTATCATAAACAAAATGATTGTCCTCAGTTTCATAACACGGCTCCCAATCACATGGTCCATCGCACAAATACTGGAAATTGACAATTCTTTTAGAATAAGACTTAAAGGTAGTGTCTGCCCAGCTGAAGCCTGAATTATTGACTTGTATTTGCTCAAGTGTAATTTCATGGCCTTTATTACTAAAATACCTGATTCCAATTTCTAACCCTTTTTTTAATTGACTTTCACTCATCACTTCCCCACTTTCATAATAATTCTTTACAGTTCCATTCAAAGTATCATTCATGTAATGGCTCTCTGTTCTAAGTTTACCATCCTCATAATATTCTTTTGCTGTTCCGTGTTTATAATAGTTGCTTTTGGAAAACTCACTTTCCAAGTTTCCATTTTCGTAATATACTTTATCTATACCAGTTATTTTGCCATTAATAAATGGTGATTCACTCTTAATTTTTCCATTTTCATAATAGCATTTCTCAATGCCATTCTTTATTCCATTAACATATGTTGTTTCTACCCGCAATTTTCCATTTTTATAATAACAACATTCTATGCCATTTTTCTTCCCTTTAGAATATGGGGTTACGTAAAAGATTTCACCACTAATAAAATATTGTCTTTTTATACCGAAAGGCTTTCCAGCCTTGTATACAATTAGATTATAGTAATCTGCTAGTTTTATATCAGCAGTATTATCGTCTTTGCCAGTCATCATATTCCATCTGAGGTACTCGCACCACTTTCCTTCCTTTAATCCATTTACTCTTAAATTCTTTGCCTCAGCTTTATTCGTAAAGCCACTATCAATTGAGGTTTGCCCAATTGCACTTAGGGTACAACAAAAAAATACACTGATAAGTATTAGTAAAGTGGTTTGGCTTTTCATAAGGGTAAATTTACTTAAAATCCTATACCCCCATCTCCGCCAGCCGTGCCGACATTGATTTAAAGTCGTGTTTCAGCTTGGTAAGCTCGCTGTAGTAGTCGGGTATCTCAGTACTGAAATAGTTTACAAACTTCCATGCCTCCAGCACCTGCCCTATTTCAATATCAAAGGGTTCGTAGGCAGGGTTAAGTGAACGCAGCAATAATTTTTTACGCTTACGAATCTGGTTGTACACCACTTTAAAAACCACACCATCGTCAACCGTAGCGATAATATAGGCAGAGCCATCTTTAAAGTTGTTCAGGTTTTGCATATACTCGCCTACCACGTAAGCCTTATCAGGTATCGGTAACATAGAATCACCATCCAGTTGAAAGGCGCGGTATTTTCTGTCCTTCAATAAAAAGGGTAATTGAAAAGTCGGCAGGCTGCTAATATATTCAGGGTCGCGGTAACCTGCGGTATAGCCTGCTTTCGATTTTACCGGTACCAGTTCAATATTATCACGTCCGTTACTGTCAACGGTAGAATACAACACCCTGAGGTTCTTTCCTTCAATATCTTTTGTAAATCCTTTTTCAATGTCTTTAATGCTTTCATCGCTCACCTTCGACAGGTCGGTGCGCACAATAATATCGATACTGAAACGGAAATAGTTCGATATCTTCATAAGCAGGTCGAGCGGTGGTGTAATAGCCACTCCGTTCTCGTAGCTGTTAAGTGTAGAGCGCTTTATATCAAGTAAAGCAGCCATTTCATCCTGCGATTTTTTCAAGCGCGTTCTCAAAAACCTGATGTTCGAACCGAGGTACATTTTAGGTGCATTCATATGTATATGCTATTTTAATTGTAAGGTTTTAAATATATTATCTAACTGAGATACCTCGCCGCTCCGGCGGCTCGGCATGACAGATATTGTTTGCCAGTGAGGGTGAGATGCGGCGGCTACGCCGCCGCATCTCATTTTCACCTCTGAAAATATTGCCATTCCGAACGAAGTGAGGAATCTATTTTTCATATTTGTATTATTCGAAAAACGGCTATCTGCTATTTTAATAACCACAAAGTTGTTAATTTAATTAACAATTTCCAAATTTATTACTAAAAATCATTTAGCGGGCTTATCTTTGCAGGCGAAAATGTTTGCGATAATTGACATAGAAACCTGTGGTGGGAAGTTCAGCTATCCTCAGGGAAGGATTATAGATATTGCCATACTGGTACACGACGGCCTGCAGGTGGTAGAAAGATTTTCCACGCTCATCAACCCCGGTTGCCATATAAGCGGGTTCTATAGTAATTTATCGGGCATTACAAACGAAATGGTGGCCGATGCACCGCAGTTTCACCAGGTAGCCAAAAAAATTGTTGAGCTTACCGAAGGCAACATATTTGTGGCACACAATGTAGGCTTCGATTATGGCTTTATAAAAGAAGAATTTGCTTTTTTAGGCTACCAGTTCCGCAGAGAGAAATTATGTACTGTAAGGCTGAGCCGTAAACTGCTACCCAAAAGAATATCATACAGCCTGGGGCATTTGTGTGCATCATTAAACATACCTATAGTTAACCGGCACAGGGCATTGGGCGATGCCGAAGCAACAGCCATTTTATTTGATCTGCTGATGCGCCTGAAAGCACAGGACCCGCAATACCGCAAAATGGGTGTTGATGAATTGATGGCCCGCCGTGTAGATAAAATAAAAGAGTATGTATTGAAGAAACTACCAGAGGCCTGCGGCGTGTATTACTTCCTCGATAAAGAAGGAAAGATAATATACATAGGCAAGTCGACCAATATGTATAACCGCGCCATAAGCCATTTCAATAACCCGGAAAAGAAAAGCAGGAAAATGCAGAATGAGCTTTACAATGTGGAGCATGTGCTGACGGGCAGCGAACTGATAGCTTTATTATTTGAAGCTGAAGAGATAAAAAAGAACAAACCATTTTTTAACCGAGCACGCAAAGCATCTATCTTTTCACATAGTATCGACTGGGTTGAAGACAAAGAAGGAATACTTAACCTGAAAATTGTGCCTTACGAAGAATCAGTAAATTCGTTGCAGGCATTTACCACACACATTGCAGCCACTGAAAGGCTGAACGATTGGATAGATGAACATGCATTTTGCCTGCGCTACTGCGGGTTGACCGATGATGAGATCTGTTTTAACCACCAGATAAAAAAATGCAATGGTATTTGTTCCGGCGCTGAAATGCCAGCAGAATATAATAAGCGTGTGCAGAAACTGATTGATGAATATACCTTTGGCAACAAGAACTTTTTGGTGGTCGATAAAGGCAGAACACCGGGCGAACAATCGCTTATTTTAATTGAGAACGGCCACTATTCCGGTTACGGTTATTTTGATGGTACCACGCAAATGAACAACCCAGAGGAGTTGAAAGAGCTCATTAAGCATACCACCTACTACGCCGACCACGATGACCTTGTTCGCAGCTACCTGAAATCGAAATCGTTGCGGAAGATAATGTTGTGAGGCTTGGAACGCAGATACCGCAGATTGGTTATGATTTCTACTTTGTGAGCGTTCTATTTAATAATTAAGTTTTGGGCGTTCCCCTACGGGTCGGGCTATCCGCTGCAAGTCCTCGCCTCCTAAGGTCGGCTGTGGGCTTTACGCTACTATCCCTAACGCGAAAAACAAGGGGCAGCAATTCCCTCTCCTCGTAGGAGAGGGTCAGGGTGAGGTCGCAAAATATATCCCTAAAAACCAATTGAAGCTTCAAGCATATACCCTGCAAACCTGCCACCATTCAATATATTAGTAGGTACATAGTTCTGATAAACCTGGTTAACATATTCAGCTTTCATCATTACATTTCTGGTTAAAAACCAGCCAATTGAAGCCACTTCACGGTTAATAGTAATATCGTTCGGAGCACCAAGCATAGCTGCTGTTACTGTATTGTAACGAACGCCCACCCAAAAATTCTCTTTATGTGCAGGGAACCTGTAAATAAGGTCGCCGGCCAATTGATTAGCTTCACGATCTTTCTTTTCAGTTATCGTTCTTCCGCCTGCAGTTTCTGCGGTACCAAAGAACTCTAATCCTTTAAATTTCAGAAATACATTACCCATAAAGGCATTTATCTGTTCACTGAAACCGGGATTATACCTACCGGAAAACGGGTTGTAATCGTTTGCATCGCTAAGTGTTGTTCCGTTTGCAGTTGCCTGGTTCGACATCACACTGAAATAATGTGATCCTGTTCTGTCTCCGCCAAATAAGGTAAGGCTGTTTGCGCTTTGGTCTTCATAAAACGAACCGGTAAGCCTAAGCCTGAAATCGCTGCTCAGTTGTTTGTCGTAACCCAGTTTACCATGAAAAGCCGGAGCATAGTAATTTGTTTTACCCGTCAATGAATCAATTTTGGAAGCTGCAATAGCAGTTGCATCAAGTTCTCCATTGGTAATTCCGCCCATAATAAATAAGCCACATGTGCTATGATAATATACCTCTGCACCTAACTCTGTAGCAAATTCATCCATCACATAATTCTCAATGAAGGGGTTATAGATTGTATTTCCGCCATCAGATCTGCGAAAATGCTGATCGCCATAATCCACATCAAACTGGCCTACTTTAATGGTAAGGCTCTTCATAATGTCATTAATAACACTGCTATTCAAAAACAGAAGCTTGTCGAACTGAACATAGCCACCCTTTACCCATGTGTCTTCATGGTGTCTTGATGAAAGATATGCAGTCAGGTTCATGCGTATACCATCGGACAACTGTGCATCAATATTAAGGTTCGCCATTGGCAGGTCAAAGCCATTTGTAAGCGGAATAAGGCTATTTACATTACCAACGTATCCTACTTTAGTCATTGGGCTTGCAGTATTCCAATCGCGCAGACCCTGGAAATCAAGCTCAAAATTACCACCTACATGCACATTCATTTTTGTAAAAGGTATACTATCATTCTTTGTGGTTTCATACACATTTATCCCATTCATATTATCGGGGCGGAAATATTGCATTTCCTGCTGTGCATTGGCGGAAAAACCAGCAATTACTACTGATGTCATTACTGAGTACTGAATTAATTTAATAGTGTTTTTCATGATTTGGTTAATTACGTTTTTTAATGTTTTAGTTATTAATTCCTGTGAAACTTGTTTTGAAATTTATTGTGATATCATTACCCGTTTTTAATGTGCCGAATAATGCCGTTGGTGGGTCAATGCCATAATCAGTCATCTTTATTGCCTGTGAACCTTCAAAGGTCAGCTTACCCTTTTCCACCATCGATACTTTTACCTGCATATCTATTGCCTTGGTTACACCTGCTATAGTAAGAGTAGCTTTTGCTAAAATTCCCGCCTCGCCCGATTTAGCCTGGATAGATTTTATCGATTCATTTAGTTTAAGAACAATATATGGGCAGGCCTCTGCTTTCAGTGCCTTATAGGTATTGTTATTCATTATAGAACCTTCGGTACTTTTAATTGAAGTCACCTGCATACTTATATATACCGCATCAAGATTAAAGCTTCCGTCATTGTTCCAGCTTACCGTTCC
>DATHNG010000174.1:0-27174 GCA_035486275.1 Bacteroidia bacterium
GGTATGACCAATGGAAGGTATTAAGACCTGAGATTGAGAATTTATTTAAAGTTGATAGTGAAGAATCGTACTATGCTATTTTGCCAACCTGCACACAATATGCGCGTAATGCAATATTTGCAGGCTTAATGCCATCTGAAATTGAAAAGATGCACCCGGGGCTGTGGATGAACGATGAAGATGAAGGCGGAAAGAACCTGCATGAAAATGAGTTTCTTGAAGGCAACTTAAAGAGGCTAGGCAAGAACATTAAAACATCGTATAATAAGATTACCAACCATAACGACGGTAAGAAGCTGGCAGAGAACATTCACTCGCTTATGAGCAATAAGCTGAACGTGATAGTTTATAACTTTGTAGATATGCTTTCGCACGCTCGCACCGAAATGGAAGTGATACGTGAACTGGCAAGTGATGATGCAGCATATCGTTCCATTACCTTGTCGTGGTTCCAACACTCGCCATTGAGTGATATATTAAAGCAAATTGCAGCTAACAAAGGCAAGCTTATTATTACCACCGACCATGGTACTATTAAAGTACTTGAAGCTAGTAAAGTGATAGGCGATAAGAACACCAATACCAATTTAAGGTACAAATCGGGCAAGAGCCTTACCTACCAGGCAAAGGATGTATTTGCTATTAAAAATCCTGCCGAGGCCTTTTTGCCACGCCAGCACGTAAGTAGTGTATTTGTCTTTATAAAAGGCGACAAATTCTTTGCTTACCCTAATAACTATAATTATTACGTTAACTATTATAAGGATACCTTTCAACATGGGGGGGTTTCGTTAGAGGAAATGATTATACCTTTGGTGGCCTTATCACCAAAATAATAGTCTATGGCCCGCAACTGGAAAGCAAAAGAAGAGACCCAGCTCGAACAAATAGCTAAGGAACTACTGACCGATTTTAAGAACAATCGGGTGTTCACATTTTCAGGTAACCTGGGGAGTGGAAAGACCACTTTTATTAAGTACCTTTGTAAGGTTCAGGGTGTCAAAGGGCTTGTAAGCAGCCCAACATTCTCCTTAGTGAATGAATATGAGGGTTTACAGGGCCTTCCCGTCTTTCACTTCGACTTTTACAGGATAAAGAATGTGCGGGAAGCTTACGACATGGGTTACGAAGAATATCTGTATTCAGGAGGATACTGTTTTATTGAGTGGCCCGAGATGATTGCCGAGTTGATACCGGACAACGCCGTTAATATACATATTACTGTAATTGACGGAGTTAGGGAGATCAGTGTAAAGGAATAGTGAAACATAAAACCGGTATGAATACATCAAAAGAATTACTTCAGTCGTTATCAATGGCCGCGCTTGCTCCCCAGGAAGAAATGCTGGAGGTTGGCAAGAAGAAGGGCAGCCTGTTAATCGGTATACCCAGGGAAATATCGTCGCAGGAAAAACGATTGGCATTGGTACCTGATGATGTAGCATTACTTGTTAATAACGGGCACCAGATAATTATTGAAACCAATGCCGGAAAGAATGCACACTTCGAAGACAATGATTATAGTGAAGCAGGGGCACAAATAGCCTATTCGGCAGCCGATGTTTATAAGGCCGATATTATATTAAAGGTAGCTCCTCCTTTAAAAGAGGAAGCTGACAGGTTGAAACCTAACCAGACTCTTATATCTACCTTACAACTTACAGTTCAGCCTAAAGATTTTCTGAAGCATTTAATGCAGAAGCGCATTACAGCCATAGCTTTTGACTGGATACGTGATGAATCAGATATTTTTCCGGTTATACGTTCCATGAGTGAGATAGTAGGTGGTACATCAATATCAATTGCTGAAGAGTATTTAAGTAATGTACACGATGGGCCTGGACTTATTATGGGTGGTGTATCGGGTATTGCACCTACAGAGGTAGTTATTTTAGGAGCAGGTACTGTTGGTGAATTTGCTGCACGTGCAGCCATTGGCCGTGGTGCAGTTGTAAAGGTATTTGATAACTCAATGTACAGGTTAAGGCGCTTGCAAACCATGATAGGTGTGCGTGTGTTTACCTCTACCATAAGGCCACGCGTACTGGCGCGTCACCTAAAAACAGCCGATGTCGTTATTGGCGCTATTCGTTCTACAAACGGGCGTACACCTTGCGTAGTTACTGAAGAAATGGTTAGCGATATGAAAGCAGGATCAGTTATAGTTGATGTAAGTATTGACCAGGGCGGTTGTTTTGAAACCTCACGCGTTACAACCCACAACGATCCTGTGTTCCGCAAGCATGGTGTAACTCACTACTGTGTGCCTAACATAGCTTCACGTGTTTCACGTACGGCATCCATTGCATTCAGTAACATTTTCACTCCCATATTACTGCGGGCCGGTGATGAGGGCGGCTTAGAGAATTTAATTAAACAAGATCTGAAAATAAGAAATGGTGTGTACATATATAAGGGTGTGTTAACAAGTAAAGATTTAGGTGAGGCATTTAAAATTCCCTATAAGGATTTAGGTCTGTTGATAATGACGAGGTCTTAAATTTGTTGAAAAGTTTATTTCGTCGTAAATCCCTTATAATTGGGCGTTTCAGGAGTAGTGTTAATAACCATGTTAAAAAAAACGAAAGCATATCCGATTCCAATGTACCACGTAAATATATTTTTGTTCTCACGCTTTTTTAAAAAGTGAATTCGAAAAAAAAGTAACAATATTTTAATGTTTTGCCCACGATGATAAAAGAACAACAAACCCAAACAAAAGGAGCCATGACCTACGATGAAATACGCGAGAAGTGTATTAAGTATTTCGGCGGAGATGAGTTAGCAGCATCTACATGGATGAACAAGTATGCCCTGCGCGATAAGAACGGTGTATTACAGGAAACCACCCCTGACGATATGCATAAGCGTATGGCGCATGAATTTGCACGTAAAGAAAAAGAGTACGCTGACTTAGCAACAATGAACGGTAAACTGGCGCTTCTTTCAGAATATGGTCAGAAGAGGACATTGCTTACCGAAGAAAAAATATTCGAATACTTTAAAGGTTTTAAATATGTAATTCCTCAAGGAAGCGTAATGTTTGGTTTGGGTAACAAGCATGTTATCGCTTCTTTGTCAAATTGTGTTGTTCTTCCTGAAATATATGATTCATACGGAGGCATTATGCACACCGACCAGCAATTGGCTCAGTTGTTCAAACGCCGTTGCGGTGTAGGTATCGATATTTCTACTCTTCGCCCTTCGGGCATATCAGTAAACAATTCTGCCGGCACAACCACAGGCGCAGTTTCTTTCATGGAAAGATTCTCGAACACAACCCGTGAAGTTGCTCAGAACGGAAGACGCGGTGCTTTAATGATCACCATTGACATTGCTCACCCTGATGTAGAGAATTTTGTACTTATCAAGCAAGACCTAAGTAAGGTGACCGGCGCTAATATTTCAGTTCGCCTGTCTGATGAATTTATGGAAGCAGTTGTAGCTGATAAAGAATATACACACCGTTGGCCAATTGAATCTGACTCACCATCAGTAACCAAAACAGTTAAGGCTCGCGAACTCTGGAACACTGTTATTAAAGCAGCTCACCAAAGTGCTGAACCTGGCCTTATATTCTGGGATCGTCAACACAAATATTCAACATCTTCAGTATATCCTGGTTTTAAGAACGTATCTACCAATCCTTGCTCTGAAATAGCAATGCAGGGTGGCGATAGTTGCAGATTGATCGCTATCAATCTATATAACTTTGTTGACAAGCCATTTACAAAAGACGCTTCTTTCAATTACAAGAAATTCTACGAAGTTACCTACGAATCTCAACGTTTGATGGACGACTTGGTTGATCTTGAACTTGAATCTATTGAAAGGATCATGAACAAGATACAGAGTGATAAAGAACCTGCTGAGATCAAACAAATAGAAGTGAACACCTGGAAACTGCTTTACGATGCAGGTAAGAAGGGTAGAAGGACAGGCCTTGGTTTTACCGCATTAGGTGATACAATGGCTGCGCTAAACTTTAAATTCGATTCTACCGAAGCTATGGCTGAAGTAGAAAAGATTATGAAGACCAAGTGTGATGCAGAATTTACAAGCTCTATCGACATGTCTGTTGAACGTGGTTCTTTTGAAGGATACGACAACAAGATCGAAAATACTTCAGAGTTTGTTCAAATGATGAAGAAAGAAATGCCTGATGTATATAACCGTATGATGAAGCTGGGCCGTAGAAATATTTCTATCAGCACAGTTGCACCAACAGGTAGCTTAAGCATTCTGGCAGAAACATCTTCAGGTTTAGAGCCTGTATATCTTCTTTCATACAAGAGAAGAAGAAAGATCAACCCTAACGATAAGAACGCAAAGGTTGACTTTGTAGATAAAATGGGCGACAAGTGGGAAGAATTTATGGTGTATCACCCTAAGGTAAAGACTTGGATGGATGTTACCGGTAATACCGATATCACCAAGAGCCCTTACGCTGGTTCAACCGCTCCTGAAATTGACTGGATCAAGCGTGTTGAATTGCAATCATTGGTTCAGAAATATACAACTCACAGTATCAGTTCTACCATTAACCTGCCAAATGATGTGGCTGTTGATAGCGTAGGCGAAATATACATACAGGCTTGGAAACAAGGCCTGAAGGGTATTACTGTATATCGTGATGGTTCACGCAGTGGTGTACTTATAGCTGCTGATGACAAGAAGAAAAAAACAAATGCCACACAAATTACAGAAACAGTACCACCAAAGCGCCCTAAGGAATTAGAAGCTGAAGTTATCCGTTTCAATAACGGTGCTGAAAAATGGATTGCTGTAGTAGGTATACTAGATGGCAAGCCGTATGAAGTATTTACCGGTAAGGCTGATGATGGAATTAACCTTCCGTTATGGCTTGAAAAAGGCTGGGTAATAAAGAGCAAGAGCGAAGACGGTAAGAAACGTTATGACTTCCGTTACAAAGACAAGGATGGTTACAACGTTACCATTGAAGGTTTATCACGCAGCTTCGATAAGGAATTCTGGAACTATGCAAAACTACTTTCAGGTGTATTGCGTCACGGAATGCCTATACCACATGTGGTTGACTTAATTGCTAACCTTAACCTGTACGATGATTCTATTAATACATGGAAAGCAGGTGTAGAAAGAGCATTGAAGAAATATATACCGGATGGAACCAAGAGCAAGGACAAAAAATGTTCAAGCTGTGGTGACGAGGATGGTTTAATTTACGAAGAAGGATGCCTGAAGTGTAAAAACTGTGGCTATTCTAAATGCGGATAATACTTGCATGATGGATTAAGAAAAAGCCCCGCATTATGCGGGGCTTTTTTTATTAATAACATAATAAACTACCCATAAGATAGGTGGTGGTTTTCTATACGGTTTATTTGATTAATTTCGCGGCAAATTTAAAATAAACCTCATGAAAAGAATTACAATGATTAAAATGTTTGTATTGGGAGCAATAGTATTGTTTACAATGCAGGCAGTTGTAGCGCAAAATAACGCGCTTAATTTTGTTAATGCCAATAGCACCTATGTAAGTGTGCCTGTTAATGGCCACATACCTGCAACTGGTGAAAATTATACCATTGAAACATGGTTCTACGCTAATTCAATGGGCACTTTTGGCCTGGTGGGCTGGGGTGATTATGGTAACCTGGATGCGGTAAATGCATTGCGCTTAGATGCTTCCGGTTATATAGTTAATTACTGGTGGAACGATGACCTTGCTGTAAACGTTGGTGATATATCTGGTGCATGGCACCATGTTGCTGTTACCTGGGATGGAACAACAAGAAGTATGTATTTGGATGGAGCCCTTATCGGTAGCGATAACCCAAGCGGAACATACAATGTTATAAATACAACCAATCTTACAATAGGATTGACATGGCCAGGCGGTAATGAATATTTTGATGGTTCAATAGATGAAACCAGCATATGGAATGTATGCCTGACACCGGCACAAGTATTGGCAAGTATGTCAAATTCATTATGCGTGCCACAAAACGGGTTAGATGTATATTTTAATTACAACCAGGGTACTGCAGGTGGAACAAATACCGGTATAAGTACTATTACTGATGTTTCAGGTAATGGAAACCCAGGGATACTTACCAATTTTGCCCTTACAGGAAGCACAAGTAATTTTGTGACCGGAGTAACAATAGGCGATGCATGTATTTCTGGTAGCAACGCCCTTAATTTTGATGGATTATCTACCTATGCCGAAGCCGGAACCATATTAACTCCGTCATATACAAAGGAAGCTTGGGTTTATATGACAGCTGATGTAGGTTCAAATAACGTTATTTCTGGTGCTGGTAACGGAAACGATGATGCTTTCTGGATTCCTGGCGATCAGTTATCGGCCGGCCATAATGGCAACTGGCAAACGGTTGAAGACCCGAACCCTTTTCCATATAATACATGGGTATATATAGCAGTTACCTACGATGCCAATAGTCAGCTTATGACATTGTACAGAAATGGAATTCAGGTTGACCAGGAGACTTCAAGTCCAATGGGTAGTCCTGATAATACCCTGATTGGTTCGTACGGATATGGAAACTTTTTTCAGGGTTCAATAGATGAAGTAAGGATATATGATCATGCCCTCACAGCTTACCAGGTGCAAAATGATATGGGACACCAGATATGTACACCTGAAACCGGTTTGTTGGCATATTATACCTTTAACCAAGGTATTGCTGATGGTAATAATGGTTTTATAACAGCATTAATTGATTCCAGTGGAAATGGTAATAATGCAACATTAAACTACTTTGCCTTAACAGGAACTACCAGCAATTTTGTACCAGGTGTTTCTATTGCTACTTCTTGCATGCCAGCCCAGGCTTTGAATTTTGATGGTGTTGATGATTATGCAATATCATCGGTATTTACCACACAAACCGATAGTATTACTATGGAGGCCCGTGTTATGTGGAATGGAAGTACAGGTGCGTATCAACAGATAATTGTAAATGGAAACACAGGCAATGCAGGATATGCAATAACTGTAGACCATGGTAATAATGATAAACTATCTGTTCTTTTGGGTAGTATTGGCTTATTGCAATCAAATGCTAAGCTTACCGTTGGTCAATGGCAAATGGTATCAGTGGTACGTAGTAAAGGAACATGGACATTATACCTGGATGGAGTTTCGTACTCTTTAACAGCTAATACTTCAAGCCCGAATGCAGTTTCAGGAAACTTTGTAGTGGGTGCAAATCAAGGTGGTACTGAGAATTTTAACGGAAGCATTGATGAGGTTCGTATATGGAGCCGTGCACTTTGCCAGGGAGAAATTCAAAGTAACCTGGCCTATGAAGTTCCAGGTAACGATACAGCTTTATTAGCGCTTTATTACTTTAATGTTGGTAATGCTGGAACCAATAATACTTGGGTTACATCTGTTGCAGATAGTTCAATGGCAGGTAGTCCATCATTGACATTGAATAATTTTGCGTTGAATGGAAGTTCATCAAACTTTATTGCCCCTGCAGGTACACTGACCGGATACGATTTCCCTTACAATCCTTCGATACCTACTGTATATACAAGTGGAGCATTGACATTCTGCCAGGGAGACTCTGTTGTGCTTACAGTAGATGCAGGAGATTCTTACGTGTGGAATAATAACTCTTCTTCTACAACCCAATCGATCACAATTAAAACATCAGGAGTTTACCAGGCAAAGATCACAGGCTGTTACAGAACTACATTCACCACACCGGTGACTGTAACTGTAAACGCAACTCCTGTGGTTACCATTACCGATAATGTAATAAACGGTGGTGGTAATGTTTGTATTGGCACTATTGATAGCTTAATGGCAAATGTTTTAAATAGTACAGCAACTCCATTCATGTATAATTGGAGCACCGGAAGTACAAATGATACTGCACTGGTTTCACCTATAGTAAATACATCATACAGCCTGATCGTAACCGATCAGAATGCTTGTGCTGATACGTTATGGAACATTGCTATCAATGCAAACCCGGTTCCGCAGGTAACTGTAGTGGGTAATGTAGCAGGTAATATAATTTGCTCCGGCCTGGCAGATAGCTTAACAGCACAAATGGCTGCAAAGGGCATATATACGTTTAGCTGGAGCAACGGAAGCACTAATGACACCGCTTTAGTAACCCCAACTTCAAATGCAACATATAGCCTTGTGGTAGCTAATGGATTTGGATGTACTGATACCGTTTATAACATTCAGGTAGCCGTAAATCAAACACCATCAGTTAGTTTTACCGGAGACCCGGGTTCACCGATATGTGCCGGACAGAACGACACTATTACTGAAGTTGCCCATGGAACAGGTGCACTAACCTATTTGTGGAACACAGGAGGAACAAATGATAGCATCAATGTTCACCCTGCAACAACTACAACATATAGTGTACTGGTTACTGACCCTGACGGTTGTAATATAGTTGATATTGGTGTGGTAACTGTAAACCAATTGCCTGTTATAGATGTAAGCGGGTACAGTGGAACTTACGTTGGCGATATAGATACCCTAACTGCCACAGGTGCGCTTAATTACATGTGGACAACAGGTAGCACCAATGATACTGCAAGTATTCAAGCTAATTCAGCGGGTGTTTATACATATACCGTAACGGGTACCGATGCTAATGGTTGTAGTGATACAGCAAGCTTTAAAGTAACTGTTAGTGTATTTACTGGTGTAAATAACATTACATCAGGTAATACGGCATTGTATCCGAACCCTGCACGTAATACTGTGTATTTATCATTTGCAGTGAACGGAAGTGAATCGGCAGTTGTAAAAGTAATTAGTATGAGTGGAGAAGAGGTATCAAGTTCCAATGCAACAATAAGCAACGGAATGCAGCTGCCAATTGATGTAAGCACACTTGCACCGGGTAATTATTTTGTAAAGGTTATAACCAACACCAATACAAAGGTTGTTAAGTTCGTAAAGGAATAATAAATAAGCCTTATTAAATAAAAGCCTTGCCGATTGCCCGGCAAGGCTTTTATGTTTTAGTAATTATATGATATTTGTATTATAAATTACAACACGATGGAACAGGAGTTAATGAATAACCTAAAAGCTGAATTTGCTATAGTTGAAAATGTAGCTAAGGCGTTTTCTGAAAAACAGTTTTTCACTAAACCTAATCCGGACAATTGGTCAGCTGCAGAAATTATTGAACATTTATTCCTTTCTGTAAAATCATTGCCGGGTTTATTCGGAGCTCCGCAAATAATGCTGGAAAAATGGGGTAGGGGAAACCGCCCACTGCTTAGTTATGATGAACTGGTATCGAAATACCTGAGTAATGGCAAGTTAAAGTCTCCGCCTGCGGCAACACCACAGCAAATTGAAGCTACTCAGGCCGAGCAGATTGCCAAATTCCATACTATGAATGAAAAATTTATAGAAGGTGCAGATAAATTGTCTGATGAGATACTTGATACTTACCAGATTCCACATCCGATAATTGGCTTGATAAGTGTAAGGGAAATGATATATTTTACGTTGTATCACTATAAGCACCACTTAAAAGCTATCAATAAGCTATTAGTGTGAGTCCTCTTCTACGGTGTATTTTATATCAAATTCAGGCTGGGCTACATTCCCGATCTTGGTTGAGTCTTTGCTGAATACAACCTTTACCCGTTCAGGGTGCATTGATTTTTTATTGATAAGATACTCTACTATCTGCTTGTTACGGCCTTCCATCATATCGTGTACCTGTTTGTTCAGTAAAGAATCTCCTATAAGTTTTATGCACTTATCTTCAATTGTAATTAGTTCGTTGCCGGTATAGTGAAGTTTTTGGTTCAGGTAATTATCGAACAATGTGTCAGTTGCTGCTATCTTATCTTCTTTTCTAAGCTCTTTCCTTTTTTTACGCCTGGTTAAAAGGCTATCATTTACTATATGCGAAGTTTCATCATGGTATTTTTTCTTAGCCATGAACAACGCCAGTTCGTCTTTCTCTTGCACACTGTCTGTAACCTGGTCTATTTCAACGATAAGGTCTTTTTTCTTATCAAGCACCTTGTAAATCGATTCCAGTTTACTGAATTGCTTTTCATTAAGCTTCTCCTGCACATAATCTGCCACAAACTGTTTCATATCCTCAGGGTCTCTATCAATCAGCTTTGATAATAACCTGAAAGGTGACTCGGCTGTTTTTACCACAACATCTTTCAACATGCGCCCTACCAGTTTACCGATCTTATAATTAGGGTCATCCAGGTTTCCGCTTGCTGGTAGGTTCAGGTCAATATTCCCTTTTTCATCTTTCATTAGTGCTATGGCGGTACGTACCGGCAAATTATAAGTAGCTTTGGTTTCAACCTTTTTACCTGCTTTTATTCCTGAAATATGAATAATATTTGTGCTTACTAAAAACCTGTTCACCACCGAATCGGTGCTTTGGTAATTCATATAGCCATCAATAAAAGGAACGCCAACATAATATTCTGAATACGGATTTATATCGGAAAGCCGGAAATTTGAAACATTGTAATTCATTACCATGTTCTTCATGTCGAGGCTCATGTTAGCACTCATTACTATCCTGGCTGTATCATTGAACTTGCTTGAAATATTGAATTGCAGGCTTTTTTTTGTCGAGCTTATTTTATCAGTAGTTGCATTAAGCTCCGATATATTGCAATGGAACGGAGTATTTAAGGTGTAGTCGCTAAACAGAAACTGGCCATTGCGAACTATTACACTATCGGTATGATAGTTAGTGTTTACAAAATCAATGGCCATCAGTTTTATGCTCGAAGAGATCATTGTGAATATATTTGAGTAATCCGGCTTATACTCACCGGTAGATGTATCTTTTACCGGGCTTGTAGAAGAATGCGATTTTATCATCTGGCTGATGTTATTGCCATTAGGTAAATAATCGAACCGTATAAATGGTTTATCGAGCAATACATTGTTCAGGTAAAAAATGCCGTGTTTCACATTTATGGTGTCAATATCAAGTGCCAGTTCACCCAATGCAAATACCTTTTGTTTATTGGTGTCTTGTATTTCAAAATTATTTACGTGTACATAGCCCGTACCTGAAACTTGCGACGGGTTATGAAATTTACCATGCATTCTCAGTTTTGTGCTCAGTTGTCCCTTAAGCGATGAAATGCTGATAAATGAATTTACAGGTGCATAGTATTGGCTCAGATCGTAATTATCAATAGATAATGAAATGGTGTACCTTGAAGTAGTGCGGTTAGCAGTAATATCAGTAGCAAAGGAGCCGCTGGTACCATAATTAAAATCCATATGTACGTTAGTCTGTGGATTGTTCCAGCTAACCTCAGGCACGTTCAGGTTTAATTCGTGTATTTTAAACACATTGTGAATAGGTGCATTATTGTAGGTGATATTGCCATTAGTTATGCTGATGTTCTTAATGTCATAATGCACTCCCGGGCTATTGCTTTGCGGGGATTGTTGGGCGGTGTCTGGTGTATATCGCTTAGCCAAGTCATCAAAATTGAAATAGTTCCCGTTTTGTATTATGCTTATTTCAGGGTTATCAATGTTTATATTATCAACTTCATAAACATTGTCCGTCATTTTGGTCAGGTTCACTTTCACAAACACATCATGGCAATCAAAAAAAACATTGGTGCTATCAGCTTCGTAAATTTTGATATTCTTGATTGATAAACTACCATTCAGTGGATCTAATTTTATACCGCCTGTTGTTATTCTTCTACCTGTCCACTTAACACTGTTCTTTTCAAGTACATATTTAGTCACTGGTGATAGGTCAGGTACAGCTAATTCCAAAATTTTGTAACTGAACAATTTCTTTTTAAGGTTATAAGTAAGGTTGGCCTTCATGGCTAATTTACCGGTATCGTCGAGCAATGCGGATAGATGAAAAAGTACTTCTTTGTTATTTGGCCCTATTTCATCTGTCAGCATATTTATCCCTGAAACGGTACAATGAAAACGATGGTCAGAGGTGAGGTCGTTAAATATGAATTCCCCGTTGCGAATGGCTATACTATCTGCATGATAATTAGCACTTAAAAAATCAATAGCCGAAGATTGCAAGCTCGATTGAATTAATGCAAAAATATTTGAATAATCTCGTTTTGTTTTGCCGGAGGCTGTATCCACCACTTCACGGGTTTCATGTTCTACCATAGCCTGGCTTATATTGCTGCCTTTCGCTAATATGTCGTAGGCTATGTAGGGCTTGTCTAGTATAATACTTCGGAAAACAAACAAGTTTTGCTTTACATTTATAGTATCTATAGTAGTAGAGAACTCATGCAGCGCAAAGATCTTTCTTTTTACCATGTCTTTTATTTCAAAATCTTTTATGTTTAAACTACATACCAGCGAAAACTCTTCAGGTTTATTGAATTTACCATGCATCCTTAGCTTGGTATTAAACTGCCCGCTAAGCGATGATATTTTCATGAAAGCATTTAAAGGGGCATAGTACTGGCTCATATCGTATTTATCAATATCGAGTGAAAGGTCATACGCAAGCGTTTTCGTATCAGCCTCAAGGTCGATATTAAAAGAGCCTCCGGTACCATAATTAAAATCGACATGCACTTTAGCTTTAGCTATGTCTGAGCTTATTTCGGGCAATTTAAAGTTCAATTCGTGAATACTGAAGATATTATGAACCGGTACATTATTGTATGTAATGTTGCCATTGGTGATAATTACATTTTTTATGTCATAAACTAAATCAGTATTCTTTTTAGGCGCTGCTTTTTTAGTAGTATCTGATGCAAACCGCTTGATCAGATCATCGAAATTGAATTTATTTCCATTTTGTACTATGCTTATCTCGGGCTTATCAATTTTTATCTCTTCAATTTCATAGTTACTGCTAAGCAGTTTTTTCAGGTTTACCTTTATATAAATATCATGGCAGTCAAAAAACACTGTTGTGCTATCCGCTTCATAAATTTTTAAATCTTTAATAAAAACACTACCCGTCAGAGGGTTCAGGCTTACCCGGCCAACACTAATATGCCGGCCTGTCCACTGAACACAGTTTTTGTTGATCTCGTATTTAGCAATGGGGGACACTATTAAAAGAAGTATCACTATTATCCCTACCAGGATAAGTAAAAAAGCAGAAATATATTTAAGGAGTTTCTTCATTTTTAAATACTAACCCAAAAATAGGAAAGAACTTAGATATGTGCCTGAAATGAAAACATATTATAGCCTTGTGTTATGCTCTATAAGAGAATAGATGAGTAAATGTTGCCGCTTTTTCTTATTTTTGACTTTATGAGTAAGTACCGCAGTTTTATATACTATTTTACTTTTTTTCTCTGTTTTTCGCTAATGCTAAGCTCTTGTAGTTCAGATAGCGGTATGGCATCTTCTTTTGGTAAGAGAAAGTATACAAAAGGCTATTACTTGAACACAACGGGTAGAATAGGTGATATTATTCCCGTTTCAGCCAGTACTACTCCTAAAGCCAGTATGGTTGCCGAACAAGCAACAGTAATAATTAATAGGGCAAAACAGGTTATTCTTATTCAATCCCAGGCAGTATCGAGTGTTTCGGTTAAACCTTCTGCACAAGTAAAATCTGTGACCAGCTACCCTAAAAGTAAGGCCGATTTTACAAGTATGGGGCAATCAGTTAAAATGGTAGTAAGAGACACGGTACAGGATAGTAATGATGATGGATATAAAAAAGAGCAAAGAACTAACAGGGTATTGGGTATTATTGGTTTTACTACGGCCGTTGCAGGCGCTGTGTTTTTATTTATTCCTGAGTTTGTAGTTGCGGCTATTCTATTGGCAGCAGGGTTTATTATAAGTGCTATCGGAATTCGCCGTGGCAGTAATTCTCTTTTAGCTTTCTTTGGTTTTGTAGTCAGTATCTTAGGAATACTGGCACTACTTGATATTTTAATAGTGGTTAAGCAGGGCTGAGATTATCTGCTCTTTTCAAGAAAATCTTTTTCCAGCAATTCAGCCCTTGGTATGGTGTTACGCAACCATTGAAGCATTATTCCTTCCTTTTCTGTTTCCGGTATTTGCCATTTAACGTTTTCTTTTCGCAAGCGATTGCTAAGTGTGTACATGCTGAGTGCTGCGGCCACCGATATGTTAAAGCTTTCTGTAAAGCCCATCATAGGTATTTTCACAAACACTTCAGCGTTCTTTTCAAGCTGTTCCGACATTCCTTCTAATTCAGTACCGAAGAACAAAGCCAGTTTTCTGTCAAGCGGAACATTTTCAATGGTATAACTGTCTTTGTGAGGAGATGTAACTGCTATTGCGTAACCATTCTTCTTTAGTGCATCAATGCAGCTAAGCGTGTTGTTGCTTTCTTTTTTATTGTACCTGTTAAGGGTTAACCATTTGTAGGAACCCAGGGCTACATCCGGATTTATGGTATACTTATTCTCATTCTCAATAATATGCACATCCTGTATGCCAAAGCAATCGCAGGAACGCAGAACAGCACTTGCATTGTGGGGTTGAAATATATCTTCAAGACCAATGGTTACATGCCTTGTTCGGTTCTTAATAACTTCATCGAAACGTTTTTTACGTTCTTCGGTTACAAAGCCGGACAGGTAGCTGATCAATTCGGTATTGGAAGGTGCCATACATGGAATGTATTAGGCAAATCGGGGTGCCGACCTTTGCAGTTCCTCCGGAGTAAGCGATTTAAAATACTCCAGGGTTATCTTCAAGCCTTCAGCACGAGATACTTTAGGTTCCCAGCCCAACAGTTTTTTAGCTAGGGTAATATCTGGTTTCCGTTGCTTGGGATCGTCCTTAGGTAATGGAGTGTGGATTATCTTTTGATTACTTCCGGTAAGTTTTAATATTTCCTCGCCAAATTCATTGATGGTTATTTCGGCAGGGTTACCAATATTAACAGGGTATGCGTAATCACTTAATAGTAATTTGTAAATGCCATCAACCAGGTCCGACACATAACAGAATGACCTTGTCTGGCTACCATCACCAAAAGCAGTAAGCGGTTCATTACGCATAGCCTGCCCGATAAAAGTAGGTAATACACGTCCGTCATTTAGCCTCATGCGTGGGCCATAAGTATTGAATATACGTACAATGCGTGTTTCTAATTTATGGAAGGTATGGTAAGCCATTGTTATAGCTTCCTGGAACCGTTTGGCTTCATCATACACACCACGCGGGCCAACAGGGTTTACGTTACCCCAATAATCTTCTGTTTGCGGGTGCACCAAGGGGTCGCCATATACTTCGGATGTTGAAGCAATAAGCATTCTTGCATTTTTAGCCTTAGCAAGGCCAAGTAAATTGTGTGTGCCTAATGAACCCACTTTAAGGGTTTGTATAGGAATCTTTAAGTAATCAATAGGGCTTGCCGGCGAGGCAAAGTGAAGTATATAGTGCAGGTCTCCGGGTACAAATACAAATTTTGAAACATCGTGATGGTAGAACTCAAAATGCTCGAGTTTAAAAAGATGCTGAATATTCCGCATGTCACCGGTAATAAGGTTATCCATGCCAATTACATGGTATCCTTCTTTTATAAACCTGTCACATAAATGTGAACCTAAAAAACCGGCTGCACCCGTTATAAGTACTCTTTTCATTGTGTTACGTTTTTACGGCCAATGCTTATATATGTAAAGCCAAGTTCTTTCATCTGGTCATTTCCATAAAGATTACGGCCATCGAATATTACAGGCTTCTTCATTAGCTTTTTCATGCGTTCAAAATCCGGGGTCCTGAACAAGCTCCATTCTGTAGCAATGATAAGCACATCAACACCTTCAAGTGCAGCATACTCATCGACAGCATAGTTTATTTTGTTTCCTAAAAGTTTCTTTACATTTTCGGTTGCCGCAGGATCAAAAGCGGTAACTGTTGCATTTTCTTTAAGCAATTCATCAATCATAACCAGGGCAGGTGCTTCACGTATGTCATCTGTATCGGGTTTGAATGCAAGTCCCCACATAGCTACTTTAAGGCCTGCCAGTTTCCCGAATTGTTTCTTCAGGCGCGGAATAAGAATGTGTTTTTGTATTTCATTCACTTCCATTACTGATTTCAGTATTTTGAAATCGTAATTATTTTCTACCGATGATTGTACCAGTGCCTTTACATCTTTTGGAAAGCAACTGCCACCATACCCAATGCCCGGGAATAGGAAGCGTTTGCCAATTCTTGCATCTGAACCAATTCCGATACGCACCATATCAACATCAGCGCCAACCTTTTCGCAAAGGTTAGCTATTTCATTCATGAACGAAATTTTGGTGGCAAGGAATGAGTTGGCCGCATATTTGGTAAGCTCAGCGGAGCGAAGATCCATAAAATACACAGGGTTCCCCTGGCGTACATAGGGCTTATAAAGTTCTTCCATAACCTTACGGGCTTTGTCAGATGACAGGCCAAGTACAACACGGTCAGGTTTCATAAAATCATCTACGGCAAAACCTTCACGCAAAAACTCAGGATTTGAAATAACATCAAAATCGCTTTTACTGTTTTTTGCAATTGCAGCCTGTACTTTTTCTGCCGTACCCACAGGCACAGTACTTTTATCTACAATTACTTTATAAGATGTAATTAGCTTTCCTAATTCATCAGCTACTTTAAGTATATATGAAAGGTCGGCCGAGCCATCTTCATTAGGTGGAGTAGGGAGGGCCAGGAATATAACGTCTGTCTTTTTTACTGCTTCGGCCAGATTAGTTGTAAACTGTAAGCGACCGGCTTTAAGGTTTCGCTCAAAAAGTATATCCAGGTCGGGTTCATATATAGGAACCTTGCCGGCGCGCATAGCGTTTACCTTTGCTTCATCAATATCTACGCATAAAACATGGTTGCCTGTTTCGGCAAAACAAGTGCCTGTAACCAAACCCACATAACCTGTTCCAACAATACTTATGTTCATATATTTATAAGAAAATCAGGCGGCTAATATAAGGAAAATGTGTGCCCCTTTTCTCTATTTGTCAATATTACCTTTCCATCTGGCTATATGGCTGACTGGGATCGTTTCAACCGAATCAAAAAGGCCACCTGCATAAAGTTCGTTATTATAAACGCCTAATGAATGAACAGGAGAATTCATTCCTCCACCAACTCTGTCCCAGCTCGATCCATTCCATCTGGCAATGTAATTGGCTTCCTTTTGTCCAACACTCTTAAACAGACCTCCGACAATTAGCTCGTCGTTATATGTGGTTAAAGACCAAATCGAAGCAAATTGTCCGCTGCCAATACCTGTTCCAACCGGCGACCATTCTGTACCATTCCATCTGGCAATGTAATTGGCCGGTGTACCACCGGCTGTATCGAATACTCCACATACATATAACTCATCTTTATAAGTTGACATTGTCGTTACAGGATAGCTTATTCCCTGGCCAACTGCTTTCCATTCCTTACCATTCCAACGCGATATATTGTTACCCTGTACACCCGCTAAGGCCTTAAATGTGCCACTGGCATATAACTCATTATGATATACTGCCAGCCCGCAAATAAAATTGTACTTACCTGAATCAAGCCCGGTTCCTGCATCAGACCATTTTTCTCCATCCCAACGGGCAATTGAATGTGCCGGTTTGCCGTCAACCGTATCAAATTTACCCGCCGCATAAAGCTCTTTATTATATACGCACAGGGCAGATACTGTTCCTTTTATACCCATGCCTACAGGCTGCCATTCATTTCCATTCCAGCATGCAATGCCTAAGGCAGGCTTACCATCAGCGCTATCAAACGCTCCGCCTGCAAAAAGTTTGCCATTGAATTGTGTCATAGAAAGCACTATTTTATTTATTCCTTTGCCCACCAGGTGCCACTCTTTGCCATTCCAACGGGCAATATGGTTAACTGTTTTACCACCGGCATTTGTAAAACTGCCACCTGCATATAATTCTCCCTCATAAGGGGTAATTGATAAAACCAGGTTATTTAGCCCCGAGCCAACAGGCGTCCATGAATTAGTATGCCTGGTACAACCAAGTAAGCCAATAAAACAAACCGTACCAAGAAAAACTTTCCTCATTGCTTAAGTTATACTTAGTAAATCAAATGTAAGTAAAAAAAGATGCAAAAAACAGCATCCTGATAAGAATCAGTATATTACATAATGTACATTCACTTAATTTCTATTACCTTGAAAAGGCTGTTTTTTTACTAATATTGCAATGTAAAATTATCCCCTATGGAACAGCAAATAGTAATGGAAGAGCTTAAGTATCCAATTGGCAAGTTTAAGAGGCCCGAATCATTTACATCACAGGATATTAAAAATGCAATACAAGTTATCCAGGAATTTCCTTCTATGTTGAGTAAAGAAGTTTGGTTTCTGGATGATGAGAATTTAAAATACCTGCACAGGCCGGATGGCTGGACCATTCGTCAAATAGTTCATCACTGCGCTGATAGCCACATGAATGCATTTATACGAACCAAACTGGCGCTTACAGAAGATAACCCTACTATAAAGCCATATAAAGAAGCAGAGTGGGCAAGGCTTTCTGATAGTACTGAAACACCTGTTGACCTGTCATTAAAAATATTAGACGGCTTGCATAGCCGGTGGGTAACATTGCTTAATAATATAAAGGCAATTGACCTCGACAGGACCCTGGTACACCCTGAACATAACAGACAAATGAAATTGGTTGAAATTATTTTCCTGTATGCATGGCACTGTGGCCACCATATTGGCCATATAAAGAATGCAAGGAAATTTAAGAACCAGTTTTAATATGAAGTATATAATAACGTGTAGTATAGTCTTTGCTCTTTTTACTTCATTGTCCTACGGGCAAAATAATGCCAAAATAAAAGCCACGCGATTATATGAAGATGGGAAATATAAAAAGGCTTTAAGAGTATATGACAGTATACTAAATGCTAATAGCAATGACACCGATTCTTATTATGGCAGAGGGTTAACTAAAATGGCCTTGCTTGATAATGATGGAGCTATTAAAGATTTTAAAAAGGTGATCAAACTGAATCCTAATGATGCTGATGCGTATTTGAACAAAGGAATAGCTGAATCAAAAATAGAAGATGGTGAATCATCAGCCCTTGCCGATATTAATCACTCTATTTCACTACGACCAGGTTTTTCCGACGCCTATAATTTCAAAGGCAACGTTGAATACGCTATGGGCGATACAACTAATTCCATGGCAGATTATACCAAATCAATTCAACTGGATTCGACTAACCAGGATGCTTTTTTCAATAGAGCATATTTAGAAATGGGCGAAAGAAAATATAAGCTGGCATTTGCTGATTTTACAAGTACGCTGGCGTTGGATGATAGAGATGAAGCTGCATTCTTTTACAGAGGGCTATCGCTTGATGAAATGAAACAGTATCGCGATGCAGCCAGTGATTATAATCGTGCTATTGAACTTGACCCTAAATATGCAGAGGCGTATTTAAACAGGGGGCTTGATAAATACCAGCTTGAGTTCTACCAGTTAGGCTTACAGGATTTTACCGAGGTTATAAAACTCGATTCTGATAACGCTGTAGGTTATTATTGCAGGGCTTTATGTGAAGATAAACTTAAGGACTATAAATCGGCAGTGAGTGATTATTCTACTGCTATGTTGTTCCAGGAAAACTATACCGAGGCATATTATGGCAGAGGTAATGCATATATGGGTGAAGGTGATAAGGAACATGCCTGTAGCGATTTTTACGCAGCGTATGAACTAGGATATGCTCCGGCAAAAACAAATATTGATAATTATTGTAAGGGTAGTTCTAAAAAATCACAGAAAGAAGACAAGCCCAAGAGCGGGTTCTGGCATTTTCAGTAACTAATTGAGTGTTGGAGTAAATTCCTTTTTTCTTAGTATAAGAGAAGAAGGAAAAGTAAAGAACATACCAAACATTAACGGCTTTATAAAAATAAGTACGGCGTTTACAAAAATGTTCGGGTTACTTAACTGATTTGCTGCATCGGTTGTAAATTTATCTATATCGGCTTGAGGGCTATGCATAGCTTGCATTTGTGAAACAATGAAAGCATTGTACTTTGTATTGAAACTAGGAGTTATGACATAAAAAAGAAGCAACGATACTATTACATAACATACCGAAGTGATTACTGTAATAATTATTCCCGTGGCAAATGCCATGCGAAAACCTATGTAGCCATCACCTACATTTTTGCGTACAGAACCAATGCCCAGAAAAACAGAGATAAAACTAACGATCATGGAAATGAAAAGTATAGTTATGCCCTTATCAAAACCAATAGAATCTATATTAGGGATGATAATGAGCATTGGCACGGTTATCAATATTCCTCCTATTATTCCGAATTTTATGGCTATTTGCTTCATACTATTTTTTATCCTGTAAGCTGTACCGTGCAATATTACTTATTACTTTACCACCGGCTATCATAAATTGGCCGCCAATATATAGGTCTCCATTGTATTCAGCCAAAGACCAAACAGTACCGTTATATGGTTTGCAATCTCCGCCATTATAAAATACACCACCCAGGCAATTCCATTTCATGGTTGGAGCATTATATGCTGCTATGTGGTTTGCGTACTGGTTATCGATAACTCCTGTAAAATCTCCGCCTATGTAAATTGACTCTTTGTATTTAGTTAGCGCAGCAGCCCCGTCATTTTGAGATCCGACAGTTGACCAATCCACTTCATCCCATTTAGCGAGGTAGTCAAATTCTCCGCAAGCATACAATTCGTTATTATACAAGCAGAATGATTTAACATAGCCACCTATCTTAATACTTTTAGCCCCCTGAACGGTTTCCCAGCTTTTGCCGTTCCACCTGTCTACTTCATTAAATTGGCCACCAACATATATTTTGTTGTTGTATACCGCTATGGCACGCACATTGTTGGTAATATTCCTTCCAACCGGATGCCATGTAGTATCATTCCATCTTGCAATATACCTGGCACGGGTAGTGTCGGCCATGGTAAATTTACCACCTGCATAAAGGCTGCCTTTAAATGTACATAAGGCATTTATAGGTCCATTAAGGGTACTAACCTTATTCCATACTGTGTCGTTCCAGTACATTAAGCGGTATATGGCATTTGCCCCTGTTTTTTCGGTAGTGCCTGCATAAAGTCTTCCATTAAATAGGGTCATTGCAGTTATGTTTCCGTCAAGCCCCGAATCAGCTGCTTTCCAGCTTTTGCCATCCCAACAGGCAACACTGACCTTTTTATTGTTCAAGCTATCGATACCCGTTGCAACTAATTTGTTGTTATAGATAATAAGTTGGGTGAAACTTCCTTTAATACCATTGCCTACTGCCGACCATGTTTGAGCAAACAAAGTGAGCCTTAGGAATATGGAAAGAAAAAGTAAAGATGCCCTCACCATTTAGTGTATACTATAAAATCAAAGGTAAAAAAATATGCCATTAATTGTATTGTTAGTAAGAAAAGCTTGGCCTGCTCTTAAAATCGTATTTTTGAACCCTAACTCCTTAGCCATGCTTAAAAAGTCAATCCCCATTTTGGTTGTTGCTACTCTGGTTTGCAATATTTCTTTTGGCCAAAAACAAGATTCTATACAACTTAAAAAGATAAGTGATGAGATAATGCTGCACGGTAAAGCATATTCATGGCTCGATTATTTGAGCAATAGAATTGGGGGCAGGATTAGCGGCTCTCCGCAAGCCGCCGCAGCTGTTGAATATACCCACCAGTTAATGGACAGCATTGGAGCTGATACTGTTTACCTGCAGCCTTGTATGGTGCCGCGTTGGAGAAGAGGAGATAAAGAAACAGCCAAAATACTAACTAATAATGCCGGAGAATTTGCCGTTACTATTTGCGCATTGGGCGGCTCGGTTAGCACACCACAGGGTGGTGTAACCGCAGAAGTGGTTGAAGTAAGCAGTTATGACGAACTAAAGAAAATTGGCCTTGCAGGAGGAGTAAAAGGCAAAATAGTATTCTATAACGTTCCTTTTGATCAGACCTTTGTAAACACATTCGATTCATACGAGCGTACCTTCGATTACAGATGGAGTGGTGCAAGCCAGGCGGCAAAATATGGTGCAGTTGGAACAGTATTGCGATCATTGGCAAGTGGAATAAATGATTACCCGCATACTGGCGTTATGCAGTATAACGACAGTGTTAAAATAAAACTACCTGCTTGCGCTATTTCAACGCAAGGTGCTGAACTGCTCAGTAAATTACTTAAAAATGATCCTAAACTTCGTTTTCATTTTGAAATGAGTTGTTATACTATGCCTGATGTTCAATCGTATAATGTAATTGCGGAATTAAAAGGTACTGAACACCCGGAAGAAATTATTGATGTTGGCGGACACCTTGATTCATGGGACCTGGCACAGGGTTCAAATGATGATGGAGCGGGTATTGTGCAGTCGCTAGAAGTGTTGCGCACATTCAGGGCAATGGGTATAAAACCCAAGAGAACCATACGCGTTATTATGTTTATGAACGAAGAAAATGGAGGAAGAGGTGGAAAAAAATATGCTGAAGAAGCAAAGCGTAAAGGCGAAAAACATATTGTTGCTATGGAATCGGATGCAGGCGGAGAAACCCCGCTTGGTTTTGGAATAGATGGAACCGATGCCCAACGGGCTGCTATACTTAGGTGGAAGGGTTTATTACTGCCTTATGGCTTGTACGATTTTATGGGTACCGATGGTGGATCTGATATTGAAAAGTTAAAAGATCAGGGCACATTATTATTGGGCCTTAATCCTGATTCGCAACGTTATTTCGATACACACCATACCCCAATCGATACATTCGACCGCATAAACAAACGTGAACTTGAACTGGGTGCAGCATCAATGACAATGATGCTTTATCTGGTTTCGCAGTACGGAATAAAATAATAGTGCGAATTAATCAGGTCGGTTTATGACCAGTGCTTGCCTCCAAAGCAGAAGCTTATACCTGTTTCAAACACATACGGGGATCCTAATCCTAGTTCAATATGAATAGCAAGTAAGGAGGTAATATTTGCCCGTAACCCAAGAATAGCCATAATGGTGGGGGCGCCTAAATTATTAACACCATAGGCGGCGTTTCCCGAAGATGTTTCTGACCACGATGAATATCCAATCCTTAAACCCCCATAACCATTTAGTTTTTCGCTTCCAAAATGTTCGAGTACACGGAAGCCAAAATTAGTGACATTAGTATTGTCGGTATATGTTCCAGTATAAGGTACGCCAAAATTAGTATAATATGTTGTGCTAAATGTGCCATTAAAGCTTTGATAGGCTATGCTGATACCCAAGGTGAACTTGTTGGATACTGGAAAGTCAAGAGTTCCATTTATAACAGGTGAACATACTGCACCATTCGTTTTTCCGGTAGTAACGCTTGAAGGATTGCTGACTGCACTGTAGCCTGCACTCATATTTATAACTGTTTCTACCAAATCTGTTTGGGAATATGCACGCTCCTGCATTGTTATAATAATAAGACCAGTAATGAAAGCCAGTATTACTTTTTTCATGTAGAGTAGTAGTGAGAAATATAAACCTGAAAACAGACAAAATATTGTATATCAGGTAACTATTTACAAATAACTGTTTTGTAGCTTACACCATAGCCACACCAAATTCCTTGACCGCCCTGTACGTTACCAACGACTGGTGTGCTTGCTGCAAACGGGTTTTCTCCGTTAGCCTGTTGGGCATACATGGTGTTATAAAATGTATAAGCAGTATTGTCAATAGTACAAAACTTTACCGATATGTTTTCCCCGATTTTAAAATATCCTCTTTCAGCATTGGTATCATCTGCTGCTTTTGAGCCGGGTAATATTCCACGTTGGTAAGCAAATTTTATAGTTTGCCCATAAATAAACTGATCGTTAAAAACTGAAAATGGCGGCGGAATGTAAGTTGTATCTTCTCCAATACGTTGAGCCATCCATCGGTAATTATGCCCTGGCGGTAATGGAGAAGTAAGCGTAGCCCAAATAAAACCTAATGTATCTTTATTCGGTTGAACCTGGAACCATACTGAGTCAAGTGGTATAGGCTGCAGTATGGTTGTAGTAGCCTTGGCTTCCTGCCCAATAGCTTTTACATCAAGCGCATAGGTTTTGCCAATTTGCCCTGTCATGCTTACAGATTGATAATAACCAATTTCAGGAATGAACTCTTTCATCGTGTCTATGGTGGTGCCATCATTTATGGTTACAACCGCATTGTGAATTACATTATTCTTTAAGATGTTGGTAATTGAGATGTTTCCGAAAAAAGAGAAATTAGTAGATAAATAGAGGTAGGCTAGTTTACCGGGTTCTACATGTCCTTCAACTGTTATTTGTGTGGGCGCGGTTGGTACAACAAGTACTATATTCTTTGTACACCCTGTAAGTAAACACAAAGAAAGACTTAGTAACACATTCTTTAAATAAAGCCTTTTCTGCATGTTGCGCCGGGTAAATGCAATACTAAATTAGCATAGTTTTTGTCATCAGATTACGATATAAAACCTTAATATTGAAAAATGAAATTCAATCTGTCAGAGGCAATTATAGTTTTGGAGCGCACCCCGCTTGTAATTGAGAATATGCTAAAGGATATTCCCCAAGAGTTTGTAATGAACAATGAAGGCCCTGATACATGGAGCCCTTACGATATAGTAGGGCATTTTATACACGGAGAGAAAACAGATTGGATAGTCAGGATGAATATAATTCTTTCAGATAGTGCTGATAAAAAATTCACTCCTTTTGACAGGTTTGCACAATTCAACAATAGTAAAGGAAAGGCATTGATACAGCTTATTGATGAGTTTAAAGTGTTGCGTAAGCAAAGTATTGCAACACTTAAATCAAAGAACATTACTGAAGCTGATATGCAAAAAACAGGTATACATCCTGAATTCGGAACAGTTACGCTGTCCCAGCTTCTATCAACCTGGGTGGTACACGACCTTGGCCATATTGCACAAATTGCAAGAGTTATGGCAAAGCAGTATAAGGCTGAAACTGGCCCTTGGCTTGCATATTTACCGGTACTTATACGATAAGTACATTAGTAAACAATAGCTGCCACTACTTAATATTTTGTTAATAAAGTTGTGAATAAGAGTTAATGCAACCTGCGTTGCAAGGTAATATACCCGCCGTACCTTTGACTAACCAATACAAACAACGCATGAATAATCAGCAGAACATGTTATTTATGGAAAAGCACCTCAGCACGGCTTTCCTTAATGACAACGTTTATGGTATCAGGTTAATTGATACCTATAAGCTTGGGCGTGCTTTAAGCGAAATTACACTGGATATATTCCAATTTAACTCGCTGCCAATTTTCAGTAGAAACCTTGGTGATGTAGTAAAAGATGAAGTAAACATTTTCGACGTGAACATTTATTTCCAGTTCCCGCTCATTAATGATGTGAAGCTTATCTTTAATACAACATCAGAAAAGAACATTGAGCTTATGCGTAAGCATATCCGCGTTGTTCCTTTGCAATACCATACAACTAAGGTTGAGCCTTACATCAAGTTTTTGCCTATCAGGCACAGGGCGCTTTCGTTAGTATAATTTTCTCTCCAATATGATCCGGGTGAGAATGCATAGTTCACTATGCTTCTCACCTTTGTCATTTATAATAGTGATATTCAATTTCCCGCGTTAGGGATAGTAGTAGAAAGCCCACAGCCGACCTTAGGAGGCGAGGACTTGTAACGTATAGCCCGACCCGTAGGGGAACGCCCTAATTAATTACGAATTGAAAATTATGAATTAGGAATGAAAGCCCCTTTAGGGGTTTGGGCTAGACTAACCACTATCGACTAACAACTATTTAGAAAGCTTCTCTTCTTTAAGCAGAAGATTAATATCAATGATCATGCGGTTCACTTCAGCAGAATCGGTTCCGCTATAGAAACCACGCAGGTAACCTGCAGTGTCAACCAAAGCCATGTTCTGGGTATGAACGAAATTACTTCCATCGCCCTCGTCAACAGCAGCAAAGTACGATTTACGTGCAAGGTTATAGATCTCTGCCTTATCGCCGGTTAAAAAATACCATTGGTAGGGAACAGCATCATGCAGCTTGGCATAATTAGCCAATACCGGCACCGAATCACGCATCGGGTCAACGGTATACGATACGAATTTTATGTAAGGATTACCAACAAAGTTTTTAGTTGCCCGTTCCAGTTCCATGTTCATTTTCTTGCATATACCCGGGCAGGTTGCGTAAAAGAAATTAGCAACGAAAATTTTATGTTTAAACGAATCGAGTGTAATGGTATGATTCATTTCACTGGTTAATTTAAAATTAAGCACTTTATGATAGTCAGTGTCTTTTGTAGTGATATTATAATCTTTAGGGCCATAGATAGGTAACAGGCGCATAGGGGTGTTACTTTTTGACACGAGAAAAGCTGCAACTAACACTCCTATAGCAGCAATAAACAGTATAATGTTCGATATAGGGAATTTTGAGTCGGAAGACATAAAACAGATTTTATTAGGCGACGCAAAGATAGGTAAATAATATGCCCTGCTATGGAATGAGTATCTTCTACTGATAGTGAACAGGTTATTCAAAAATTATACTTTTGCATCGCCCTGGAATCACATTATTAATCAATTAACCTTTTACTTATGTCTATTATATCGGAATTCAAAAAATTTGCCTTGCAAGGAAGTGTTGTTGACCTGGCTGTCGGTTTTGTTGTAGGTGCAGCATTTAAGGAAATAGTATCATCGATGGTAAATGATATTTTAACACCTGCCATACTTACCCCTGCACTGAAAATGGCTAAGCTTTCTGACCTGAGTCAGCTTGTAATACCCGGTACAGCTATAAAATACGGTAATTTTCTTTCCAGCATTATTTCATTCATTATAGTGGCTTTTGCCCTGTTTATGATAGTTAAAGGAATAAATGCAGCTAAAAAGAAAGATGCTGCGGCAGAGGCAGTAGCTGAGCCTTCGTCTACGGACAAACTTTTGATGGAAATCCGTGATAGCCTTAAAAAGTAGTTTGCAATTAATTGCTTAATGAAAATAAGGTTTTTAATAATTCTCTTTTTAAGTACTGCAATTCCATCGTTTGCCCAACAGCCCTTGTATAAGCTTTACCTGGTGGGTGATGCCGGCGAAGATGAGCTTACAGGTGAAACGCTGGATAGCCTTAAAAGCAAAATGTCTGCAAGCCCGAACAGCGCTGTTGTGT
>DATHNG010000175.1:0-47239 GCA_035486275.1 Bacteroidia bacterium
CCTTTCTGAAGGCCTATTATCCTTCTATTTTCTTTTTCGATAGCCTGGTGTTAAGGGAGCATGTTCCAGTAATGATCGAACTGAAAGAGATTTTTCGCCAGCAGGATAATACATTTATAGGGGTATTGAATGATATACGTAATAATGAACTGACCCAGGAAAGCTATGAGATGTTAAATACCAGGCTGAAGAAGGGATTTGACCCGCCTGAGGAAGAAGGGTATATTACATTGACGACTCATAACTCTCAGTCAGATGAAATAAACAAGGCTAAGCTGAAAAAACTTTTCGGGTATACTAGAACATATAGTGCTCAGATACAAGGAGATTTTCCGGAGCATATGTATCCTGCTGAAGCAGAACTTGAGCTTAAAGAGGGAGCACAGGTAATGTTTTTAAAGAACGATATAGAAAGCAAAAAATATTTTAATGGAAAAATAGGGATGGTCACTGCATTGTATGAGAATAGTATTCGCGTAAAATGCAAGGGAGAAGCAGAGGAAATTGAAGTGAGGCCTGATATGTGGAAGAATGTAAATTATTCATTAAATGAAGCCACACGTGAAATAACGGAAATAGAGTTGGGTAGTTTTGTACAGTATCCGCTAAGGCTGGCATGGGCCATTACCATACATAAAAGCCAGGGGCTTACTTTTGAAAAGTTAATAATTGATGCTGAAAATGCATTTGCCAACGGCCAGGTTTACGTGGCGCTTAGCCGATGTACCTCACTTGAGGGCTTAGTACTAACTTCTCCGGTTAATCAAAAGTTCTTAGGTGCTTACCAAAACCTGAAGGAGTGGGAGGACAGGCATCATAATGAACGCAACCTGCCTTTTAAATTTGAGGAATCGAGACAGGTGTACATGCAACAGGAACTTCAGAATATTTTTACCTGGAGGACTTGGAACTATTTGTTAAATGGCTTGAATACTACTCTTTCGGAACATAAAGATACCTTTCATGCCGATTGCTTTTTGTGGATATTGGAATTAACTGAAAAGCAGAAAAAACTAGATGGTATAGCTAAAAGATTCAGGGAGCAAATAACTGAACTATGCCAGCAGAATTCGGTTGTAGAGGAAAATGAGGTGCTGCAAAGCAGAATAAAAGATGCAGGTATATATTTCTCGACAGAGATAAGGAGTTGGTTAGAGAAATTCAGGACCCATCAGTTAACTACAGATACTAAAAAGACTGCGCGTAAAATTGATGAGTTATTGAATGAGATCAATGTTGAGGTAAGTGAGATAGTATTTGGGATGGAACATTGTAAAAGTGGTTTCATGTTGAATGACTACCTGAAGAATTGGAAAAAATTTGACGGACATATTCAAAAAGTACCGGGCTCATATGCGCAAAGCCAGGTCGTAAGTATTGCATCTAAGGATATTGAAAATGCTGAGTTATACGATCGACTTGCAGAAATGCGTAATAGAATTGGTAGGCAAAGTAACCTGCCTTTATATACTGTATTTAGTAATGCAGCAATTAAAAATGTGTGTGAGAAGTTGCCTTTAAGTTACGAAGCTTTGCTTGATGTGAAAGGATTTGGTAAAGCAAAAATTAAAAAGTATGGCGATGAGGTATTGGACCTGGTTCAGGCATATTGCACTGAGAAAAAGCTACAGCCTATACAGCCGGTTGGTAAAAAGATAAGAGCAGAGAAAAAAATAAATACCATTGAAGAAACGATCAGATTATATAAAGCGGGAAAGACGGTTGAAGAAATAGCATTAGAACGGAATTTTGTTGTAAGTACAATTGAAGGGCATTTGGCAAAAGGCATTGAGGAAGGGTTGGTTCAGATAGCATCAATAATACCAATGGAGGAAGTGGAGGAAATAGCCGCACATTTTCCAAAAAATGAAGAACCTGTTCAATTGTCAGCTATTAAAGGATCGTTTCCTGATGACATTTCTTTTGGTAGACTTAAAATGGTGCAAGCCTGGTTACAATTAGAGAAAAAAAGAATGAATAGCTGATTTATTATATATCTTTTTTAAGCTGTTGCGCTTTATTATTACAAGCTTTCTCGTTGAGAATATCTCCTTTGTTTTTATAGCATTCTGCAAGTAAATAATAAATGTCTGAATTATCCGGCGCGCGCTTTAAAGCAATCTTTAAACATGAAATAGCTCCGTCATTATTACTTAAACTAATATAACACCTTGCGGCTGAAACGTAAGCGTTGATTAAGTCAGGGTCAAGCTGTATGGTTTCTTTAAAAAATTCAAGCGCAGTTTTCTTGTCACCTTTGTTAAATAAAATAGCTCCCTTGTCAAATAGTACTGCACTGTTGGCAGGGTTGTACTTAACAGCACTGTCAATATATTGTAAAGCTTTGTTAAAATCATAAAGTCCATTATTGTAACAATCGGCAAGGTTCATATAAGCTCTGCTGTAATCTTTCTTGAGGTATATGGCCTTTTCAAATAAGCTCATGGCTTCTTTTAAATAACCCTTCGATACCAGTATTTCGCCTTTTGTGTTAAGCTTTACAGGGTTTTGGGGCACATAATTTACTTTGTATATAAAATAATCTTCTCCTATAATAGAGCCCTCGAACGTTTGCAATAAGGTCCAGTTTTTTATGCTATTATCATTAAAGGGATAGGTGAGTACTACAATTACATCTGACTTCTTTTGATCAGATATGCTATCTACTTGGTTTAATAGATCGGTAACTGAAAACTTAATGAACTTACCCCAATGATCATCCAGTACTATAAACTGGCCCCAGTAACGAGGCCTCATAAAATAAATGTTCTTGTTAAGCAGCCCTGCAACCGATGATGCAATGTAATCTCCATCTCCAAGTATGGGTAGTTTATCCAACGAGTTTTCTTTTAAATAATTAACCGTAGGCAAATTATTCGAAAAAGGATATCGGATATCACATACATTAGCATAACACGTAGCAATAATTTGTGCCACTAAAACAATTGTCACAAAGTACTTCTTGATCCAAATACTGAAAGTATTCCATACGGTATTTGTTTGTGTACTAATGGCTTCGTTTTGGTTTTCAGCAGAATAAAGCCAATAACAAAGAATAAATAATAAATACAAATGCCCATGATGTCTAATGTATCCGAAATACTTCAGGTATGTGAACAATAGTATACCAACTGTACCGGAAAAAAAAAGCAACAATATTTTTTTATTTGCTTTAAATAAAACAAATGACGCAATAAGTAATACAATACTTAGAAATGCTTGTATATAAGCATGATTGGGAATCGGGTTTAAAATATTCGAACTCCAGAAATGAAAGTTCAATTGAGGTATTGGCACATAGCAGTTGAAAAGTACGGCGAGTGTATGAGCACTATCGTATAATGAAAGCCTGAAATTTTCTGTTGAAAGCCCGCTATTGGATGGAGGCTTCATGGACAGTACGGAAAGAATGAACCCTGCAAATACTATTGTTCCTGATATGAGAATAGTTCGCAGATGAAGTCTTTTATCCTTATATAAAATCCATATTATATAACAATAGAAAGGAATACCAATTATGACAGCATACACATTGGTTTGCAATAATAAAAAGAACAATACAGATAAAAGCAGAAAATGTTTACCCTTATACCGAGTGAATATACCTGCACACAAAAATAGCAGGAGTACGGTTATAGCATAATTACGACTTATAATCGAATACTCATAAGCAAAAAAATAGCCGGAACAGAATAAGATATTTTTTTTAAAACTAAATGGTGAAAAAAAGCAGAACACAAAAACAGCGCCCGTTGCAATACACAGGTTTAAGACCTTCATATAAAATATATTATCTGTGAACTTTTGCAACAGGTAGAGTAATACATACCATAATTTAGGATGGCCTTCATACCGGCCATTGTAAAATACATCGGCAATTGAATTGCTTTTGTGTGCTATGGCCCATGCATGCACTTCATCGGCCCAGTATTCATGAAATTGTATGATGATAAATTCTACTATTAGAAATAGAGCAGTAAACCACAAGGCATTATAAAGCCTCTTTTTAGAAGAGCCTGAAACTAAGTTAGTGTATATAGAATTATCAGCCATTTATACTTTACTGTGTTATTTATTTGAGTTTAAAAGTAAAGATTATTATATTTGAAATAGATTCTAATAGAAACCCTGGTGCATCTAAACCTATATCTAAACTGATTTTTAATGAAAAAGCAATTACGTTTAATTATACTAATATGCGTTATGTGCCTGCGTGCGAAAGCGCAAACCATAATGGGCATTGATGTTTCCTCGTATGAAGGAACTATAAACTGGAAAAGTGTAAAAGCAGGAGGTTATACTTTTGCATTTGCCAAGGCCTCTGAAGGAGTGGGACTTACCGATTCATATTTCGATAGTAATGAGATAAAAGGCAATGCGGCTGGTGTGGTTATGGGTGCCTACCATTTTGCTCACCCTGAAAATAATACAGCAACATCTGAGGCTAACTACTTTTTAAGCGTGGCGGGTAAATATATAACAGCTTGTCATTTGCCTCCAGTGCTTGACCTGGAAGATCCACCAAGTGGTCCTGCCTTGTCAACATATTTTACATCGGCACAATTAACCACATGGGTACAAACTTGGATGACTACGGTACAGAATGCCACAGGTATAGCACCAATTATATACATTGGGCCAAGTAATGCATCGTTTGTGCAAAGCTCTTTAAATACCTGGGGACTTTGGATCGATGATTATAATAGCAATCCTAAAAACCCGCCTGCCAATATTGGCGTATGGACAACATGGGACTTTAAACAATATGACTGGACGGGTACCATACCTGGCATAAGTGGCAGTAATAATGTTGACCAGGATGTGTTTAATGGTGACATGAACCAGTTTAATACACTTATTGTATGTAATGCAGTGCTGGCAAATTTCACTTCTAATATTAAGTCGGTTTGCCCGGGTTCCTCTGTAAACTTCACCGATAAGAGTACAACTACTGGCACAATTTCAGCCTGGCAATGGGTATTTGCAGGAGGTAATCCTTCCACTTCTTCTTCTCAAAACCCAACTGTACAGTACAATACGCCAGGCATTTACAGTGTAAAGGAAATAGTTACATCATCTGTAGGCAAGGACTCTATCTTAAATACAACATATATTAATGTTGTATCAACTGGCTCGCTGCCACTCACTGAAGATTTTCAGTCTGCAACTTTTCCACCGGCTGGATGGTATTTGAATTTGCCCGATATGAATGACAGTATTTGGGAGTTATGCACAACATCGGGCTACAATAGTTCACAGTGCATGTATTTTCCGGCTAACTGCGGGCAAACAGCAAATATTACAGGTGAAAGGCAGCAATTATATACTCCTGATTTTAGTTTTGCAAATTCAACAAAAGCTCAACTTTCATTTGATGTAGCCTATGAACCCAGTAAAACACCCATTTATAGCGATACACTTGTTGTTTATTATTCGACCGATTGTGGTAATACATGGACAAATATATATTCTAAAGGCGGCGCTACTTTGTGCACTACGGGAGGTAGCACAGGTGCCGGTACTGATACAGCAGGTAGTGACGGGCATGGATGTTTTGTACCACCAAATGCAAAGGCGTGGAGGAAAGATTCTATCAACATTTCAACTATTGCTGGGTTATCGAATGTAATGTTCTCTTTTGAAAGCAGGTCTGGCTGGGGTAATATAATATACATTGATAATATTAATATAACTGATAATGCTACAACTTCAACTGAAAGTATAACTGAACACAGTAATGTTACGGTATACCCAAATCCGAATAGAGGTTCATTTTCTATTGCTTTTTCAAGTACGGTTACAGATAAAGGTATTTTAGTTATATATGATATGCTCGGACAGCAGGTTCTCAGCATTTCAATAAACACGGGTGTAGATGAGATTAACCTGAACAACAAATCAGGCATATATTTTTACAGAGTAATGAACGAAACGGGAGATAAGCTAATTCCGGAAGGAAAGTTAATAATTGAGTAAAATGGATTCTTCCTTCTATTTCATCCGGTTGGAATTCAGTGTGTAATTATTTTTCAGTAAACATCTTGTTCTGCTTCTCATAAAGTTCATGTATTTGAACGGATTGATCCGGGCAGCAATATTCAAAAGAGTCATCCTTTAGATGTTTAGGATGGTGCTCATGTTCCTCACAATAAAGATCTTCTACCAATGCTATTTCCGATGGTTTTAATTTTCTTCTTTGGGTTTGATAAAGAAAATCGTGTGAGCCTGTTGTATAAATTTCCATACTTAAATTATTATTAGATTAATATTGTTGTAAATGATCAGTTACAAAAAATGATTGGTTAGTGGAAACTTGAGTTGCTTGACTCAGTTTCACTTGCAATGTTAAAATACTCGTGCGCCATGCCTGCACATTGGGCAGCTTTTTCACTATTGCCATCCTGCAAATGTGAGGCGGCTTTAAAATGATGTGTTGCAGAAGCGATTAATTGTTCTCCTATTTTTTTATGGTATTCAATCCCGTTTTGCGTTCCAACAAGAGATAAACTTGTATCTGTTGGTTCTTTTATTGCTGCCGTAGTGTTCATTTTAGTTTTGGAATTAGTTATTTCTTGAAAATTTGAGTGGCCTATTATAGTATGCTGTTATCTATTATTTTGCCTTATACTTTTTAATATGGGAACGGAATAACACATTGTTATAGTTAGCATGAAGTTTTAAGATTTCTTTCTGGGCTGCACTTGCAAGAGAATGCTGTCCATGGGCCCTTACTATATGTTCCCAGGCCTTCTCATGTTTCCCAGCTTCTATAAGCGTTATTGTTTCAAAGTGATGTTTAGTTGCCTCTTGGTAGTATTTGGCTACTTTTTTATGTATTTCAATTAGCGATTTTTCCAGCTTTTTATTGTTTTGAGTCTTTGTTTTTCCCATTTTGTTTTGTATTATATTAAATCTTTGCCTTAGGTTCGACTTTAGGCACAAATAACTTCGGGTCTATTCCAATTTGCCTTGCCCAATCGGAAGTATCCCAATATGTTCGTTGCTCAGTAATTAATCCTTGAGTATTAGTACGAAAAAAAGAACCGACAGGAAGGATATATGCTTTATTTGTAGGTGTTATCACCCCTGTCGGCAATTCCATAGGGCCTGTGAAAGTGGCGGTCTCTATTACTTCACATACTACCCTATTGTCCTCCGCAATAATGCTTATTAATTCTTCTTTTAAATCAGGAAGGGCTTTATCAAACATCTTAAACCCCATTGCAATCATATCTTTATTAGCAGCACGTCCCTGACTGAGGGAGCTCCGAGAAATAAATTCGGGTGCAAGTAAAGCAAGCAGATCATCTAAATTATGCTCTGACCATGCCCGCCAGTATTTAGTTACCGTTTCTTTAGGACTCATGCGAGACAAGTTTATCAGTCGGTTCAAATTGTCTCATCAAGCTTGCCATGTCAAGATACTCACGTAAATGAGATATTTTTCCTTCTTTATTGATTTGGTATATAAAGCTTACACCTACTGCGTATTTTTTTCCTACAAGAGTACTTGGGTCACTTGGAAATTTCCAGCCTGTTGTCCTGGAAAACTCAACCGCCTCTTTAGTAATTATACCGCGGTTAACGTATTCAAAAACACCCCATTCTGAAGTAGCCTTATCAAATAGTATTTCGGGAGTCTTATCTGAAGCAAGTTTGCCTTGCGTACATAGTTGAACAACTTCTTTTTTGCCCTTATATATCTTATTCATATCCGGCATTAATATCCATTCGCAATCCTCAGCAATTGTTTCAGCCATGGTTTTGAAATCATTGTGGAAACCTGATTCAAATAGTTTGCGGAAAACGGTCATCGTTTCTGTTGTCATGTTATTTTATTTTTAACTGTTTTTTTATTAATTGCAGGAAAGATTATGAGTATAAATGATGCGCAGTGCCTGCTTCAGTAAGGGTTTGTAAGTCGAAGTATTCTCTTATTTCAATTAGTTTGCTTTCCTTTATTTCGCACATTAGTATTATTGGCAATTCAAACTTTGTTCCGACTATTGGCTTATGTGTTGATGCCGGCCATTTTTCTGTTACCACTCCTTTATGTACATATTCCCATATAAGTTTAGTGCCTTCAGCGTTAGTAAATACATTAAAAGGCAGTAAGCCTTCTCCTGAATTATGAACTCTTGCAGCTACTGAACGGGTTGCCAATTGTCTTATCTGGTCAAGTCCACTGAATTTTTCACCCGTAGCCATTATTAACCATTTGCCTTCGGGAGCCCAAAGTTTCATCACACCGTCAATATCGTCGTGAGTCATCACTTTAGTGAATTCCTGAACAAACTCAGTAGGAGTCAGCGTTTCATTTTTTATTTGAGCTTCTGTTTTCATAGGGTTTATTTAAATAGAGTTTAACTTATAATGCTTACTTTAAGAAAGGGTACAAAAGTGTACAGGTTTACTTCTTAAAGCATTACATAACTATATAAGAGAGTTACATATTTCACACACTAAAATGGAAGGGAAACTAATGAGCTCCAAATATCCTAAGATAAATTGATGCCGGAAGGAAAGTTAATAATTGAATAAGGGCAACAAAAATGCTTTAACTGTCAGGGTTTACTCACTGGCCTGATTGGATGATTTGCTGAGTTTATAAGCTTTAAGAGTAGGTTTACCTACTTCTTGTTTTGCTTCATTACATAGCTGCCATTTCCTGCAACATGTTTAGCTGAAATCTGTAGCTTAAACAATTTTATGAGTATCACCACAGCATTCAAATCATTGAAACAGAGGCTCATCGAAAATTAAATTGTACTCGTACGCACAGTGGTAATTTTAATTTATTATAAAGGAAACCGAAACGATTATGGCTAATAGTCTTAGAACAGTTATAGTGGACGATTCAGTAAGTGACTGCAAGGTACTTAAGGAACTTTTAGCCTATTGCAGTAAAGTAAATGTGTTAAAAGTTTTTAATAATCCCCAAGAGTTTCTGGAACAGGTGCCTTCATTGCACATTGATTTATGCCTGTTAGATATCAACATGCCTGAGATGAATGGCCTGCTGGTTGCCCAGTTAATTAAAAATATTCCGGTGATTTTTGTTACAGGAATTGATGAGAAGCTAAAAACAGCCATTGAATTAAACCCGGTTGATATAATATTTAAGCCTATTAATGTATGCAGGCTAAACGATGCAATTGAAAAGGCATTCAGGCAAGTTCATAATTCCCGGGAATATGCTGTTTTTATTGTTGCAGAATCTGCAAGAAAAATAAAGATAAGACTAGCTGACATTGTTTATGTTACAACAAGCGAAAATGATTCAAGGCAAAAAATAGTTTTTCTTAGTAATGGAAAAAAATATACATTAATGAATTATACCTTTGAACAACTGCTGGAAATTCACATGAATCTTGTTCAGGTTAATAAATCTGACCTGGTTTCGCTTGATTATATTGATGAAGTGGAATACGGTCTTGTAACACTTTTAAATGTCTATGATAAAGGCGGGAATGTTAAGGAAATTTACCTCGGTAATTTATATAGGAATAACCTGTATAAAAGGATATTCTTTAAATAAAGGGATATAGTATAAAATGTGAAAACCCCTCTTCCAAAGGAAAAGGGGTTTTCATGGAGAGAGAACAGAATGAAGTTTATTCTATTCCCTCTTCTCTGTGGTACTCTTCATGTGCTTCAAGCTGATTCTTTTCAGCCTCATCCAGAATATGGCTGGTATAGTTCTTCAGTGCTATTCTGCTTTGCCCTTCTGGCTCCGATAAATAAGCTTCTGTGCTTACACGATATTCCCCGGCTCTTTGCCCTGCTTCCGGTTCAACCGTATGAAGGTAACCCCATGACAAGCCTTTTTCCTTTTGTAGGAGCTTCAATGCTTCCTGTTGAGCCTGTAAAACAGGTTTAAAGGAATCATAAAATTCTTCGGTGTTCTCCATACGTTGTGCAAATGGATGAGATGCAGAAACCAAATGCTGCACGCCTGCTTCTTTTGCGCCTTCAATTAAACTGCGTGTGGCTTCCACATGTTCACGTGGGTTTTTCATTGAAGCTTCATGTGTAGATATAACTACATCGTGCCCACGGGCATTTTTGCTTACATCTTCCTTGTTTCTTACATCACCTTTAACAACTTTAAGGTTTTGGTGTTTTAGTTTAAATTCTGTTTCATCAGGCACAATTGCAGTGACATTGTGGCCTCTTTTTAAGGCTTCTTCAGCCAAGCGTGTTCCCATTTCACTGGTAGTTGTGAACAACGCTATCTTTTGTGTGTTCATAATACAAAGGGTTTTAAAATTAGAACTTTGTTGATTTCATATGCAAGGTATGCAGGTGCAACATCATTTGTTGCACATTTTCTGTCAGCATAGCTAAACTGAATTTCAAATAACAGAATAGGTAGACGAAATAATTATGCAAAATATACTGTTATATAAGTTAAAAAGCCAAGTATCCATTCTGGATACTTGGCTTTTTAAATGATGCTCATTTTACCTGAATTGATAACCAATTCCGAAGCTGTAGCTTAATACGGAAATTGGTGCCGAGCCACCAATATGTGTGTAGGAAGAATTTCCAAACTGGTCGGTATATCTTTGAGTAGTATTAACCATAGGGTCAGCACTTAAATAGTCAATACCGGCCATTATCGCTGTTCTTCTTATTCTAAAACGGAGTCCGGCACCAATGTCAGATGCAAAAGATGAACTGGTGCTATGGTATGTATCCCACTCAAAATTCTGGCTGGCTGCAATAGATGTGGCATCTTCCTGATAATCAACTTCAGGCAAAGCACAAATTGCAACACCACCTAATACGCGAAAATCGAATGAAAGGCGCTGAAGAGGAATAGTGGCAAATAAACCTGCCAGTATAAAACTTTCCCTGTAGGAATCATCTGATATTGGCGTGTAACCATTGTTTTGATCGGAATACTGAACGTTACTAACATACGTATCAATATCGTAATTGTTCCATGAATAATTATACATGACAGCTACACCGAAATTTGAATGTGCTATGGGCACACCATACGAAAGGCCAACATTATATCCAGGTAATGCATACCCGCCATACCCTGTACCGTTTGCGGAAGAAAAATTACTCATCGGCTGACCGAGGCCAATGCTTATTTCAAAATAACCTGTTGGCTGTATAGTGCCATCGTTTGATGATGGAGGCGGATTTTCACTATACTGTGCTGTTGCAAATTTTATGGCTGTTATTAACAGACCGGTTAAAATTAATTTAGAAGTTTTCATGATTTATAAATTTTAGCGTTTAAACTCTGTTGATTTAAATTATAGCCTGAAGTTTACTCCAATGGCAAGGTTTGAGTAGCCATAACCAAGTTCGGCCCATAAACCTACATTGTTACTTACATAGTATCTGGCCCCGAGAAAAACTGAGAGCGCCAGATAGTTGGAATATACTGCGGAATAATAAACGTATCCCGGATCAGCAGGCTCTGTAACGTGCGGGTCGTTTGTGGTATGAGAATAATTGATGAAATAATAGCCCAGCATTAAACCTGCATACGGGTCGAATCTATGGCTCGTGGTAAAATTCCAGTGGTAAGCTGAACGGAAGCCTAATATCCAGTAATTCCAATTATTAGTATAGGTATAACCATTACCCGGATTAACATAAGAATAAGAGGTGCCTGTGTAATCTAATAAACCACCCAGGCTAATTGTACCGGGACCTATATTGCCAAAGGTTCCGTTTTCATACGATAAAACAAAATCCGGCGTTTGTACATATCCCGGGCCCCAGTAATAATAATCGCCACCTATACCAATTCCTACATTAAGCACATTGGCACCGGCGTCAAAGGTTCTTGGATTTCCGCTGAGTGCTTGTTTTGAAACAGTGCTATCTGATTGCGCCAAACACATAAAGGGCAATAACAATGCACTAATTAAAAACGTTGGTAATAAATGCTTTGTTTTCATTTTGTTCAATTTAATAGTTAGAACTCTATCAGTTTCAGTATGCAAGGTAAATGGGCTTAATAGTGAATGCAACCAATTTTCTATTAAACAGGTAATATCTTATTTAAAAGGGTGAAAAAAGAAGGATGAAAAAGTAATACAGCGTAGAATATTGCGAATTACATGTAATGAGAGAACATCAATTATTAATCGACTCTTCGTTTCGGTTTGCTGTCATGTTTCTTTTGTTTATCGATTATTTTATAACACGCCACCATATCATATGTAAAATTGCAAGTAAATATTACTTATCAATTATTATTCAATAGTAAATAAAATAAACAATGAAAAGCACAAATCATCAACCGGCTGATACTTTGAAAAAGAGTATCGACAGTGCTTCTGAAAGATCAAAAGAGAGCCTTAAAACATTGATTGATTCAAACTCGAAACATTTTGAATCAGCGCTTGAAGCCAATAAAAAAACATTTGACTCTATTAGCAAAATGCTTTACGATAGGGAATTAGATCCTTCTATTGTAAGTTCATTTAAAATCAATTTTGGTAAAAGTGTTAAATTGTCTGAGGATACTATTGATTCAGTTATAGATGCGCACAAGAAACGCATTGAGCTTTCAGTTGACTTTACAACAAGGTTTATTGAAATAATAAAAAACGAAGACATTGGAAGCAAGAAGGGTGAGGACAAACTAATTGAGTTAGTGAAGGAAAATCTTGATAAGTCGGCTGAGTTATCTGTTGAGAATATGGAGAAGATGGTATCGTTGTATAACGAACACCTTAACCTTGCATTGAACTTCAACAAGAAATTTGCAGATATGATAAATTCCCAGATTGTATCAATATTTAAAATACAAAGAAAGAGTTTTAATCCATTAATAACTTTTGATATGTCAAATGAATGGTGGAAATCGGGCAGTGAAGAAAGAATGAGAACTTGATGAGGTAAAAAGAAAGGCCTTGAGTATTTAACCTTTAAAACCAAAAATGCCATGAAAGTGAAAGATGTAATGCGGTCGAGCCAATTGGTATATTGCAGCCCCCGCACAAATTTGCAAGAAGCAGCCCAGTTAATGATGATAGCTAACTGTGGTGTATTGCCTGTGCTTAATAGTGATGAAAGAGTAGTTGGAATAATCACCGATAGAGATATCTGCCTTGCAATGTCAAGAGATCATTCATGGTCTCATTCAAGACTACCTGTAGGTGAAATTATGTCGCAGGAAGTACAATATGTGTATGAAACAGATAACCTTACAGCTGCCCTTCACAAAATGAGGGTACATTACGTAGGTAGGTTACCTGTAGTAGATGAATATGGAAAGCTGAAAGGCATCCTCTCTATACATAATTTGTTTTGTAAGGCACTTATAGAACAGGAAGACCTGGGACACCTTTCTTCTTCCGGCGAGAATATTGTAAAAACAGTAAAGGCTTTGTCAGACAGGTATGCTCTTCGCAGACATAAAGAAGAAATAGAAGAGCTCAAGAAGATGGAACTACATTTCGTTATATAATTAATCATTAATCAATAAATTCTAATAGTATGAAAACAAAAGGGTTTATTATTGGCTCGCTGGTGTTTCTAATAGCGTGCAATAATTCTCAGCGTGAGCAAAGGCTTAAAGATTTAAGTGTACAGGATTCGACTTTGCTGGAACAGGCAAGACAAAAAGATTCTGCAATATCTTCCTATATTCATTCCATGAACGCTATACAGGATAACTTGGATAGCATTAAACAAAAAGAGAAACTTCTTTCTATCCGTTCCAAAGAGGGCGCCCCAACTACCGACAGGGTTATTGCTGACATTAAGGCAATGGATGACCTGATTTTGAAGGACAACAGGGCTATTGCGCTATTGGAAGGGAAAGTAAATAAAATGAATAAGAAGGATGCTGATCTTCAAAAAATAGTATCTCACTTAAACAAGGAGCTTACTGACAGGGATAGTGATATTGCCTCACTTCAGTACCTGCTCTCTCAAAGTAATGAATCAATGAAAGGCGTTGTTCAACAATTTAATGACAGTATGGCAACTCTGAACACTGAAAGAGCCGAGAATAGTTCTTTAACCAATGAGGTTAATACAGTGTATTATGCTGTTGGTACAATTAAAGAATTGAAGGAAAGAGGTGTTATTGCTAAAGAAGGTGGTGTCATTGGCATAGGTAGAACGGCGAAGCTGAAACAAAACTTTAACAGCAAGTATTTTACCAAAGCTGATAAGACTACATTGAGCACCATACCTTTATATGCTCACTTTTCAAAGGTTGTTACTGATCAACCTGTGGCAGCTTTTAAAGTGCAGGGAACAACTAAGGCTGATTCTTTGGTGATTACTAACCCTGGTACTTTCTGGAGTGAAAGTAAGTACTTGGTGGTGGTGGTAAAGTAAAGGCCTTCTCAGATAGTTTTAAAATAATAATGCCCCAAACGGGGCATTATTATTATTTTACTTAAGTCACCATTACTGAAACCAACGCGCTGCTGTTGCGACAGTAAGTAAAAATAATAATATCCCCAAGAAAATAATAGAATACAGCAACAAAAAATCTCCCAGTGTGTGGTCTTTTCTTAAATACATATGGTATATACGCTCCATAAGTATTTTAAATAAGTTATGATTATGATGCTCCAGTGTTTCCATGACTGATTAATTTTTATATATCAAATTTACTCTGCTTTATTATCAGTTAATGAGATATTAGGTGAACCTTATTTTAATAAATCGGAAATTCAGTAAAATGAAGGTGGGATAGCTTTGTAATTGCTTATACCGAAAGGAACAGCAGACTCATCGAAAAAAGGGAATTGCAGAAGGCAGGATCACTAATTTTGTATGCAAAGAAACAAAATTCAGAACCCTTTAAACAAAGTGTCATGAAAACCCTTCTTGTTCCAACTGATTTTTCAGATATTTCTGAAAATGCTGTAAATTATGCCGCGGATTTATCTAAATTTTTAGATGCAAGGCTTGTGCTTCTGAACACTTATTCTTTGCCAATGCCTCTGGTTGAAACACCTGTCGCAAATATTCAATTCGAGGAAATAAATAGAGCCAATAAAGAACAACTTAAAGCTCTTGATAAACGATTGAAAGCCGGTGGTGATGATCTTAGAACAGAATTAATAACTGCGATTGGGTTTAGTATAGAAGAAATACTATTATACTCTGAAACAACAAAGGCGGATATAGTAGTGTTGGGTGTGCAGGGTGCAAAATCATCATCTACTGATGGAAGCAATACTATTTCGGTAGCCCAGGAATCAAAATGCCCTGTACTTATGGTGCCTGAAGGGGTTAAATTCAAAAAGCCGGCAAGAATTGCACTCGCCTGCGATTATTCTTCAATTGTGCCTGATGATGTAGTTCAAAAGTTTATTGATTTTATTAACGTATTCAATGCCAAAGTACTTGTGTTCGATGTACTTAAAAAGGCAGAGTTGGTAACATATGAAAAGGCGATGGTAGAAGAAAACCTGGAGGAATCTTTGCATGATATAGAACATACGTTGCATTTCCCGACAGGAGATAACTTAGTGGAAGAGATAAATGCATTTGTAGACAGGCATTTGGTAGATTTACTTGTAATGATGCCGCATAAATATAATTTTCTGCAGGGGTTATTCCATCGCAGCAATACAAAACAAATGGCACTGCACTCACACATACCGTTACTGGCTATTCACGAGTAAGTGATTGATCTTATGTTCAAACATGAAATACCACTCTCGGTCGAATATTTGAAATAACATTGGATTCATAGGCTAAATTGCATTTGTATTGTTCATTAAATAGAAAGCCATGAAAAAAATTGTGATACTACTAACAGGATTGCTTCTTACACAGCCTATATGGGCGCAAGAAACATTTTATAGCGGATCGGTTAACGTTGGCGAGAACTTTGGTGCAGATTGGGAATCAGCCAATATGCAATTTCAAGGTACAATGGAAAATGCGCCGCCGGTACATTCAATTAAATTAAGAGCATCTAATTTCAATTTAACAGGTGAATATGGATTGTTTGATTTTCTGGGTGTGGGCCTTATAGGTAGAATTGACAATTATTATGTAAGCGAGGATGAGTATATAAAAACGGTGCCTTCAGCCGCCGACGAGCAAGCAGGCGCGGTAGTTAATATTCATTTTATTTCACAACGTCATTTAGATTTATTAGCCGGCATAGATGCTGGTTTTTCGCAACTTGACTATGCTTTAAATGATTATGATATAAGAACGCTTATAAGCGGATATGGTACTTGGGGAGATATTCATGCCACCGGAAGATGGTATTTCGGGCAGGTGGGAATTAACCTTTCCTTATATGGTGCAACCAGTAATTATGATAATCTGCATAGCGATAAAACACCTGCAGGGGAATACCTCGTTAGTAGTTTTAAAACTATGGCCTGCGGAATTGGATTTGGATTGCAGTACCGTATACTCTAATATACAAAGTTGAATGATTTACGATTTTAATATAGGAGTATCTATATTATCCTGCGGGTTCTGTTTTTGAGCATGTTCCTTAAGTATATCTAATCTTCCATTTGGTTTCAGTTGTCGTAGCTCATATACGTCAGTGCGTCTGTCAACCAGGTTGTGTACGCTGCCATGTAATCGCATCTTTCTCAGTAGATCAAGCTCAAGGTCAGCTATTAAAACAGCTTCAGAATTTGGGGTTGCTTCTGCTTTTATTCCATTAGTAGGGAAGGCAAAGTCAGCGGGGGTAAATACAGCTGATTGGGCGTACTGTATATCCATGTTGTGAACTTTCGGTAAATTACCTACGCAACCGGCTATAGCAACAAAGCATTCGTTTTCAATGGCTCTTGCCTGTCCGCAGCATCTTACACGTGTAAAGGCATTTTGCGTATCAGTAAGGAAAGGAACAAATAGTATTTCCATACCTTGCAGAGCAAGTAACCTTGCCAATTCGGGAAATTCTACATCATAACAAACCAGGATACCAATTTTTCCGGCATCAGTATCAAATACTTTTAATTTATTGCCTCCTACAATTCCCCATGCATCTACTTCATTAGGGGTAACATGTATTTTGGTATATCTTTCAATTGACCCATCTCTGCGGCATAAATAACCTACGTTGTATAATTGCCCTCTTCGTATAAAAGGCATACTACCGGTTATAATATTTATGTTATAGGTAATAGCGTAGTTGATGAATTTATCGCGTAATAATTCAGTGTAGTAAGTAAGACTTCTGATAGCCTCGGCCTGGTTCTGGTGATTGAATTCAGCCATGAGCGGTGCATTGAAAAGCTCCGGAAATAGAATGAAATCTGACTTATAGCCTGCAACGGAATCAACAAAAAACTCTATCTGTTCGCATAGCATTTCAAAGGTTTTAAATGAACGCATTTGCCATTGAACCAAGCCTATCCGGGCATTGCTCTTTCTGCGAGGCGAGTACTTGCTTTTCTTTTCATACAGCACGTTATTCCACTCCATAAGTGTTGCATACTCTTTAGATTCCTGGTCACCGGGCATGTAGTTTACCAATAGCTTTATTACGTGAAACTCATTTGATAATTGAAATGACAATACCTGGTCATATATTTCCTTACTTTTTACCTTTTCAATATATTGCCTTGGGTTAAGTGTAGCAGAAAAAGCATGGTAATTAGGTATCCTGCCTCCAAATACAATTGCTTTCAGGTTTAGTCTCTCACAAAGCTCTTTACGGGCATCATACAAACGGCGTGCAAGCCTCAAACCACGAAAATCAGGGTGAATAAATACTTCTATACCATATAAGGTATCGCCTTCAGGATTATGCGTGTGAAATGTAAAAAAGCCTGTTATCTGTTCATAGGTATGATCATCACCAAAGTCTTCGTAGTTGATAATGATGGATAGCGCAACTCCTACAACTTTGTCGTTTACCAATACTACCATCTGCCCTTCAGGGAAAGCATTTATCAATCGTTTTATCTGTTCTTCAGACCAGATACTGCCATGCCAGTTTTTATAGGCCTCAGCCATTGAGCCACGCAATCCGAAATAATCACTCAACTGTAGTTCGCGTATCTCTACTTTTTTTACATCAGGATTTACCTGGTTACTTTTTGTACTTGATTTAGTGCGTGGCATAGCGTAAAGAATTTAACATGGTTATTATATAATTAAGCAGATCTCCGCTCCCGTAAAATTTTTACCAGTATAACCATAATTGTAGTTACAAGTAGCAAATGAATAGGGCCATGGGCATAATAATATGCAATTCCGGCAAATAAGCCGAATACTATAAGAATTGCAGCTAAAAGAGAAACCAAATGGCTCATGACTTTTTCCTGAAAGAACTATCATAAAGTTAAGAAACAGTTTTTTTTGTTTTTTTAGAATTCGGTAAAGGAGAACTATTGGTAGGTAAAGACAAGGAAAGGATGTTTAAAAAAAAGGTTGCCTGAACTAACAGGCAACCTCCCTTTTAAACCAACTCTAAGGCTTTATTCAGCCTTAATGAACTTTTCAACTATATTCATATGATCATTGTAAAGCCTTATAAAGTAAACTCCGGTAACAAGATTCTTTACCGGGATAGTAGTAATGCTAGAATTTTCCATTCTGGTAGTACTGATAGTTTGGCCGCATATGTTTACAATATCAGCGTACACTAATTCTCCGCTTGTAAAAGTATTCTTCACGTATATATTATCAGATGCAGGATTTGGGTATACCTGAAACTGATTGTTATCTGCTATTTCATTTACGCCTGAAGGAGAAGTACTTGAATCAAATACTGCGAACGGGCTCATTGAGGAAAGGTTATTTCTCTGCAGGCTGAACATTCCGCTTCCGGATGCGGTTGCTGAAGAAAAGGTATTTACATCCCAGTTGCCTGCTGTGTAATGAGCAATATAGTCACTTACATGCATAAAGCCATTTACTTCGGCAGAAGAAGGCCATGATAACACCATGCTATAATTTAAGCCTGAAGAAATATTTGTTTCGAATAACCAGGTTGCATTAACCAACGGTTGATTAGCAGATATATCAACACCTGTTGTTCCCTGAGAATATACACCTTGTGATACGTTAACCCCTACAGTTCCTGAAGGAGAGCCTGCATTGAGGGAAATACTTGCGGGGAAATAATATGAACCGGTACCAACAGGGTAGGTAGCAGTAGAGCTTGTGCTGACATTAAGTGTAAGCTGTCCGCTAGGTGCTGTAATTACGTATGAAGTACTACTCATACCTTTAATAGATCCGCTGGCAGCTACCTGTACATTATAACTACCCGTGCTTATGTAACCAGATGTAAAGTTTAACATTCCCTGAATAATTACATCTGATCCCATTACAACTTTACCTAAACCACCAACACTTACCGTTAAATTATTAACAACATTGCCGGTAGAAGAAAAGGCAAGCACACCGGAAGGTGATGTTGCTGTACTGATAGTAACGTTAGAAGATGCAGTAGATGAAATTAATCCGCTTCCGGATGCTGCAATATCTCCCATTACAAACATGTTGTAATTACTTAACACAAGCGTACCCGATTGCATATTAAGTGTGCCGGCAACTGTAAGATCACTGCCCAGGGAAACCGTATTCCCTGATCCTACATTTACTGTAAAGTTACCAATGTTCGCTCCTGTTAATTTAATTGGAGCAGTAACTGAGCTTTGTGTATTAACTATCAAAGATGAACTTGAATTTACCATAAACATGCCGGAACCGGTAAGCGGGCCGTTTACATTTAAAGCAATTCCATGTATGCTAAGGCTTGCGCCTGAATTCATGTTAAGTGTTCCGTTAACAGTTAATGCTGAAGCAATTGCTAAAGAATTACCTGAGCCGATGTTAAGAGTGAAATTATTAAGTGTTTGTCCTCCGCTTGTGAAAGACAGTGAACTTGCTATTCCACCACTTGTATTAACAACAAGGTTAGCATTGGCATCACCTGTTAACGATGCAGTGCCTGTTACAGCACCATTGATAGTTAAAGTGTTTCCATTTAATACCAATGTACCACTTGTAAATTGTAACGAATCGCTTGTTGTTAAATTGGCACCTAGCGTCACAGTATTGCCTGTGCCAACATTAATGTTGACATTGTTTAAGCCACTACCACTTAATTCCATACCGGTGGTGGTTGATGCCGAAACGTATTTCACATTATAGCTTGCTGAAAGATTTAACGTGCCGCCTCCCAAATTCAACTGACCACCATATATGGTAATAGTAGATCCTGCAGCCATATTAAGGGTTCCGCCGGTTTGAATGCTTAAGGCATCCCATAATGCAAGTGTTTTGTTAACTTTAATATTGGCAGCTGAGGTCAACCCTATAATTGAACTAGTGAATGTTTGGGCTGTTAAGTTGCCTGTAAAGGAAAATGTGCTTCCTCCATTTAATGATACATTGCCAACTGCAATGGTTCCTGCTCCTGCAAGTGTTCCAATATCAATATTAAGAGATGTGGAATTGGAAGAAGACAAGGTTCCTGCCACACTTATCTGTGCCAGCAATCCGTTCATTGTAACGGTACTGTCCATTGTAACGGTTATGCCAGATGCAATGGTAACCTGGTCGCCGGCAGCTAAGTTGAAAGGTGCTGGAGTGCCTCCCCACGTAACAGAACTGCTCCAGTTACCTGAAGCAACGGCTGTATATGTTCCTGCCTTAACATAACCGGTAGTAAGTATAATACCTGCCACCAGTAAGCCGATTTTGACTGAGTTGAATATTGTCTTTTTCATAATGTAGTTTTTTAGTTGTTTGTATGCATTGTTTTTATTTAACAAGTCAAAATTAGTTTGGCTTATCAGTAGTATTTTTGATTTTCGGCTAGCAGGTGTTTTTTGAGGTTATACTTCAGGTTCCCTGCTGTTAACTTATTTTGCCAATCTTTCGGGAGAATACATAGTAAATGGTACTGCATACAGGATTTACTGCGAGGTAAATCCTTCATTACTCGCCTATAAAAATGAACCGGTTTTACTTGCTTTTAACAAGCTTAGCTATCTTCTCGTACAATGCTTTTGTATCAAACGGCTTTGATATATAGGCATTCATTCCCGCTTTATAGCATCTATCCTCCTCACTTGGCATAACGTGTGCAGTCATGGCCATAATGGGCACATTACATTTAGGTGCAGGAATATTATTTCGTATTTGTTTCGTGGCTTCATAGCCATCCATTTCAGGCATTTGTATGTCCATAAGAACCACATCGAAATCAGTTGCTCTTACTTTCTCAATTGCTTCTATACCATTTTCTACAGTTTCAACCTTCCAGCCCCAATCACCTAATACTTTTTGTGCCAGTAATTGGTTCATTGCATTGTCTTCAACCAACAATACATTTACATTTTTAATTGCTACTTCCTTACTAGCGGTTTTAGGTGAAAGTTTCTGCGCAGGCATTTTGTTTTTCCTGTATTTTATACGGAAGTAAAAACATGATCCTTTTCCTTCTTCACTTGTAACGGAAACACTCCCCTCCTGCAGATCTGCGAGTTGTTTAACAATAGCAAGGCCAAGCCCCGTTCCTCCGTACCTTCGTGCAGTATCGTTATTGGCCTGGGTAAACGCTTCAAAAATTGTCAAAAGTTTATCTTTGGGTATACCAATTCCGGTGTCTTGTATGGCAAATTCCAACCCTATGCATTCTTCTGTTTCCGATAAACGGTTAACAGTAATTGAAACACCACCTTTAGATGTAAATTTAAGTGCATTTGCTACCAGGTTTATCAGCACCTGGTTTAACCGTGTAGCATCGCCAATTAAATCATCCTGTATTCCTTTTTCAATTGTGGTAGTCAGTTTTATTCCCTTTTCTGAGGCTCGTTGAAGCATCAGTTCAGAACAGGTCGAAATAATTTGCGATAGCTTGAATGCTCTTTGTTCAATAGGTATCTTTCCCGAACGCATTCTTGAAAAATCAAGTATGTCATTTATTATCACCAATAAATTATCGCCTGAAGTTTTAATGGCTTCAAGGTATTGGTATTGTTCCGGACTTAAAGGTGTTTTTAAAATAACATCGGTAAATCCAACTATTGCGTTCATAGGTGTTCGTATTTCATGGCTCATATTCGCCAGAAACTGTTCACCCACTTTTTTCGCAATTTCAGCGCTTTCAGCACGTTGTTTTTCTTTTCGTAATTGCTCCTCTGCCAGTTTTTTCTCTGTAACATCGCGTATTATTGAAAGCATTTGCTTATTCCTGTCTACAACTATATTGCGTACCGTATATTCAATGTCTATAATTTTTCCATCCTTACGCTGAATTTTAGTTTCGCCTGAGCTTTGCTCCCTTACACCGGCAATACGTTGCTGCAATCTTTCTTTCAGTAACACTTTTTCTTCGGCGGGTACCAGATCAAGGAAAGAACTCATGCTCAGTATTTCCTCCCTTGTATATCCGTATATATTACAAACGGCATCATTTACATATATAATCTTATCGTTTTCAGTAATAGAAACCCCTTCACCCATTTCGCTTTCTGTTTTAAGCAAAGTTTCATACAGGTCTTTTTGGTTCCTTAATGCATCTTCAGCTTCCTTCTCTTCTTCTATTTTTTTCTTAAGGTCGTCTATCATCTGGTTAAAGGAGCCCGCCAGTAATCCAATTTCATCATTTGAAAATACTTTTGCTTTGTCGCCAAAATCGGCTTTGGCAACTTTTCCTGCAATACGCACAACTTCATTAATACCTTTTGAAATGGCCCTGCTAACAGATATTGTTAGGAATAAACCAGTAAATTCAACCGTAATTGCAATTGAAAAAAGTATTTTCAGAATCAATCCCTCTATCCATCTCGAACCTTCCCCGAGTGTTGATGAAAAATTATCTTCAAGTACGGTGAGTTTTTCATTTAACTGATAAATTTCATCCTGTGTCTGGTTTATTTTATCGGGTGGGGTATTGTTATATGAAACCTGATTATGCAACCTGTCTCCTAAATACTGAAGCATGTCTAAAAAATAATCACCCTGGGTCCAGATGGTGATTGCGTTATTTATGTAGGAAATATTATGGAACCGGGTAAGTAGCTTTATACAGCCATCAATATCATCAGGGTTAATGCGCCCTTCGGTAAAGCCCTGCCGAACAATATTTAAATTTCTGTCAGGCTTCAGGAGTTCTAACCTGGCCTTTCTGTCGCCCATTGGTACAGCTAATAATTTCAGGTATTGCTGGTAGTCTTTATCATTGTGTGTGTACCCGTATTTAGTTAAGCTATACACGGCATCCTTTTGTGCTTTTGACCATAAACCTTCTGCTTCTACCAATGCCCTGGTTGAAGATAATGTGTGCACCATGAATGAGAGTGTGAATAGCTCAATGGCAATTAATAAAGCCATAATGCCCACAACAAAGTATAGCTTTCGTGTAAGCGATATATTCTTTAACCATTTAAAAAAACTAAATCCACTCATCTTGTAAGTATATGGGGATTATTACAAGAAATATAAAATTGAGGCCGCTAACCTAAAAAAAATAAAGACACGGAAAAATCAATTAAATTATTTTAATAACCTAAAACCTTTTCTGTTCCTTGTGGTATACTAAGTAAAATAAATAAGGTTACATGTAATGTGTTAAATAATAGCAAAATACCTTCATTAAGAACGTATTTATTCTTAATATTATTGTGATTTCTATAGCGCTAAGTATTTATACTGACATGTGAAGTGTAACATTTTTGTATAATTGCCAGTACAAACTAATCATAAACCCCAAATGATGAATTGTATAATTGTTGATGATGATGATGCCTCAAGAAGCGCACTTGCCCAATTGGCAAAACAAGTAGATAATCTTGTAGTCATTAGAAGCTGTTCAACCTCGGTAGAGGCAATGAATGTGCTTAAAAAAGAATCTGTTGATCTTTTATTTCTCGATATTGAGATGCCAGAAATGAGCGGAATGGAGCTGCTGAAAGCTCTTGACGATAGGCCGCAGGTAATATTTACTACTTCACATAAAGAGTATGCTATTGATGCTTTTGAAATGAATGTGGTAGATTATCTTGTAAAGCCGGTAACTCTCCCAAGGTTTCTTAAAGCTGTAGCCAAGGCTAAAGATAATGAAACAAAAGACCAGGTGAGTACAGGCCAGGAATACTTCTTTATAAAAAAGGACTCTGTTTTAAATAAGGTTCCTATTAAAGATATATTATGGATCGAAGCCTTAGGCGATTACATTACTGTGCATACAAAAGATCAGCGCTTTGTATTACATGCAACGCTTAAATCGGTTGAAAGCAAGCTGCCTGCGGATAAGTTTGTAAGAGTGCATCGCTCCTTTATTATACAAATAGATAATGTGAAGAAAGTAGAGGATACTACTATATACATAAACGATACCTCAATACCTGTTGGAGCGTTGTATAAGGACAATTTTATAAAAAGGCTAAACCCTTTGCAATAAACCTGAAGATTTTAACCTTTGGTTTTATTGTGTTCACATACAATTTATCGAAGTTCATCGAAAACCGTTCAAATAATATGTTTTTAGAAAGTAACTTGTGTGGGGTAAAGTATGAGTTAAAGCGAGCCATGATAATGTTAAATTAAACCTTATGAGCAGTTATAAACAGATAAAACCAATTAATATACTGCTTGTTGAGGATAACCCAGCAGATATACGGCTTACCCAGGAAGTATTTAAGGATGGCAGGATAAAAAACACCCTGAATATTGTAATGGATGGTGAAGAAGCCATGCATTATTTAAGAAAGAAAAATAAGTTTGCTGACGCCGATACCCCAGACCTTATTTTACTTGACTTAAATTTACCTAAAAAAGATGGTAGAACTGTGCTGGCAGAGATAAAGTCTGACATTCTGTTGAAATTTATACCTGTTATTATACTAACCACCTCAGCTGCGGAACAGGATATTTTGAACACATATTCAAACCATGCTAATTGCTATATAATGAAACCGGTTGACCTTAGCCAGTTTATTACGGTCGTGCGTTCAATAGAAGATTTCTGGCTGAGCATTGTACGACTACCCAAAATAGAAGAATAGAAATACGCGATATTGATGAAAACCCTTAAAGATTATACTAAATATTTAAGAGAGAACCACCTTAATGAGCTTGCTTTATATAACCTGGAGGTAGTTAAGGGAATGGATATTCCACTGATAAAGCTAATGCAGGAAAAGGGATTTATTAAAAATCTGGATGATGAGTCGACCGTTAAAATGACCATGGATAGTCTAAACAGGTCCCTACAGGCTATTGAAAAAGGTACTGCGTATGCTGATTTTAAAATAAGTTTAAAGCAGTGGGAAGAAGATAAGGTGCCTGGCATAAAAAAGCAGGATATAACACCAACTGACCTTATTTTAACCCTCGCCGCTCAGCGAAAAACCTATCAACACTTTTTATACGATTTTGCACCTGATTCCAGGGAAGCAATTGCCATATTGGCTGAACTGGAAGATTACCAAACACGGGTTCAAAATGATGCAACAGAAATGTTATTTAATATTCAGAAAAAAACAGAAGAGCAATTACACAGAACGGAAGCGCGCTTTAAGTTAATGGTTCAAAATGTAAAAGACTATTCAATTTTTATGATAGATACAAAGGGTCACGTGCAAAGTTGGAATGAAGGCGCCCAGCGTATAAACGGATATTTGGCAGAAGAGATACTTGGAAAGCACATTTCTGTTTTTTTAACAGATGAAGATAAAAAGCATAATATTTCTGATCATAACCTGAAAATGGCTGAAAAGCTTGGTCACTTCGAAGGCGAAGGCAGGAGAGTAAGGAAAGATGGCTCTATATATTGGTGCGATTTTACAATAACAGCAATTTATGACGATAAAGGTAAGTTAGAAGGTTTTTCAAAATTAACAAGAGATGTTACCAAGCAAAGATTGGCAGCAGAGGAGCTGAAGGCAGTAAACAACTTTCTCGATTCGGTTCTTGAGAATATTCCGAATATGGTATTTGTTAAAGATGCTCAAGACCTGCGGTTTGTAAGGTTTAATAAAGCAGGTGAGATACTTCTGGGGCATTTGAAACAAGAACTTATCGGAAAGAATGACTATGATTTTTTCCCTAAAGAGCAGGCTGATTTTTTTACAAGTAAAGACCAGGCTGTACTAGACCAGGTGGATGTGGTTGATATACCCGAAGAACCAATTGACACAAAAAACGGCCAGCGATGGCTTCACACTAAAAAAATACCAATACTAAGCCCGGCAGGCAGGCCTATGTACCTTTTGGGTATTTCGGAGGATATTACTGAAATAAGGCAGGCAAGATATGACCTTGAAAAAAAGACAAGGGAATTAGAGCGGTCAAATTCTGAGCTTGAGCAATTTGCTTACGTAGCATCACACGATTTACAAGAGCCGTTAAGAACAATAAGCAGCTATGTACAGTTACTGGAATCTCGCTATAAAGACAAACTTGATAAGGATGCCATTGAATTTATAAATTTTGCTGTCGACGGAAGCCGGCGAATGAGGCAACTTATTAATAGCTTGCTCGAATACTCGCGGGTTAACAGGGTGAAACCATTTGAGTGGGTTGAATTGGATGATATAATGGAAGAAATTAAGCTGGACATGAAAGATCAGTTTAAAGAATCTGGCGCTACTATTAAATATAATTCATTGCCTAAAATATATGGAGACTCAGTACTTATAGGGCAATTATTCCGTAACCTGATCGGTAATGGAATAAAATTTAAAGGCGAGAAGAAGCCCCAAATTAAAATTTCAGGTAAAAGAAAAAATGGCCAATTTATTTTTTCAGTTGAGGATAATGGTATTGGTATTCCTCAGGAATACTATGAAAAAATATTTGTTATATTTCAACGATTAAACAACAGGGAAAAATACCCTGGAACCGGTATAGGGCTTAGTATTTGTAAGAAAATTGTAGAGCGTCACGGAGGTAAGATATGGGTTGAATCTGAACCAGGCAAAGGGTCGTCATTTTATTTTACTATTAATGCAGCTAATGGAAACTAAAACAAGCATATTACTTATTGAGGATAACCCTGCAGATGGTGAACTGGTGAGTATTTTCCTGAAAGGGATTTACTCCGGCCGGTTAAATTTAGTCAAGGCTGATTCTTTACATAATGGTATTGAACAAATAAAAAAAGGACCATATAATGTTATTATACTCGACCTTTCATTGCCGGATAGCTGGGGCCTAGACACCTTCAAAAAGCTTCATGCTGAAATACCCGAAACACCCATTATAGTACTTACGGGGCTTGAAGATGAAACAATAGGTATCGATGCTGTAAAACTAGGAGCCCAGGACTTTTTGTTAAAAGGGAAAATTAAGGGTAGTGACCTGCAGCGGTCAATTAATTATAGTATTGAACGACATAAATTAATACAATCACTCGCTGAAAAAACAAACGCACTTTTTGTAGAAAAGCAAAAACTTGCTGAAGCACAGAAACTGGCGCATATAGGTAGCTGGGAATGGGATTTGGTTAATAAGAAGATAAACTGGTCAGACGAATTTTACCGGATACATGGTGTAAACCCTGAAGGGAAAGAATTGCCGGATGATTCAATTCGCGCATTTATCCACCCTGATGATGTTGAATATGTAACCAATATAATTCAGCATATTGCAAAATCAGCGAAACAGGTTACGTTTACATACCGTATTACTCGTAATGACGGATCTGTGAGAACCTTGTTTTCGGAAGGAGAAGGTGTTGTAAATGAAAAGGGTGAAGTAATAAAAATTATTGGTACCGGGCAAGATGTTACTGAACGGATAAAGGAAGAGGAGATGGAGAAGCTGGCAATAGCGGCAACCAAATCTTTTAACTCAGTTATAATTACAGATGAGCACGGAAATGTAGAGTGGGTTAACGAAGGCTTCACAAAACTTACCGGTTACAAATTAGAAGAAATAAAAGGTACCCATGGCGAATTATTGCGAAAAGGAAATGATACAGGAATTTCTGAAAGCACCAGCTATTATAAGAATGTTATAAGAGACAAAGCACCAATAACATATGAAAGTAAAAACTTTACAAAAGAAGGTAAAGAGTACTGGACAATAACGACGCTTACACCGATGCTTGACAAGAAGAAAGAGGTCAGGCGCATAATTGCTATTGATTCGGATATTACCTTAAGGAAACAAATGGAAGAGGATCTGCTTCATGCAAACCAGATTGCCGAACATTCATTAATGAAGGGTAATAAGGCCTTGAATGACCTTATGAAAGCTAAAAAACAATTAGAGGAATCAGTTCATGTAAAAGAACAGTTTCTGGCTAATATGAGTCATGAGATCCGTACCCCGATGAACGCGATAGTTGGTTTTACTGATTTGATACTAAAAACTCAATTATCTCAGGAACAGAAACAATACATTGAAGCTATAAAGACATCCGGAGAAAACCTTATTGTGATTATCAATGATATCTTAGACTTTTCAAAAATACAATCGGGTAAAATCCCTTTTGAACAGATCGAGTTCAGCGTTTCACAGGTGGTTTCTACACTTATTGAATTAATGTTGCCAAAATCAAGTGAAAAGAATATTAAACTATCTAAACAAATTGATAGTAATTTGCCTGACAGGCTTCTTGGAGACCCTACCCGCCTGAACCAGATATTATTAAACCTGGTTGGGAACGCTATTAAATTCACCCCAAAGGGAGAAGTTAAAATAAATGTTGGAGTTGTTTCGCAAAATGAAAACTCTGTTGATCTTAAGTTCTCGGTATCTGATACTGGAATTGGAATACCTAGAAACAAACTCCCTTCAATATTTGATTCTTTTACTCAGGCAACCTACGATACCACCCGAAAATATGGTGGAACAGGTTTAGGCTTGACAATTGTTAAGCAATTGGTTGAGTTGCAGAACGGAGAAATAAAAGTATTGAGTGAAGAAAACAAAGGCTCAACATTTGTGTTTACGCTTAACTATAAAAAAAGCACTGCGGAATATGCCGCCGAGCAATTAAAGGAAGAAAGAAGTGAATTGCAAAGTATTAAAAAACTGAATATTCTATTGGTAGAAGATAATTCCCTTAACCAGTTATTAGCAAAGAAAGTGCTCAGCGATTGGGGATGGGAAACTGAAGTAGCTGAAAACGGAGTTGTGGCTGTAGCCAAAATTAAAGAGCAGAACTTCGATCTAGTTCTTATGGACATTCAATTACCTGAAATGGATGGATATGAAGCCACCCATTATATTAGAAAAGAGTTATCAGCCCCTAAGTCAACCATTCCTATAATAGCAATGACTGCCCACGCAATATCGGGAGAAGAAGAAAGATGCCTTAAAGCAGGGATGGATGGCTATATATCAAAACCATTTAATCCTAAGAAACTATACCAGAAAATAGCTACGGTATTAAATACCAGTAGCCAATTAGGTAATGAGGTAGACCCAAATAATACAATAGATAACAACATGAGTAAACACACTGATTTATCATACCTAAAGAAGCTTGCTAACGGAAGTAATGAATTTATGGTGCAAATGCTTACTTTATTTATTGATCAAACCCCTGACACGTTGGGTAAAATGGAAAAGTACCTGGAAGAGCAAAATTGGGACCTATTAAGCAAGGTGGCGCATAAAATGAAGCCATCAATAATGTTTGTAGGAATTAAGGAACTTGAGAAAGATGTTAAAACCATTGAAGAATATGCTTCAGAGGCGATACATACAGAAGAGCTTCCTGAAATGGTTAGTCATATTAAAAGCGTGTGCACTGAGGCTATTGTTGAGCTACAGGAAGAAATGTTGCATTTACAATAGATTTCCCGCATAACATATTCACCACTCTACCTATTCAAAGTGACGGTTAACCGAAAATAGGTAACCCTACCAGGCGGGCTGCGTACATTGTTATAAAACAAATAGCAGCCATGAAAACAAACGATTCTTTTTCTGTGTTTTTAGTAGACGACGACGAGATGTTTCTTTCGTCACTAAAGAACACCTTAAGTTCTGAGTTCAAATCAGGTATTGAGGTCTCAACATTTACAAATGGTGAGGAATGTCTGCAACATATTAACGGGAAACCTGATATTATAGTGCTCGATTATTTATTGAATAATGATGAAAAACCGCAGAGCATGGACGGTATGAAGGTTTTACGTGCTGTTAAAAAAATAGATGAACGCGATATTCTGGTCATTATGCTTTCGGGGCAAGATAAACTGCAGGTAGCGCTCGATGCTATTAAAAATGGAGCATATGAATATGTAGCCAAGAGCGAAAGTTCTTTTGTGAGGATCAAGAACATTATTAAAAATGCTATTGAAACTCTTAAATCTTCAAGAGAAAACAGAGCGTATACAAAATGGAATATTGTACTTGGAATTACAATTGTTACCATATTGCTTATTGATGTTATTTATTACTTATTAGGCAAGAGCTAATGGAGTCTTTCATTATCCCGTTGCTTCTAATTCACTACGTCATGAATAATAAGGAGCACATAAAAGACATAAATGACAGTAGGGTGTTTATTGTTGAGGACAATGATATGCATTCACTGATGATGGACTACTTTCTGTCAAAGGATAGTACTACCCATATCAAGAGGTTTAATTCCGGTGAAGAGTGCATACAAAACCTGAACCTGAATCCCGATGTCGTGATTCTTGACTACGGGTTGCCTGGCATAAACGGTATGCAAACATTAAATGCTATAAGGGAATATGATCCTAAAATACCTGTAATAATAATAACAGGTAATATGGATAGAAATATAGCGCGCAAATTCCTTGATGCAGGTGTATATGATTATATACAAAAGCAAGAAGATGCTTTTGAAGAAGTAAGCAAGGTGGCAGATAAGATTTTAAATATAATGTCGGATAAGGAAGAAGACAAGAGGAGAAATAGCCGGAATCTGTTGATCAGTATAGGAATTATGATAGCTACATTGGTAATAGCTACTATATCTTTCCTTACAACCCGGCATTAAACTAAAATTCACCTTTTATAAAGTGTTGTTAAGCGATTATTGAATGTAGCTAATCTAAAATATAGGGAAAACGTTTTAATTGTTAGTAAATTTGATAAAGAAGAAAGGGATATGAGAACGCTTGTGAAATATAGTACCGAACCCAAATATAACCTTAGCTATTCTTATTTAGGAGGATATCCTGATGCGGACTTTCTGTGGGGTTCGGGAATTGTAAATATTACATATCCGGCTACCCTGGCTAAAGAAGTTGAATCTCAGGTGACGATGGTTAAAAGTAACGGAACCTGGCAGCAGGTTTCTATTATGGCAGCTATGCATGAGCGTCATCTGAGGTTCTATTTTTTTAAAACTGAAACAAAAGATATTACATCGTCTGCCGTGGTGGCCAAAAAACTTGGTAAGTCATACCACCGCAAGGATGAGGAAATAAATGGAATTAAAAACATTAAAAAACTTAAAGCCATGAAAACATTTGCGATTAAACGAATATTGGTTCCAACAGATTTTTCTGAAACCGGTAAGTTAGCTATTGAGCATGCGGCTTATATGGCGAAACTATGTAAAGCTCATTTGTATCTTTTGCACGTAGTGGAATCATTTGAATATGCTTATAGTGAATATGAGCCCGAGATAATAGTGAAGGACCTTGAAGGGGTTCAAAGCGTAGCTACCGAGAAACTGGAAAAGCTAGCAGCAAAACTTGCGAGCGAGCATAGTATAAAAGTAACTACATTGTTAAATACCGGAAAACCTGCTTTAGGTATAGCCGATTCGGTAAAGGACAACAATATTGATATAATAATAATGGGAACCCATGGCGCTAAAGGCTTTGAAGAATTTATTATCGGTAGTAACGCACACAGGGTGGTAAATGTGTCACCATGCCCTGTTATTACAATTCAGGCTAGCGCTAAAGACATTCGGTTTACAAATATTGTGATGCCAATTGATAATTCAATGTATTCAAGGCAAAAGGTTAATTATGTTATTGAACTGGCATCTCATTACAAGGCTAAAATTCATATGGTAGGTCTGCTTGATAGTAACGAAGAAATGACCGAAACCGATGAGAAGAAGTTCAATATAAAACTTGATGCTGTAGAGAATATTTTAAAGCAATCGGGTTTGTCATATGTTCGCAAGTTGGTAAAAGGTCATAACATAGCAGTTGAAGCTATGAAATACTCAAACGAGGTTAATGGCGACCTATTGGTTATAATGACAGATCATGAGTCAAGCCTTTCAGGAGTGTTCATGGGACCATTGGCCAAACAAATAGTAAACCATTCTAAGATACCGGTAATGAGCATACACCCTGTTGAAACTATGATTGCTGAAAGTAATAGCGAAGCAGTGAACCCATTTTCTTAGAACATACAAGCAATGGAAACCAGGGAGAAGCTAAAAAAGAAAGTGTTCGTTAAACCTCAAAAAAGGATTATATCTATTTTCTTAGTAGATGATGACCTTTCGTATTTGTATCCGTTGGGGTTTTACCTTCAAAAGAACACTGAGCATGCTGTTTACTGCTATAAAAGTGGCGAAGAATGTATGGAAAACATACATAAGGCTCCGGATGTAATTATACTTGACTATAACCTGAACCCTGAACAACCTGATGCAATGAACGGGCTTGATGTATTAAAGGAAATAAAACGGGAAATGCCCAAGACAAAAGTAGTTATGCTTTCCGGTAGGGAAACATTCAGTGGCGTTACAGATTCGTTAAAATTGGGAGCATATACATATGTTATAAAAGACATTGAGGCCTTAACTACATTAAAAAAGATAATTGAATCTGTAGCAGAAGAGAAACCTAAAGAAGAACTGTGACATAGTAATTGAGTTGATATGGAAGCATCAGAGAAAATAAAAATATTTATTGTCGATGATGATGCGATGTTTACGGACTCATTAAAACATTCATTGTCAGGGAAAAGAAGGAAGATACATTCTTTTTCGAACGGTGAAGAATGTATTGGGAATCTGCATGAGGATCCTCATATAATAGTACTTGATTACGTTCTGAACGATTCAATGAATGGGCTGCAGGTTTTAAACCAAATAAGGCATGATAAACCTGAAACAAGAGTAATAATGCTATCGGGCATTGATAATACTAATATAGTGAATGACACCTTGAAATATGGAGCGTGTGATTTTATTGAAAAAGATGAAACTGCTCTGTTGAGGTTAAAAAAGGAAATAAATGAAATTTGTGATGAGATTGAAGCTGTTAGTGAAATAGAGAAAGAAGACAATAAAATGCTCTGGATAAATGCAGGTATAATAGTTTTAATAATATTAGGCTTCATTTTGACTCATGTTAAATAAAAAAGGAGTTATTTATGAGAATACTTGTTGTGGATGATGATATGTTAATGTTGACTGCTATATCTAAAAAGCTGGAGGAGAAACACTATGAGGTTTCAACCACTACAGATGCGGTGGAAGCCTTAACAATTCTGGCTGACAATAAAATAGACCTTATAATAAGTGATGTGGTTATGCCTTGTATCTCAGGCTTCACATTTCTGTCGATGCTTAAAAATTTTTATTACAGTAAAGTACCACTGATACTAATATCATCGTATAATCAAGAAAATGTGATTCTGCAAGCTAATCATCTTGGAGCAAGCTACTTTTTACCTAAGCCTATTAACTACGATCAGTTGATATTAAAAATAAAGGAATTTACAAGTGATATTAGTTAGTATTTAACTTAGTAAAACAGAACAGGTATATAGTAATGCTGCCGGAAAAACACTCTTTGTCAAGCCGTTTATTCAAAATAGCGGTCATGGCTCTTACTTATTATTTAGCAGCCAGGGTTGGCCTGTTAATGGAACTTGGCAATACAAATGCTTCACCCGTGTGGCCGCCTTCAGGTATTGCTTTTACAGCACTCATCTTATTCGGGCCTGAGTTATGGGAGGGAATATGGCTGGGCGCCTTTATTGCTAATGTAGTGGTGTTCAATTTAAACCATGTTGCCGGGCAGCCGGTTATATTGCTTATCTCTGCCGGTATTGCTACTGGCAATACACTGGAGGCAGTAATAGGATATTACCTACTTAAAAAATTTAAGTGTGAACATATCCTGCACCGATCAAAAGATTTTACATTGTTTTTTATTTCCGTGTTATTAATGTGCCTTGTAAGTAGCTTAATAGGCCCGCTTATGTTATCTGTTTTTCAAATAATACCATGGAATGAATATTCAAACATATGGTTTACCTGGTGGACCGGTGATGTCTCAGGCATTATTATACTTACACCTGCGTTACTGGCCTGGTGGAAGCCTAAACGGAGAAAATGGAACCCCATTTCTATGGTAATCGTCGTCTTTTTATTTATTGTACTAGGTATTTATCTAGAAGCGGTGTTTGGAAACTGGCTGCCATTATGGCCGAACAAGGCTAAAATATTTTTGATATTCTTTATACTTACCTGGTGTGTATTCAGTATGAGTCAGCGTCAATTGGCAATTGTATCTCTTGCTATTTCAGTATTCTCCATATGGAGCACCATTCACTTAACAGGACCCTTTGGTGAAAGGTCGGTAAATGAATCGCTTATCTCATTACAAGTGTTTTTGTGTGTTATTTCAATTACTATGATGTTTTTAAGTACTACCCTTAATGAACGAAGACATATAGAAGATGATTTGAAAGAAACAAATGCAACACTCGAACTGAAAATAACGGAAAGAACAATTTCACTCGAAAAACAAAAGGAAGAACTTAAAAAAGCAAATGATAAATTGACAGAAAAGGCAAAGGAACTGGAAGATGCAAATAAGGAATCGAGATCGTTTGCCCATGCTGTTTCGCATGACCTGAGGGAACCTTTACGAACTATTGCAAGCTACCTTCAGCTGATAGAAGAGCGTTATAAAAACAAACTTGATGCTGATGCCGATATATTTATTGAGTTTGCTGTTGACGGAGCCAAAAGGATGAATACGCTTATTGATGATATTCTAATGTATTCAAGAATTGAACGTAGCCAGGGTTCTTTTGATGATGTTGATCTTAATGACATTATAGTGATAGTTAAGAACAACTTGCATACAACTATATTGGAGAATAACGCTAAAATTATTATAAAAGATAAGTTGCCTATTGTAAATGCAGATCATTCAGAAATGATTCAGTTATTTCAGAATATTATTGATAATAGCATTAAATATAAAGGTGCGCAGATACCTGAGATAAACATTAGCGCAACTAAACAAGGTAAATTCTGGAGGATAGCTATTTCAGATAATGGAATAGGTATAGCTGAAGAGTATTACGACCGCATTTTTGTAATATTTCAGAGATTACATACCCGTGAACAATATGAGGGTACAGGTATAGGCCTGGCAATATGTAAAAGAATTATTGAAAAGCATGGCGGCCAAATTTGGATAGAATCTAAAGAGGGTAGTGGAAGTACCTTTTACTTTACACTGGGGGAAGCAGAAGACTAGACCTGTTTTGTATTTAGAACTATAGGAATAAAAAAAAGCCCCACCATAAACGAGAGGGGCTTTTTGGGGTTTTAAAAAAACCTCTTCCTGGTGCTCAGTCGCCAAGGATTAGAGGAGGATTGTGTTTTGGCGCAGGAAGAGGTTATATTTAAATACGATTCTCAAACCTGATGCTAAGATATAACTCGGTTAAAGCCAGTAGAATGATTTTTCTATAAACCAGTAAGAACAATGGGTAAACACAGGAAAATTGTCGGTGAAATTAAAGCGGGCAATAGTTGGTATATCTGACAAATAAAGAACATTGTTTCAGCTATTAGTTATTACCCCCTGTTATTATAGTTGAAAACCTTGTTTTAAGCTTCAAAAATTTACTTTCTATAAAATGATATGATAATGCTGAAATGCCTATAGTTAAAATAAATGACAATGTATAAATGATTATACTGTTTGAGTGCTGGAATTTTAACATTATATCAATGACAAATACTATTACCATTGGATGATACATATATATTCCATATGAAATCTTACCAAGGTAGTTCAATGATTTTATTTTTTCAAGGTTCATTATTCGTTTAGCATTTAAAGCAAGATTGCTTATGATTATACCAAACATAATAGCATATACTTCATATTGTAAAAAACCGAAATCAATCCCTAAAAACATGAATATAGTAGTACCAATGAATACTGGATATTGTATATATTTCTTGAATATTATCTTGCTTATTGATGTATATTTCATATTAATTAACGAAAAAAGACCTCCAATAGCCAGACAATCAATAGGCGTTTCCAGCCAATATTTAGTGATAACGAAAAAATTCGAATGAATGAGCAAATATTTTATCATTATATATAAAGCGCTTAATATCCCAATAAACAATGTTTTATTCTTAATGAATTTCATTGAAATAGGCCAAATCAAATAAAACTGTTCTTCTACCCCTATGGACCATAAATGGCCGGTATAATGAAGCGCACCAAATAAACTATTCACCAAATTGGGAAGTAAAAATATAAATAGTATAGATTTTATTGCGATATGGCTATTTATTTCATTTAAATCATATTCTGGAACCCAAAGCAAATGAGGCAATAGAAACAAAGAAATCGTCACAATGAAAAAATACAAAGGCCATATCCTTAATATGCGCCTTTTATAGAAATTTACTATATTGATATTCTCTTCACTTTTCTGCTCAATTAATAATAAGTTAGTTATAAGAAAGCCGCTTAAAACGAAGAATAGTACTACTCCTAACTTTCCCATATTAATGATAGCAATATGGCAGTTTGACCCAATACTGAACATGTTTTTATAGGCTTCTATATGATGTATTATAACAATAAATACCGCTATACAGCGTAGTGCATTTAGATTGGAATAATGTACGGATTTTAAAGGCATAACACGAATATATTGCTTTTTAATTTTATTAAAGTACAAATATTAGCCACTTTTAGGTGTTATGCATAATCTTTCTAGTATACTATAAATAGCTTAAATATGTATCATCCTAGTGCTAATTATCATACGTGATTCTGATGATCGATAAATAATCAGAATCATATACAGATAAGTTCTGGAAATCAAAAGGATTAGTTAAATTATATAGCCTAATATAATATTACTTTAACGTTTAAATTAGCAATATAATTAATTACCCAGTTTAATGTAATTATTTGCATGCTCAAAGTTATCGAATACATATATTTCGGAACGAAATTACTTGAAGCCTCACCGTACTATAATGAAGCGGCATTAAAGGGAAAGCATAGGTTTTTTTTCTATAAACCGGTAAGAATAATGGGTAAACACAGGAAAATTGTCGGTGAAATTAAAACGGGCAAATAGTTTACATACCGTGCAAATAAAATATTCTTTAAACTAATTGAATTACAATTACTTTAGAGCATAAAAAAGAGCCAGTGTTAACTGGCTCTTTTGGGGTTTTACCAACAAATCACTTTGCTCTATTTTTTATCACTTTCAACTTTGGTGTCTGTTTTGGTCTCTTTTACTTTTTTATTACCATTCTTACTTTCCGTTGATTTAACAGTCTTTGTGGTAGACCTTTTTGTAGTTCCATTATTCGTTTCACTTGAAGTCTTAGTTGTATTTGTAGAAGACGAATTTTTATCAGTTGTCTTATCCTGTGCAACTGTAACAGTAGCAAAACCAAGAGAACAAATAACAACACTGATTCCTGTAATAACTTTTTTTACTTTCATGATATTGATTTTTTAGGTTTAATTTTGGGCCAAGTTATCGGCACCATAAAGGCTCAACTAAAAATTTCTTTAGGTAAGTAAAAAAACAGGGTCGAATTGCTGTTTTTTATCGGTAAAATAAAAAGGCCGCTTATTCAGCAGCCTTTTTCAATTTGTGTGACCCCGGTGAGGCTCGAACTCACGACCCAAAGATTAAGAGTCTTTTGCTCTACCAGCTGAGCTACGAAGTCATTTTTTAAATTGGGCTGCAAAGATTGTAAAAAAATGCCTTCATTCACACAAGAATTTCAAAATAAATTCATTCTGAAATCTGTTATTAGCATTAGTTCGTATATTAAGGCATGAGAACAGGGCGTTTTATATTATTAATACTCATAATTGCAGGATGTATGGCAGGTACTCCGGGCCAAAAAGCAAAACTTAAATACGTAGCCCTTGGTGATTCATACACCTGTTGCGAAGGAGCCAAACCCGACGAAGCATGGCCGCTGATACTTACCAGCCACTTAAATGAAAAAGGAGTAAGCATAGAGCTTTCGGCAAACCCTGCCCGAACAGGTTGGACAACGCAAGACCTGATAGATAGGGAATTACCGATAATGGAACAAATTAAACCCGATTTTGTTACCCTTCTTATAGGTGTAAATGATTGGGTGCATGGTGTTGATTCCGCCACTTTCCATAAAAACCTGGTATATATTATTGATAATACCGAAAGCCAATTGAGCAATAAAAAGAACCTGGTATTAATAACCATACCCGATTTTGGAGTAACACCAACCGGTGCGCAATATAGCGGGGGCAGAGACATTGCAAAAGGCATAGCTGATTTTAATAGTATTATCATTAAGGAAGTAAATAAAAGGGGCTTGAAGTATATTGACATTTACCCGGAAACCAAAAAAATGAAGAACAATCCCGATCTCATTGCAAGTGATGGTTTACACCCTTCGGCAAAAGAATATGCATTGTGGGAAAAACTTATTCTTCCGGTAGTGTATACTTGCCTGAAGTAAGCGGTTCTGTTGTTGACCTGTGCTAAGGCGATATTAAAAAATTCTAATGCTATTCTAATGCCGAAAAGTGCCATTAAATTTGGATTTGGAAGTTTTGTTGCATATAATTGTAATAGAAAAAAAATAAAGAAAGGTGTTAACAAACTACATAGCCAGTTTAAATGTTGAAAAAACAGCCTATAGCAGGCAGCTGGCAGCTATGTATTTCTGGCTGCAACGCCAGGCTCGTTTCTTCAATATTCTGCTTCATAGTCTCAACCGTATTAATTATGCCGTATATAGTTATGTTGAAGAATTTCTGACCATTGTATTTGTTTGCTACCGCCTTGAAACTAAAAAAAACGTTCCTGTTATTAAATTGAAAAAGCATAATCTCTTTAATTACCAGTATCTCCTCTGTATGATATACAGCGGTTGTGTGTAATTAGCTTTTTTCTTATCTGTGCATTAAGCACAGGCCTTACCCCATGTTTTTTAGTATTGTAATTAACGTTCTGTATTTATAATTTTTGTAATTGATGGTAGTTTTTTCACAGTCATGTGAAATTCTACAGATACCTTAAAATACTCTGCTTGCAACTTAAGTAGAGCTTCGGTAGGGGTGTTTTGGTTAAGCAAAATGCCCCTACCGGCCCCCCTGGCTTATTTCATTGAGCTTTTTATACATCAATATTCATTATTCCTTGTTCTGTATTCGTTATTTCCTCTGGGCGTTCCCCTGCGGGTCGGGCTATACGCTTCAAGTCCTCGCTGCGCTGTGGGCTTTCCGCTGCTATCCCTAACGCAAACCCCTGTCGCATAATTTGCAGCTAAGCCGGGCCCACCTTTTACCTGTTTGCTAAATACCTTGTCATGCTAAGCCTGCCTGCACCGAATTCTCGTGGGTCGAAGCATCTACCTATTTCACTTTATAAACTTTCCACTTTATAAACTTGCAAGTCATTTGCATATAACTGCATATAATTGCAATTTTTCGGAAATTCATATATGTTATTCTGTTGATTTTCATATACTTGTCAATTTCATCAAAACCATTGATTTTGCAATTTAAGCCCCCTGCTTATGCAGGTAAGGGGCAGCCAGGGGTGGGTTACACTTTTACCCATTTGTATACCATCAACCAATTGATCTTCAATTTTATAAACCCAAAAAATACCTATGTTTTTGTAAACCACCCGCCCATTTACTTTTTGTCACCTTTTGCCATTTTTTTAATCTTCATTTTGAATACTTTACCAGCAGATTGACATAATTTCTGTCAATTTTAAGAAATTGATTGAATGACATTTTTTGTCATGCTGATCCTCCAGCCCGGGAGAAGCATTTCTACTTATACTATTTCAATGAACTTATTTCCAGCGCAAGTTTTGCACCAATAATGCAAATTTAAAACCAATGTTTCTGAATGAAAATAGAAAAGGGCTGTTCTTTTCAACAGCCCCTTTTATTCTGATAAAAATGTATGCTACTTTTTATTTCCCAGATCGGCAATTGCTTTTTGCATAGCCACCATTTGTGTTTTTAAGTCAGCAATTTCCTTTGCCTGAGAATTAATTATGCCTTGCTGTTCCTGTATAGCTTTTACTATAGGTACTACAAAATCTGAATAGCTCATTTTATAGCTATCCTTATCATTTGCAGGATGAATTACGCCACTAAAACTATACCCTAAGCTATCAGCAACACGTTCCACATCTTGCGCTATAAAACCATTATACCGTATTGCTTCTTTTTTTATGCAGGCCGAATCATATTTTGGACCAATGGTTATTGTTTCGGTCTTTCCGGCAGAATCTTTTGTAATGGTTCGGCTAAGAAGGGCATTTATTTTTTTAATGTCAAGATTATAGGTTACAGGTTGCAGTTTTAATATGAAATCGAGTCCATGTACATCGTGTTGAATATTTTTTTTGAGCCTTCTATCTGATGTAAAATTCGTCCAGTTAGCATACCCGCCAATAGTCCCTACTGAAGTATTACCGATAACAGCGGTATTGCTTGCAGTGAAAATTGCATTATACCCTATAGCTGTGGAATTTGAATAGTTTGTAAGAGTAGTTTGGCCACTTTTATAACCAATATATGTGTTGTCGTTGCCTGTACGATTTCCAATTCCAGCCGAATCACCTATTGCCGTATTTCCATCACTCGAGTATGGCGAACTACCCGTACCGCCATATAATGCATCGTAACCCACTACTGTATTACAACTGCCTGTTTTATTCTCGTAATTTGCTCCAAATCCAACACTCGTATTATTTACACCGGTAGTATTACCCAATGATGACTGCAAACCTAAAGCAGTATTTTGACTCCCTGTACCATTATAATATAAAGCTTCGTAACCTATAGCTGTGTTCTGGTATCCATTTGTTGTTGAGGTAGGCAGGTTAGAAAAAAGTGATGATGCTCCTACAGCAGTATTTTCACAATCCCATGCCGAGGTGCCAAATGTTTGAGTGTAAAGAGCTAATGCTCCTATAGCAGTATTTCGGCCTGCATAGGTATTAACCTGTAATGCTTTATATCCTAACGAGGTATTATCAATTGCAGTCGAATTATTATTTACTAAACTACTAAAACCCAAAGCGGTATTACCTGATGCCTGGTTTATTTCACCTGAAAAAGTGTTATCAACCTTAAATATCAGATCTTCATTATCAGTAGTACCAATAAAATTGGTGCCCGGGCTTGTTCCGGCATTTCCTTTTAAGGTCCAGGCAAAAGCGTATGATGAAACACTATCGATCTTATCGAGCACAACATCGCCGTATTGATTAACGGTTAAAAAATTGTGTGCAGCAACTGTAATGGTGGAAGAAGATGTCAGCTGCCTGAATCGTAATCCGCTTGAATCGCCAAGTACAGTATTTGTTTTTGATACGGCGTTAATTTCCAAGGGCCATTGCGGTGCATCGCCCGATAAGCCAATACCTACCCATGTAGCGTACGAACTACCTCCCGTAGTTGCGCCGCCTAATGCCATAGTATTTGATACAGTAGCCACAGCATTGGCTCCTATGGCTATTTCATTACTTCCCGTACCACCGGTTTTAGATTCAAACCCAAGCGTAACATTCTCGCTACCTGAACTATCAGCTATAGTACAACCAGAACCACCACCTATATAAGTATTAGAAGTTCCATCAGAATAATAGCCTGAATTTGCACCCAGAAAAGCATTGTATGATCCTCCTGTTTGATGATAACCTGAAAGGTAGCCCACATAAGTAACGTAGTCAGCGCCGGCGGCTGACCTTATGCCAGCATCGTATCCAACAAAAGTGGCTCCGTTAGCCCCATTTACATATCCTGCACTATCACCAATTAATACGCTGTTCGAGGCGGTACCACCTGAATGGTTCCCTGCCTGGAAACCAATGTATACATTATGAATTAACCCTGTTGTAGTATTACCTGCACCCACACCTACAAAAATATTACTTGGTATACCATTATGCCAAAGCACCAATTGCGTATCTATCTTATACCCTTTGGTTGAAGTAAATACATCTATATTACCACCGCTAACGTCGAAAAGTTCAAGTGGCGTTTGAGTATTTACACCAAAAGATGTTAATGCACTTGAACCGCCTCCCGTTCCTTTCATAAATGTTATAATTCCCGATGTTGATTGAATAACATCATGAGTAGGGGCTGGAGAAGTAACTGGTCCAAGTGTTGCGACTTGGGCTGTTGTTTTATTTTCTATCAATATAAAACATAGTATAAGAATAAATAATGCAGCTAATGTAGTTTTGTTTTTCATTGTAAATGTTGTTTTGAGTTAGTTGGTTATGAGTAATTTTTCATTAAAGATTTTATTGTTATATTTTATCTCAAGCATATATGGCCCGGGAGTTAGGTTATTCCTATACAATATATATCTATGATTAAAATCACTTATTCTGATATCCTCTTGTACTCCATTAAAATCATATAAGGTAAATTTCGGTATCGAGTTATAAAAGTTATCAGGTATAGAGATTGTACATGAAGTATTGAAAGGGTTAGGGAATATCACTATATCGTCTTTAGCAGCTAATAATTCGTTCATACTTGTAATGGTAGTATCAGCGTAAAATTTATACAGTTCCTTATGCCCCATAACAACACTATCAACACCCAAACCTAAATAGCCTGTATCTTTTATAGCGAAAGTGCTACATGCTGTTAACCCTAAACCAGGTAAAGTCGCTTGACTTATCCAAGAATCGAGTAAAGGCTCGTATTGCCAAAATTCGTTATAACATTTCCCATTTGTGTTATCAGTTCCTGCTCCTACGTAAATTTTATTATTTATCACAAATCCACTTGTTGCACATTGACTTGGACCAGGATTATTATTTTTTTGTGTCCATAACTTTGTTGCAGTATCATATTCCCAAATGTCATTTCTTGTTCCAGTTATAGAATCATCTCCAAAACATAAGTAGCCTTTACCGCTTGCGCTAAACCCACATGCTGAAATTCTCGCTGTTCCTCCAAAATCGGTAATTTGTGACCAGGTATTTGTTGCGGTATCGTATGCCCAAAAGTCTTTTCGGTAATTTTGATTATATTGACTTCCAGTTCCAACGTACCCCTTTCCACCAATGGAAAAACCTACGGCATATCCTCGTGCTACACCCGGAAAATTTGCTCTCTGGGTCCATTTATCATTTGAAGAATTATATTGCCAACATTCATTAGTAAAATGTGGGGGTAGTGAATCCGATCTTTGCCCTGTTACGATGTATGCATAGTTCCCAATCACAAAAGTTGCAGGGCAAATTCTTGCTACACCCGGAAAATTTGATTTTTTGGTCCAGGAATTAGTTGAAGGGTTAAATTGCCAAAAATCATTAAAGGAAATGGAATTTACGTCACCGCTCTGTGTCCCTAATCCCATATACCCATAATTACCAATTGAAAAACCTATCCCGTATCCTCTTGCAGAGTCAGGGAATGGAGTACGCGATGTCCAAATACCTTGTGCCTTTAAAGCTGTAAATGAGGTGGTCCAAACTATAAGTAATAAAAGGAGTTTTTTCATATTGTAATTAGTTTCATGTTTTCATGAATGATTAGTTTGAATGATGTTTAGTTGATTATGATTATTTTTTTATGCAATACCTGTTCATTGTATTTTATAGTTAATATATAGACGCCATCTTTAAGCCCGTTTCTTTCCAAAGTATAGTTTGTGCCATTGCCTTTTATATCTGCCTCCTGTTTTATTCCGGCTATATCAAGTAAGGAAAATACAGTTGTATTACCTGCATTACGAGGTAATTTAATATAACAAACATCACTAAACGGATTCGGGTAAATACTGATGATTGAATTATCAGCGATGTTATCATAACCTGTATTAATACTACAAGTGTCAATATTTGTACAGGTATCGCCGGCAAAAAAACTATCGAAAATATTATCAAGAATACTCCCAGTACTATCAAATCCAAATCCATAATACCCCGTATCACCAATGGCAAAAGCTGTGCCTTGTATCCTCGTTGGTGGCGGGATATTTGCTTCCCGTGTCCAAGAATCTAATGAGGTATTATACCTCCAAAACCTGTGGTCATCTGCTAGAAAAGCCGAAGTGCTGTCTCCACTGCCTACATAAATATTATCACAAATTGAAAATCCAATTGCGCCTAAAAGACCCGGACCCGGGCTATTACTTTTCTGGCTCCATGTATTTAAAACGGGGTCGTATTCCCACATATCGTTGTGGTTTTTTATTGTACTATCCTGCCCAAAACAAACATACCCTTTACCGTTCGCTGCAAAACCGCAATCTCCATCTCTTGCTATTCCACCAAAATCGGCAATTTGTGCCCATTTATCAGTTATAGGGTTGTACGAAAAGAAATCTTTGTAGAAGTCGCTTACCTCATTCGCTCCTGTACCCACATAACCAATACCATTTATTGAAAAGCCAACTGCATAGGTTCTTGCGCCGCCCAGGAAATCTGTTTTTCGTGTCCATTGGTTAGCTGTTGCGTCATATTCCCAGCATTCTTTAACACATTTTCCGTCACTGGCAACGGAACCCGTAACCAGGTAGGCTTTATTGCAGATTACAAAACAGGCAGGTGCAACCCTTGCACTACCTGGGAATGAAGCCATTTGTGCCCATGAATTTGAAGATGGATCAAATCGCCATAGTTTATCAGATAGTTTGTTAAAGTCATATTGGTCGTTTCCCAAACCGCCATATCCATATCCATTAACCGAAAAACCTGAAATTCCCTGAGCTGTGATAGTATCAGGAAGAGGAGCACGAGGAGCCCAAGTACCTTGTGCTTTTATGGTAGCAAATGAGGTGGTGTAAACTATAAATAGTAAAAGGAGTTTTTTCATATTGTGATTAGTTTTCTGTAGAGCACCATTTGCGTATCTATCTTATACCCTTTGTTTGAAGTAAATACATCTATGTTACCACCGCTAACGTCAAAAAGTTCAAGCGGTTTTTGAGTGTTTACACCAAATGAAGTTAGGGCTGATGAAGATGCAAAAGTGCCGGTACCTTGCATAAAAGTAACGATACCAGTATTAGACTGAATTACATCATGAGTTGGTGATGGAGTAGATGTAGATGTTGTGTAAGTGTAAACTTGGGCATTTGTTTTTAAGCCAAGCAAAAGCAAACTCACAAATAGACATAGGTGTATTAGGCATCTTTCTAAGTGTTTCATGTGGGTGGAAAGTTTAAATGTTGGAATTCAATTGGTTAGTTTATAATTAGCTTCTTATAAATTGTTTCACGATTTGTTTTAATTAATAATACATAGCTGCCAGGCAATATGTTTTCTATATCTACCAAATATTCATTGCTTACATTGTTTAATTGCTTTGAATATATAATCTCGCCTGAAACATTATAAATCTTTAATTCCGTAAGTAAAACTCCTTTCTGAATCAAAATTGAAAACTGGCCTTTATTGGGATTAGGGAATACCTGGATATTTTTTGAAACGGACATTTGTGGAATCCCTGTCAGATACGAAATTTTCCGAATTCTGTAATTATAGTAATCTGCTATATACATGTTATCGAATGCGTCAAATGCAACGCCTGTTGGAGCATTTAGTTCAGCGGACGTAGCTGAACCACCATCACCCGAAAAACCAACTGTTCCATTGCCGGCTATTGTATTTATTGTTCCATACATATCTACTATACGTATTCGGCAATTATAGCTATCTGCAAAAATCAAATTCCCCTGCTTGTCAAGTACAATATTTGCAGGATATTTGAGTTCAGCCGCTGTAGCAGGTCCGCCATCTCCACTAAAACCATAATTGCCGTTGCCAATGATTGTTTTAATGATGCCAGTTTTAAAATATACCTTGCGTATTCTATTGTTCCAAGTATCAGAAATCAGAATATTATTTGAGTCGTCCACTAGAACTTCATTCGCTTGGTTTATTTCAGCTGCAGTTGCTTGCCCACTATCTCCACTATATCCGGCAATTCCATTACCTGCTATTGTTGTAATAATTCCAGTATTACCAGTAACTTTTCGTATCCGGCTATTTTCGCAGTCTGCTATATAAATATTTCCACCTGTATCTATACATACACCACTTGGCCAATGAAGTTCTGCATTTACAGCCAATCCTCCATCCCCGCTATCGCCTTTAATGCCATTACCTGCAACTGTTGAAATAATTCCGACGGTATTTACTTTACGTATCACGCTATTATCATAATCAGCAATATATAAGTTGCCGGATCGATCAAGGGCAACTGAATATAAATGACTGATTTCTGCACTTGTTGCAGGTCCACCATCACCGCTATATCCATTATTGCCATTACCTGCAACAGTTGTAATTATTCCTGCAGTATCAATTTTTCGTACTCGAAAGTTGCTGTAATCGGCTATATACAAATCGCCTGTTTTATCTACAACTACATTCCCAGGATTACTTAATTCAGCCTTTTTTGCAAGAATATTGTCTCCATTATACCCGGAAATACTATCGCCAGCAATTGTCGTTATAATTTGGCTTGTAGCTGTTTTATAAAAACATATAGTAAACAATAGAATGAATAATGCAATTAACTTTTTCATATGGGCGCGAATATTAAAGATTCAAATTTAGTTGATGATTATTAGTTTTTTATGGATTACTTGTTCATTGTATTTTATAGATAATATATATATGCCATCTGTTAAGCTTCCTCTTTGAAGGACATAACTGGATCCATTACCTTGTGTATCTATTTTCTTTTCTATCCCTTCAACATCAATCAAAGAGAATAATGGTGTCGTAGTGAGATTTTCCGGCAAGTGGATATAACATACACGGGTAAAAGGGTTCGGGTAAATGCTTATTCCTGAAATATTATTTATAGCATTCAAGCCGGTGAGTATGCCGCAACTATCTCCCGCATAAAACCTGTCAAATATATTATAAGTAACCCCAACACTATCAAATCCAAATCCATAATAGCCGCTATCACCAATGGCAAAAGCAGCACCTGCAATTCTTGAAATCCCCGGAACACTTGAAACCTGTGTCCATGAATCCTGTGTAGTACTGTATTTCCAGAATGAATGAGTAAAGCCGCCTGCAGAATCTACTCCACTACCCACATAAATATTATTACAAATAACAAAACCGCTTGCACCTAAATGAGGCG
>DATHNG010000176.1:0-7136 GCA_035486275.1 Bacteroidia bacterium
TCTGTTTACACTTCTCAAATCTCTTTTATATCTTTACTCTGTTTAATCTACCCTTATGTTATCGGCAGAGTTACAGCTTGTTAAAAAAGACATCTTCCATCTTTGTGTTTTGGTACAGGCTCAAATGCATAAAGCCAAAGAAACATTATTAAAGTTCGATAAAGACCTTGGTTACGAGGTTGTAATGAATGAACAGAAAATTGAAAAATGGAACCGCCGCATAAAGCAGGACTGTGAAAGCATGCTTTCTTTATTCAGGCCATCGCCCAAAGACCTGCGTTTTGTACTGGCCGGTTTCAAAATGATACATTGCCTTAGCCGTTGTGCCGATTTTGCCGCCTGGGTATCGCTATATATATCAGAAACGGAAAGCTCGTTTGATAAAGCATTACTGAATAGCTGCAACATGGTGCAAATGTTTGAAGAAATTGATGCTATGATGTACGCTGTTTTGCAATCTATTGATAAGGACGATAGTTCATTTTTGAAGGTTGTTTTTGAAAAAGATGAACAGATAGGCCGTTATAGAATAATGGCAATGGATGCCATAGGTAAATACATTCGCAATAACCCGGAACAAAGCCAAGGTGGTTTGTATTTGTTCTCAGTGGTTATGAAACTCGAGAGGGTAGGTGATCAGTTAAAAAGTATGGCCAATGAGGTTATATTTTATCATGAGGCTGCTGATCATAGCCAGGAAAGAAGAAATCCGGCGAATTAACTAAAACTTATTGAGGCGGACTAAGTACCGGCGGCGTTGTAATTCGGTTACTCTTATGGCCTGCTCTGTCAATTATCCAGACAACATATTTGTAATTACGCTGAGGTTTACCGGGTGCCTGTAAGTACCATTGACCCGCACCTAAGGCTATTTGTATTTGCCCGCTAAGCTCTTTATCCTTGCCGGCAGGGGTAATATAAGGTATGTTATATGAATAGAATACTGTATCTCCCATTACTGCATCAGGTGTACCTGTAGAAATTATGAGCGGAATAAAAACACCTGTACCCGAAGTGTCTTCAAGGAATTCCATGTAAAAATTGGGTGGAATGTTACTGGTACCCTCCTGGTAACCTATATCTCCGTCACCATCCGTAAAGTTTATTTGTAAATCGGCTGAATTATCAGCATTAACAATAAAATTTTGATAGGTAATGGCAGGAACAATAGGGTAGTTCTCCTTTTTCATACATGATGAAAGACAGGCTGCGACGCCAACAATAAAAACTATAACTGAAATTTTTTTCATGATAAGGTCTTCTATGCAAATATACGCATTATTTTTGAGGTGTTTATTTGCCAGCTATGCAAACATTACCTGTTAACGTAAATATTGATAGTATATTTTCCATTCAGTCAGAAAACGATTTTGACAGAGCGGCATTTGATATATTCCGTTACCAGTACGAACAAAATCTGGTGTACCATAATTATGTAAATGCATTGGGAGTAAAACCTGATTCTGTAAAGACTATCTCCAATATTCCATTCCTGCCTATATCGTTCTTTAAATCGCACGAAATTATTTGTGAGGATAGGACTAAGTACGATAAAGTGTTCCTTAGCAGTACTACAACGTCCGGCAAGCCTTCAAGGCATTTTGTAAAGAACATTAACATATATGAAGAAAGCTTTCGAAAGGCTTTTGCTTATTTCTATGGAGATATAAAGGAGTACTGTGTTTTGGCCTTACTGCCATCATATCTTGAAAGAAATGGTTCTTCACTGGTATATATGGCCGAGGATATGATAAAGCAAAGCGGACATCAGCAAAGCGGTTTTTATATTCACGATTACGATAAGTTGGTAGCTGCCCTGAAAGAGCTTGAGAATAAAAAACAAAAAATAATACTGTTGGGCGTTACGTATGCACTACTTAAGCTGGCCGAAGAGTATGCTATGCCGTTGAAGCACACAATAATTATGGAGACCGGTGGCATGAAGGGCCAACGAAAGGAATTACCTAAACAAGAGGTACATGAAATATTGAAGAAGGCATTTCAGGTTAACGATATCCATTCTGAATATGGAATGACGGAACTATTGTCCCAGGGGTATTCAAAAGGTAAAGGTGTGTTTAATTGCCCTGCTTGGATGAAAATAGGGGTAAGGGATTTGTATGATCCTATGAATGTAAATATGCAGGAAGGCAAAGGCGCAGTTAATATTATTGACCTGGCAAATATCAATTCCTGTTCCTTTATAGCTACCGATGATATGGGATTACTCCATATGGATGGAAATTTTGAGATATCAGGCCGTATTGATTACAGTGATATACGTGGTTGTAACTTAATGGCTGAAGAATTGTAGTTTGATGATGAAAGAGGATAAGCTCTTCCGCAATTGTGTAATAGCCTTACTGGTATTAATAGTTGCTGCCTATTCAAATCATTTTGGCAATAGTTTTCACTTCGACGATTCACATTGCATAAATAACAATGCCTATATACGTAGTTTAAAAAACATACCTGAGTTTTTTAAAAGTGCTAAAACATTCAGCTCATTACCTTATAACCAAACCTACAGACCTATGCTTACAACCTTGTATGCGTTAGATTATGCCGTAGGTGGTTTTTATACTTTCTTTTATCACCTGCCCATTTTTATTTTCTTTTTACTACAGGGCTTTTTTATGTATCTGCTAATTATTAAACTGTTCGATGCATCGTTTAAAAGCGATGTGAATAAATATTTTGCTTTGTTCACCACAGGCTGGTACATGCTTGCAACAGCCAATGCCGATACTATCAATTATATTTCCTCTTCCTCCGATTCTATTTCAACTTTTTGGGTAGTAACCGCCTTGGTAACATATATTTACAAACCGCAGTGGAATAAGTATTTTCTTTACCTGGTTCCTGTAATTATTGGCGTTTTATTCAAACAGAGCGCTGTTGTATTCCCTGCATTACTTGCTGTGTATGTGTTTTTGTTTGAGAAGAAAAATGATAATAGTACTATCGTTAAGAGATTGGTTAATACCATCATTACTATTCTTCCTTCGTTACTGATTTGTGCGCTATTATATTTATTGCAGGCTAAATTAACTTCGTCAACCTATGTCTCCGGTGGTAAGGCTTACCCTTACATCATCACACAACCTTTTGTAATTCTGCATTATTTCATAACCTTTTACTTTCCTTTTGGCCTCAGCGCTGATAGCGATTGGCTGCCATTAACATCAATGGCCGATGTACATTTTATTATTGGTTCAGGATTCATATTGTTGCTGCTTGTTACAGCAGTTGCCCTGCTAAAGTTCCGCAAATATGCACCCGTTATTTTTGGTATAGCGTGGTTTCTTATTGCTTTAATACCTACTACGGTTGTTCCGCTTGCTGAGGTAATGAACGACCATAGAGCTTTCTTTCCCTATGTAGGCCTTGTAATTGCATCAGGCTGGTTATTGTTTTTATTGTGGCAAAGGTTTAGTGTTAAATACTTTAAAGTATTTCGGACAGCCTTGCTTTTAATACTGGTGCTGAATGCAATTGGTACTTTTGCCCGCAATTTTGTTTGGTGGAATGAAGAAACATTGTGGCATGATGTAACAATTAAAAGCCCCGGTAACGGCCGCGGGCAAATGAACTATGGTCTTTCACTTATGAGTAGCGGTGACCTTGCCGATGCTGAAAAACAGTATAGAAAAGCTTTGCAATTAATACCACAGTATCCGTATGTTTATGAAAATATGGCCATACTGAAAGCGGTACAAAAACAAAACGACACAGCAGAAGCATACTTTAAAAAAGCCCTTGATTATGGCGAAGGTATACCGGTACTATACTATTATTATGCCAGATATTTGCACGAACAAAACCGTAATGCCGAGGCTGAGGTTTTATTAAAACAGGCAATTGCATTTTCTCCTGCCGATGCCGATTCAAGGTACTTGTTAATGGAGATATTCCAGGATGAAGAAAACTGGCCAGCCCTTATTGCATTGGCTAATCGAACCCTTTTATTGCTACCGGGTGATGCCGTTACCAAAACCTATTTGGCTAATTCAATTGGCAAGAAAACAAAGCTTGAACAAGCGATTGATCTTGTGAAAGATAAGCCAACGCCTGATAACTATCTTTCATTAAGCCTTATATACTATAATTTAAAGCAATATGATAAGTGTATTGAGGCTTGCAATGAAGCACTGAAAATTAACCCTGATTATTACCTCGCTTATAATAACATTGGCTCAGCAGATAACATGATGGGTGATTGGAAAAAGGCTACGGATGCGTTTACCAAAGCTTTGAGTATTAAACCTGATTTTGCTTTAGCAAAAAACAATTACCTGTTTTCAATGAGGCAAATGGCCATAACAGATAGCATGCAGAATGTAGTTTTAAAAGCACCAATACCAGGTAATTATTTAAACTTAAGCCTTATGTATTACAAGCAGAGTTTATTTTTGAAATCAATAGATGCATGTAAAGCAGCCATAAAATTAGACCCGAAATTTGCACTGGCTTACAACAACATGTGCGCAGCTTATAATGAGCTGGGCATGTGGAATGATGCTGTTAATGCAGGTGAACGGGCTATGCGGTTAGAACCCAATAACCAGCTGATAAAGAATAACCTGGCTGAAGCAAGAAAAGGGAAAGCGAACAGTGTTCTTAATTAAAGTGTTGCATAACTTCTGCAACAGGCCGGGTTTCTCCGTAATAGGCAAGAATTTTCATCAGCACATCTTCAACCATAGCATCAGGGCACGATGCACCACTGGTAAGCACTATGGTTACCGGTGTTTTATCGGGCAGAAAGTTTAAGGTAGTTTTCGGTTTTTCGCTGTGTATATCAAAGTGGTGAATAATATCTCTCGATTCAATTTCCTTTGCTGAAGAAATAAAATAGGTCTTGAATTTTTGTTCACATAACTCAACTAAGTGCGAAGTGTTAGAGCTATTGTATCCACCCACTACAATTGCAAAATCGGCATGTTGCTTCAGTAACTGATGCGTAGCATCCTGGTTCTCGTTGGTAGCGTAGCAAAGTGTATCACGCGTATCGGCAAAATGCTCTTTTAGGGTTTCTTCGCCGTACTTCTGAATCATAATGTTCTTCAGGTAGTCGGCAATGCCCTGTGTTTCTTCAGCCAGCATAGTGGTTTGGTTTATCACACCAATCTTGCCAAGGCTGGCATCAGGGTCAAATGTATCTGAAAAACGGTCCTTGAATATTTCATCAAACTCCGCGCGTGATAACTTACCCAATATATAATCTCCTAACAGAACAGTTTCTTTCATATCCTTCACTATCAGCGAGGGGCTTCCAGCAGCGCTGTGCGAGAAGGTAGCGCGGGTCTCTTCATGAAATGGTTTGCCGTGAATGATAACCGTATACTTATCCGACCCCAGCTTTTCTGCCTTGTTCCATACACGGTGTACAAAAGGGCAGGTAGTGTCGTACGATTTTATTTCAAGGCCAAGGTCCGATAATTGCTTCTTTATATCTAACGTTGTGCCGAACGCGGGTATAATAACCACATCATCAGGTGTAAGTTCACTGAAAGGTGTAATTACATTGCCGTATGTATCCATCAAAAACTGTACTCCCTGTTCCTGCAGGTTAGCATTTACTTCAGGGTTGTGTATCATTTGGCTAAGCAAAAAAATGCGCTTGCCTGGGTTTTCCTTTACTGCCCTGAATGATAACTCTATAGCATTCTGAACACCGTAACAAAACCCGAAGTGACGTGCCATTAAAAAGCGCACCGAACCAAAGTCGAGCAGGGTAGGAGAGAAATCTTTTTTCTTTGGGTCCTGTTTCGAGCGGTGGTCCTTTACCTTAGCCAGTATGGGACTATTGTAGAATTCCGGTATTTCAAATGTTTTCATGCCTTGCAAAGGTAGGTTTTTATCCGATTGTTATGCTGAGCTTGTCGTAGGTGCCCCATTCCTTACTTTCCCCAAGCGGGGAAGAATTACAATGCCTATGTGTTTAAACCTCCGCACTTTGGGAACCCCGAGGGGCTCATGAACTCCGTTGAATATAATACATTGGTGAATAACGTAGGAGGGGTGAACCACAAAGCACACAACGAAACAGCCCGCAAAGGCCACAAAGTTTTTCTGCCAACTAATGACAGTTTTATTGATAATAACAATAAATAACAATAGAATAAATTGCTATATTTTTTAGCCAGTAATTTCACGAAATGTTGATCATCAATAATTTAACTATTGAATATGTTTGCTAAAATTTATTGGTGACAAAAAGGCAGAGAAATGAAGATTTAATAATTCCGCTACCTATTAATTTCCCCATTGGGCGAAAGTTGCACCTTCGTCCCAATATTATTGTCGCTTACAGTTACATTTACCTCACGGTTTTCCATCTAAACATGGCCTTGTTCATTTTAACCAATGAATCCATATCAGCATAATTTAAAAGCGAAGGTTCAGCCTTCGCTTAACTAGGTACCTCGTATTGCAATGAAATAAAAAAGCCCCGCAACCACGGGGCTTTTCTCAATCTCAACCTAAGTCTCAACTTATTTCTTCGTTTCCTTTTTTACAACTACTGAGTCTTTCATATCGCAGTGTCCGCCACCCATCATAGGGCAACTTGAACTCATACCTTCATGGCACTCTGAACCCATACCTTCTTTGCAACATCCACCACCCATATTACAATTATCATTGCCCATATTACAGCTTCCGCCCATACCGCAATTACCGCTGTGCATCATACAACCGCCGTCGCCGCGCATCATACCCATACCATGCTGGCAGTGCATCATATTGCCGCAGCCTTGCATTTCATCACAATCGTTATCCATCATTCTGCATTCACGCATCATCATGCGGTGTTCGTGTCTGTGGCAACAGTTCATAGCGCAATGTAAGCCTGTGCCTATAAGAGATAGGAAGCCCATTACAATAACAAACCATGAAACATATTTGAACAGGTTGCTAAGGTTGTCCTTCTGGGTTTGAGCCAGTAATTTCATTCCTGCTACAATTACCAGCAGCCCAAGGGTAAATGCTATTATACACATAGTAGTAAATTTTTTGATTTATTCAGTAAAGATATACATTAAATAAGGGATAAAGTAAATTTTACCTTTAGGTATATATATATTACAATAAAAATTCATATCCTTGTGTAATAGGTATAGAGTAAGAATCAA
>DATHNG010000177.1:0-7831 GCA_035486275.1 Bacteroidia bacterium
CAGATGCAACTTATTTTTATGTAGTCAAAGTAAACGGAACAACGTACAAGGGCTGGGTTCAATTAACACGATAGTATGAAGCAGTTAAAAAAACATATTATTTTATTCTGCCTGGCAGCATTGCCAATATTTTCGTTTGCCCAGCAAGACCCACAGTATAGCTTATACATGTTCGACAAAATGGCTGTTGACCCGGCAGCTGCAGGCAGTAAGGACGATATGGAGCTAAACCTTATATCACGCGACCAGTGGCTTGATATAACAGGTGCACCAATGACAAATGCCCTGCTCTTTTCTGCACCTATACAAGATAAACATGCAGGCTGGGGCATTGAAATTATGAACGACCGTATAGGCCCTACACAAAGTAGTTCACTACAGGGGAATTATGCCTATAACATACAGATAGGCCATGGTAAACTGGCAATGGGTTTGGGTATAGGACTTTACGATTACACTTTCGATTTTTCGCAGGTTGATTATAAAGACCAGAACGACATTTATGCCATGGCTAACAATGGTTCAAAAATAACACCTACAGCTGAAGCGGGTTTGTATTATTATACTACAACTTATTATATCGGATTAAGCTTCAACCACCTTATTGAATCAAGGCTAACCAATATTACTACCGATAGTTCAGCTAGTTTTAAACCTCATGCTTACTTCATTGCAGGTAAATCTTTTCAATCTGCTTCAGGCATAATATGGAACCCTTCAGTTATAGTACAATATGCTGCAAATGCACCTATTGCAGCAAGCATTAACCTGAATGTATTACTTGCAAATAAGCTTTGGCTTGGTGCATCGTTCAAACCGGGATATGGTTTTGTTTTACTTGCCGCGTACAGGGCGACACATGCAATCAGTATAGGCTATGCTTACGACCTGGGGCTTAATAGTATTGGCACCCTGGGTGGGGGCTCACATGAATTATCATTAACAATAGATTTTGGATCAAGCAAGGTAACACAGGTATCTCCGCGCTTTTTTTAATGGATTAGAGGAAAGGAATTATATATATGAAAAGAGGCTCCATAGTATTATATCTTCTTGCATTTGTATTTATTTCAGCCCATGCGCAAAAGAAACAAGGCGACGACAATTATGCCCGCTTTAATTACAGAGCTGCTATCCGGTGTTATAAGAGAGCAATATCATCAGACCCTAAGGATACCGCATCGTTAATTCGCTTAGCCAATTGTTACGGTATATTGCGTGAGTACGATAATGCTGAAATATATTACGCACAGGCAGTTGCCTTATCTGATATTCCGCCTTATGTGTACATGAGCTATGGAAAAATACTAAAGAACAATGGCAAGCTTGATCAGGCAAGGGAACAATTTGCCATATACCAGGGACTATACCCGAATGATACCGCTGCACGTGATGAGATACGTTACTGCGATAACCTGAAAAAGAAATCGTACCTGGCTTACCAGGTAAATACGGTTGACGGCATTAACTCAAAGTATTCTGATTTTGGCCCTACCCTGTTTAAGGATAACGTTGTATTTGTAAGCGACCGTGGCGCAGATATGGTAAACTTTAATAAGAGTTCGAACACAGGAGGAAACTATTTTACTATGTTCATCACAAAACCGGCAGGTAATAGTTTCAGCAGCCCAGGTGATTTTACCATAGACAAAAGCGCCGGAAATGATTGCAATATTGGCCCTGCCACCTTTACTTCAGACGGGAAAGCAATATACTACACCCAGGTAAACGCTATTCGTAAAAAGGGATTTGTAAACCAGGCCAAAATATATTACAGCACAATGGATGCTGATGGCAAGTGGGGCAAACCACAGCCTTTTCAATACAACAGTGACTCCTATTCTGTTATGGACCCAAGCATATCTGAAGATGGCCAATGGTTCTATTTTGCATCGAACATGCCGGGCGGTTACGGAGGCAGTGATATTTACGAATGCCAGAAAAGCGGTGATGGATGGTCTAAACCTGTAAACCTTGGTTCACAGGTAAACACACCGGGCAATGAAGTGTTCCCCTATATCAGAAAAGATGGCACACTATTCTTTTCATCTGACAGGCATTTCAGTTATGGCGGGCTCGATATTTTCTCCGTTGAAAAATTTGAATCTATATGGGCCGATGTGGAAAACCTCGGGCCCGACATTAATTCAAGTACTGATGACTTTGGAATTTGTTTTAATACAAACGGGCGTACCGGGTATTTTTCATCGAACCGGAAAGATGGACAAGGCGCAGACGATATTTACAGCTTCTTTTATATAGGCGATTACAGGCCAATGAAAGGGAAATTGCTATCGAGTTATAATGTAAATAATATTGTAACCGGGGCCACCGTGCATATATTGAATGATAGCGGAAGAGTAATAGCAACAGGCAAGACAGACCTGTTCGGAAATTTTGTATTTAAAACACTTGACCCTAACAGCAAATACAGCGTACAGGTAGACGAAAGCGACCCGCGTTTTTTCGGCAAAAAAAGGTTTTACCTGGCTGATTCAACAGGAAAAATAGTTGGTGTTACCGTACAGGATATTAAAATGGGCAAGTTCATGTTCCGGCAGCTTCCACCCGATATTACCCGCCTGCCCATGATACAGAATATGGACAAAGAAATGAACCTGGCAGGAAGCTTATTACACGGAGACAGCTCTAAACCGGTAGCCAATGTACAGGTAAATATGTTGAATGAGAATGGCGAGGTGGTTGCCAGCGCCGTAACAAATGAATTTGGTGCATTTGTATTCACAAATCTGCCACCCGATAACAACTATGTATTTTCGGTTAATGCCAACGACAGCCAGCTGCCACCCAGAACGCGGATAGTGCTGAATAATAAAAATGGAGATGTGATAAAGGTATTTTATGTGGGCAATGATGGAAAATTCCGCTTTACTTTACTTGCATCCGACTCGGTATCATTAAAACGAATGAAGGTAGACGATGTAGACCTTAGGCTTACATTGAAAAGCACATTACTCGATGCAGATAAACGATCTATGGCGGGTGTAAAGGTTAACCTAGTTGACCGCTATGGGCAGGTCATTGAATCAACAACTACAGATGGTATGGGGCAGTTCAGCTTCAGTAACCTGCCACCCGATAAAGAATATTTTGAACAGGTTGATGCCAGTGATCCTAAATTGAAGGGGATGAAAAAACTATATATATCCGATTCACGGGGCAATATAGTTCACGCCCTTGATCAAAGTACAGGTTTTAAGTTTGAAGTGCTTCCATCGGACAAAGTCAGTATAGGAAATATTTATGTAAACGATCCGTGGCTTACTGCACTTAACCTGAAACACAGAGCTGCAGCCGGTAATACTACTGGCAACAGCCGCACAAACAATAATGGCAATAATAGCAACAACGGACAGGATGAAGAAAGCCTGAATATTATTGAGAACATTTATTACGATTACCAGAAATGGGATATTTTACCTTCTGCAGCAAGGGTACTGGACAAAGTAGTATCGGTTATGAAAAGTGACCAGTTTATAAGCATTGAGCTTGATTCGTACACCGACCCGCGTGGTACTGATGAATTCAACATGGAGCTATCGCAAAAACGTGCTGATGCCGCTGTCGATTATATTGCCGCACATGGTATTGACAGAAGACGCCTGAAAGGTGTTGGCTTTGGTAAAACACATTTATTAAACAACTGTGGCGATCCGGGTGTTACATGCACTGAAGAGCAACTGGCTATAAACCGCCGTACCGAGTTCAAGGTAAGAAGGCGTTAATTCAATTACGAATTAGGAATTACGAATGTTATCGTACTGAGCTGAAGTATCTTCCCCTTGCCCCAAACCCCTAAAGGGGTGAATATCCCTTCAGAACAATAAAATAATTTTGACTTTTATTTAATACTTCTGTTTTACGGGGATATTTATATGTATTATGAGTAAAAACTACGAACATCTTATTTACAGTAAGCAACTCCAAATACAGGATGAAAAAGACCCTAAAAAGAAACAATTCCTTTATAGACAGTTACGTGTACTGGAATATCAGAAACAAATAGAGGATATACATAAAAAGATGGACGACTTAAATCAGCTTAATAAAGCTTATGGTCAATAAGCTTTACTAATAGAGATTTTGTAATACCTTATGTAAAACTAATATTATGGAAGACCTTGAGCAAACTAAATTGATGCAAGAGTGGACAGACGAGTATATAAAACTACACTTCAAAGGATGGGAATATAGTGCAGCTGTTTCTTTCGTTGAAGGATTATTGAAAAGACTAAAGAAAACTCAGAAAGAAACAGATAATCCAGTTATAAAAGGATTATTCGACAAGTAACTATTTTAAAGATTGCTTCTTCAATTGTTTATATCTAGAATTAAGGCTCTTCATAATAGCATCACATTTTTCAATAACAGCTACTTTGTCTTTCTTTGGAATAAGAACTAGTAACTTTTCCAATTCATCATTTAATTCATCGGTTAATTTCTTAATTAAATCTTTACTTAGATTATTTAGTGTTGTTTCTTGGTCATTCATAGTATAAAATTTAGATTACTAAAATATTAAATCTATTAATTCATTGGCTTAAATACCAATCCACCTTTACCTGATTTCATTACTATATATCCACTAGTATTATCATAGGTTAATATCATATTAGGTGACGTGCCGCCACAGTCTGAACTAGTAAAAGTGGCTACTATACTATTACCATGTACAGTATATGTAAAGTAATAATTACAACTCTTTCCAATGCTTTGTGCATCATCGCTCATGGTTGGCCTATTAGTGTGGGATAGTGTCATTGCGCCCATTATACCATCGCCTTTATCTTGAACAGGGTCAAATTGTATTATGTACGGATAATCGTAGTCATCTGTATTAGAAAACTCTTTACCATCTATTTTTTCTTTTACCTTCTCTGCGACCTTATCTTCAATAACAGGAGTATTTATAGGTGCATTATTATTAGTGGTATTAGGTTCTGATTTGAATACCAAAAAATCCTGTGGTATTACTTTAAATTCATATCCAATACACAGTATAATACAAGCTGCATATAATATTATTAAGCTATCCGTTAAATAGGTTTTATTTTTTGTGGTTTCCATGATAATAATGATTTATAACTGCAAAATTATCAAATAATCCAAAGGTATGATATATCATACCCGTTATTTTTTCAATAACCATCAAACTTGTAGTCTAATTAGGCTATAATGACTGAAAGGGAATACCTTATTTTGATTGGTAAGAATATCACTAAAATAAGAAAACAAAGGGGTATTACCAGTAAAGAATTGGGCTATCAGTGTGATATGGAAAAGTCTAACCTTATTCCAATAGAAAAGGGTCGGATAAATACCACAATTGGCACCCTCATAAAGATTGCTAAAGCATTAGATGTGGATATAGCCGACTTTTTAAAGCGATAATCATCTCATTTTTAGAGTTCTCCTATACGAAGAATTCCTGACATTTTCAACTCATTATTTTCATCATAACATAAAGATAACCAGGATATTACTTGCATTTATCCAGGACTTATAGTATATTTGTATCGTGAATTAAAGTTATAGATGTGTTTAATATAGTTTAGAGATGAAATATACGATTACTGACTTCCGAAAAGACTACTCCACCGAAAACCAATGCTTAGATAGATTATTCCAACTCAAATACGGTAAGTTGGAAGCTTGCCCATCTTGTGGCGTTGTTAATGCTAAATTTAAACGTGTTCCTAAAAGACGTTCATACTGGTGTACGGAATGCAACCACCAATTATATCCAACTGCTGGTACTGTGTTTGAAAAAACAACCACACCGTTAACACATTGGTTTTACGCAATATTTTTATTCACTACAACAAGAAACGGTGTTGCTGCTAAAGAATTAGAAAGACAATTAGGTGTAACATATAAGACAGCGTGGAGAATGGCAAAGCAAATAAGGTTGCTTATGTCAAATCAACCAGTAGAAATGCTAAAGGGTGAAGTTATGATTGATGAGACTTTTATAGGTGGTCAGGAGAAGTTTAAACACAGACATAAGAGGTCAAATGTGGATGGGTATATGAAAAGAATCCCTGTATTTGGCATGATGGAAAAGGGTACAAATAAAATGATAACAAGGGTTATGAAGGTAGAAGAAATCAAGGCTGCTCACCTTAGACCTATTATTACCAAGAGTATAGATAAGGATTCAATAGTAGTAACTGATTTGTTTAGGGGTTACATGGGACTGGATAAAGAGTTCAAACAACATGAAACCATAAACCACGCTCAAGAAGAGTATGTTTCAAAGAATGGTTTTACCACCAATAATATCGAAGGGTTCTGGAGCAGTTTAAAGAGAATGATACGTGGCACACATATACATGTAAGTCCTAAATATTTACCGTTATATGTTGGTGAAACATCATTCAGGTATATGAATAAAGATAAAGCGGATACGATGTTTAACCTTATTTTGAAGAAGGTTTCGTAATAATCTTTTTCAGTACAGTATCAAAATCTTCTTTGGTTGCACCGTTATGTTCATGAGATTTAATGAACTTTTCATAACCTTTGGTTAGTTCCTTCATCGTCTTAGCTTTCTTCTTCCCTTTCTTTTTAGGCTTCTTTATCATATTTTCAAAATTAGTTCTTTTTTATTATATTTGTTTATACCATAATTATAAATCTTATTTCATGGCAACTTATTTAGTAAGAATAGTGTTACACCAAGTTGATATTAAGTCACACCCTGATTATGTAACGCTTCATCAAAGAATGAGGCTAGCACATTTTTCAACACAAATTCAAGCTGCTACTGGTATTTGGTATCACCTACCACCCGCTGAATACATCATTAATACAGTAGAAACTATAGTCCAGGTACATGACAAGGCAAAAAAAATTGCCGATTCTGTAGACCCTGACAATGGTGTTTTAGTTGTCGAAGCTCCCCATCAAAGATTTTCTGGACTTTTACCTGTGTAAACAGTATGGTCTGTAACTCGTGGAACTTTGTTTTTACTCTCATCCAAGTAATAGTTAAACGTCCTAGTTGAAAGTAATAATTATCCTTTTTGAAATAATTTTTTAGCCATTTCAGCATTTTTTTATTGGTTTATACTTAGTATAGCTAGCTGTTAACTAACTATTTATTGTCGTGAGGGGATAATCACCCCTAAAGGGGCTTTAAATTCAGCTTTCATAATTTAAAATTCAACATTAGCAATATGGGGCTGCTTTCCTTCACCACTCGCCAATCTTTCCTATACTCGCATCATTTGCAGCTAACCCACGCCCACCATTTCTGCTTTGTTAGCCGACAGTCGTAAGTGGTTAGTATGTTTGCGTTAGAGATTATTCGTATCTCGTTTATTCTTTAAGGAACACATGAGGCTTCGGGTTGTAGCGTAAAGCCCGCAGGAACGAGGACTTGCAGCGGATAGCCTGACCCCGATTACTCGGGGGAACGCCCAGAATATTAAACAACCGACTAAGAAAAACTTACTGAAGCGTTATTACCCGAACCCGGTTAGAGAAATCAGTGACATATACTTTACCTGAAGCATCAACTGCAATTCCCCAGGGGCTATACAAGCCTGCAGCGGTGGCTGGGCCACCATCGCCTGAATAGCTAAACGAACCGTTACCGGCAAGTGTTGAAATAATACCGGCAGTATTTACCATACGTATATACCCATTAAATGAATCGACTATATAAAAATTACCCGAAGCATCAATAGCCATAGCCGAAGGAGACGACAACTCGGCTTTGGTAGCAGGGCTACCATCGCCCTTATAACCACCGATACTGCTTCCGGCAATGGTTGATATAATGCCTGCTGAATTTACTTTCCGTATG
>DATHNG010000178.1:0-9883 GCA_035486275.1 Bacteroidia bacterium
GCAGAGGCAATGAAAAAAGTCGCGCTATTAGGTGGCGAAGGCGGACTTGTTTCAATAGACGCACAGGGAAATATATCTGCTCCGTTCAATACTTCATCTATGTTCAGAGGGTGGATAAATGCTGCCGGAGAGAAGTTTACCGGCATATTCCGTTAAGATATTACTATGAATACATACGGCGAAGTTATTGACTACCTGTATGCACGTTTACCAGTTTTTCAGCGTATTGGCCCGGCTGCATACAAGGCCAGCTTAGATAATATTATTGCGCTTTGCGATGCACTTGATAATCCACAACGGGAATTCAAATCGATACACGTTGCCGGTACAAATGGTAAAGGTTCTACCTCGCACTACTTAGCATCGGTATTACAAAGCGCGGGTTATAAAAATGTGGGCTTACATACTTCCCCACATCTTAAAGACTTCAGGGAACGGATCAAGATAAATGGCATACCTATGCCCGAACAGGATGTGATAGATTTTGTAAATGAACACAAAGCTATTACAGAACAAATAGATTGCTCTTTTTTTGAATTGAGCGTTGCCATGACCTTTTGGTATTTCGCAAAGCAACATTGCGAAATTGCAGTAATTGAAACAGGCCTCGGTGGCCGGTTAGATTCTACCAATATTATTACACCAGTTGCATCTGTAATAACCAATATCAGTTTCGACCATATGGCTTTATTGGGAAATACACTTCCATTAATAGCTGGCGAAAAAGCAGGTATTATAAAACCCAATACTCCTGTTGTAATTGGTGAAACACAAACAGAAACAAACCCTGTATTTGAACATAAAGCAAAAGAGACCCACTCCCCTATTTATTTTGCTGACTCAATTTACAAGGCAATAAATCCGACGCAAATTCAAGAGAATGGCAAGCTATATCTCAGTATGGATATTCTGAAAAATGGTAAACCTGATTTACACAATTTAATATCGGAGCTTAACGGGTTCTATCAGCAGAAGAATATTTGCACCCTGCTCGCAACAGTTGATGTGCTGAATGAATCAGGCTATAAAATAACGGAAGACAACATCAGAGATGGAATTGCCAATGTGGTTTCACAAACAGGTTTATTAGGCAGATGGCAAACGCTTTCACAAAACCCATTGACCATAGCAGATACAGGACACAACACAGCAGGAATCAAAGAAGTAATGACTCAAATACAAGCTACGCCTCACGAACATTTGCATTTTGTATTCGGTATGGTGAATGATAAAGAACCTGATTCAGTATTGAAACTTTTACCTGCAGATGCTACATATTACTTCTGCAAGGCAAATATTCCAAGGGCATTAAATGAAAAAGAGCTGGCAGGCATTGCGGCTAAGTATAACTTGAAAGGAGAATGCTTTTCCACCGTAAAAGAAGCATTGAATGCAGCGTGCAAAAATGCAGCTAAAGATGACCTAGTATTTGTAGGTGGCAGCACCTTTATCGTTGCCGACTCGCTTTAATTCAGCTTACTATCGTCTATGGCGTGTATCCACTTACTTGCCTCAGCCGTTATATTTTCCAGGCAACCTTCTTCAAAAGGCGATTTCAGCTTAGCCACTTTAACTAATTCCAAAAACGATTGGCTTCCTCCGGCATTGCAAAGTGTTTGGTAATCTTCCAATGCTGACTTTCTGTCGTTATTCGCACGTTTCCAGAACTGCAGTGCACAAACCTGCGCAAGTGTATAATCTATATAATAGAATGGACTTTGGTATATATGCCCTTGTTGTTGCCAGAATCCACCTTCCTGCAAAAACTTGTTGTCTTCGTAATCACGGTGTGGCAAATACTTTTTCTCAATCGTCCTCCATTGTGCTTTTCTTTCTGCAGGTGTAGCATCAGGGTTATCGTATACCCAGTGCTGGAACTCATCAACAGTTACACCATACGGTAAAAACTGTAATGCACCGCACAAATGTTCGAACAGGAATTTATCTGTGCTCTCCTCAAAGAATAGCTTCATCCATGGCCATGTCAAAAATTCCATGCTCATGGAATGTATTTCACAAGCTTCGTATGTTGGGAAATAGTATTCAGGCACATTATAATTACGGCTAGAATAGCCCTGGAAGGCATGCCCTACCTCATGGGTTAACACAACTACATCGTGCATGGTACCATTAAAGTTGGCAAAAATGAAGGGGCTTTTATAATCGTTTAAAAAAGTGCAATAGCCACCAGCTGCCTTATTTTTGCGCGACATCAGATCCATCAGCTCATTGTTCATCATATAGTCGAAGAACTCTGATGTTTTTGGAGAAAGCTCATTATACATTTGCTTTGCCTTACCAACTATCCATTTTTCATCTCCTTTAGGCTTTGCGTTTCCTCCTTTAAATAAAAGCGACTCATCATAATATTTCAGACTATCTAAGCCAAGACGCTTAGCCTGTTTTTTCCTTAATTCAGTTACCAGCGGCACCACATATTGGCGAATCTGTTCGCGATAACCCTTCACCATACTTGCATTATAATCGCCACGCATCAGGCGCATATAGGCAAGCTCAGTAAATGTATTGAAACCCAGTTTACGTGCAACCGCAGTGCGTTGCTTAACTAACTCATCATATATACGATCGAGCTCAGGAGACTTTTCTGTAAAGAATTTGTACTTGGCAATGTTCGAGTTCTTCCTTGTATCTCTGTCTGATGAAGTAAGGTAAGGTGACAGCTCTGATAAGCTCAATTCCTTTCCATCAAACTGAATATGTGCTGATGCAATAAGTTTAGTGTATTCACTACTTAGTTTATTTTCCTGTACCAGGTCAGCTTCTACCTCTGGTGAAAAGGTTTTCAATTTCATTTCAGCAATACTAAACAATTGCCTGCCGAACTTCTTCTGCAATTCTGCCCTATGTTTCGATCCTGTCAGTGCTTTGTAAAACTCAGTTACCAGTCCGGTGTAAGTAGGTTCATTAGCGTCAAAGAAATCCTGTTCTTCCTGGTATTGTGTATTCGATGTGTCTTGTGTATACCTGATGCTGGCAAACGAAAACATAGTTTCGAAATGGTTACGTAATTTATTTATCTCATCAATTATCTGCTCTTGTTTTGCAAGGTCTGCCAAGTTGAAATCGGTAATAAGTGAGCGAAAACCTGCCGATAGCGCACTAATATCAGGGCGCTTGTATGGAATTTCTGTGAAACGCATAGTATATGTTTTAAAAGTCGTGGCCGATACGGTATATCAATCCCACCCCAAAAGATGCCGAAACAGCATTGGTAGCTGCGTATTTTGGGTAGAAAGAATTATTACCTGAATAAAGTGCATTATTGTTGAGATCTTGCCCAAGTCCATCAACGCCTTTCATATCAGTAAAGTTATAGGCAAAGCGCAGGTTTATATTAAAAAAGAAAGAATGCGATATACGGATATTATTACCAAATGAAAGTACTGCCGAAAAGAAAGCACCTGAGTAATTCTTTGTAACATCAATAGTTTGCGATGTCATTGGACCATCATCGTATGTGGCAGCATATTTTGCATTTGAAACCAAATCTATTTGCGGGCCTAGTCCAAAATAGGCTCCATTACCTGCCATGAAACGGAATATAGCGGGTATCTGAATAGTATTTACAGTAGTTGTAGCTTTAGAGGTTTCCCCTGCAGTATATACCTCGCCGTCAGGCAAGACGCCTGTTGTCACTGTTCCGCCATTATAAGCAGCATATGCATTGTTATATGATTGCCCCAATGTTGCCCAAAGCACATTTGTTTCAAGGCTTATATGATCGTTAAAGTTATATGCTAAATGAAAGCCATACGAATATGAATATGTGGCAGCATAATTTTCCTGGATGTTCCAAGGGTTTCCGCCTGCATTGGTAACGTTTGAATTAAAGAACCAATTACTTTCGGCAAAATAGTGACCACCTAATTCAAGGCTTTGCGACTTTGCTGAAAAGAAAAAAACCAGGAAAGCGAAAAGGGTAAAAGTTTTTTTCATGAGGGAATACTTCTTTTTTATGCTATTTTTGATAGCCAAATGTAAAGCAAATATTTTTAATTCCTAATAAACATTTATTCTGACTATGAAATTATTGGAAAATCAAACCATCATTGTAACAGGAGCCTCTCGTGGTATAGGAAGAGGAATAGCGTTAAGGGTTGCAGAACAAGGAGCTAATGTAGCCTTCACATATCTTTCATCAGAAACCAAGGCAAAAGAACTGGAAGCTGAAATTCAGGCCAAAGGGGTTAAGGCCAAAGCATATCATTCAGATGCTGCCGATTATAAGGCCGCGGAACAATTGGTTACCGACGTGCTGGCAGATTTTGGCAGGATAGACACATTGGTTAACAATGCGGGTATTACCAAAGATGGTTTACTAATGCGGATGTCAGAGGAACAGTTTGATGCCGTAATAAAAGCAAATTTAAAGTCGGTATTTAACCTTACGAAGGCAATTCAACGCCCTATGCTTAAGGAACGCAAGGGCTCTATTATAAATATTACATCGGTAGTGGGTATTCGTGGTAATGCAGGTCAGTCGAACTATGCTGCATCCAAAGCAGGTATAATTGGTTTCACAAAATCGATTGCGCTTGAATTAGGCTCGCGCAATATACGTTGCAACGCTGTTGCACCCGGTTTTATTGAAACTGAAATGACAGGAGCATTAGATGAAAAAGTAGTAGCGCAATGGAGAGAATCAATCCCACTGAAAAGAGGTGGCACCGCTGAAGATGTTGCTAATGCTGTTGTATTCCTGGCATCGGACTGGTCGGCATATATTACCGGGCAAGTAATACAGGTGTGTGGTGGAATGCTTACTTAAGCTGATAATTAAATAACAGTGTCATTTAGCATAGCATATTCTGCATGGCTCTTGATCCTCTGCCCATTGGCAGGAGCAGCATATACATTTGCGTTTTATTATAAAGATAAACGCACAGCCGACCTGCAGCCTGTTTTAAAGTGGACATTGACCTCATTGCGGTTTTTATTGGTTACATTCATAGTATTCTTGTTTCTTTCTCCACTGATCAGAAGCGCAAAGAACACGGTTGAAAAACCTATCGTAATCATAGCGCAGGATAATTCCGAATCGGTAGTTACGGGAAAAGATTCTGAATTTTACAGGCATACATATCGTGCAAGTTGGGATAAAGCCATTACTGCACTTTCAGCAAAATACGATGTGCGTGTAATGTCATTCGGCAAAGAAGTAAAGGATAGTATGAACTACTCCTTTGCAGAAAAAGAAACCGATATATCTTCCTTGTTCGATGCCATTACCAAAAGATATTACGGAAAGAATTTAGGTGCTGTAGTATTAGCTACTGATGGTATTTACAACAAAGGCTTCGACCCGCTATATGCAGCACGCTCGCTCAAATGCAATATATATACTGTTGCACTTGGCGACACTGCCGTTAAGCGCGATGCCATAGTTACTAAAGTCGATCATAACCCTACCGCTTACCTTGGCAACACATTCCCTTTCCAGGTTATTTTAGATGCGCAAAAACTGGAAGGTAAATCATCGACCCTGACCGTTAGTGAAGTAAAAGGTAATTCAGAAGATAAGCTTTTTGTAAAACCCATAAGTTTTAATTCCAATTCGTTTCACCTGAGTGTTCCGGTGCAGCTTACCGCTAAAACAGCCGGGTTAAAACATTATGTAGTTAAGCTTGATGCTGTTGAAGGTGAAGAGAACCTGGCCAATAATAAGGAAGATGTGTATGTTAGAGTATTGGATCAGAAAGAACATATACTTGTATTATCGAACCCACACCCCGATGTTGCAGCTATAGTTGAGAGCATTAACAGTACCGATGGGTTTGAAGCTGAAACCTATTTACCCGATAAATTTCAGGGGCAATTGAACAAGTACTGTCTTGTTATTTTAAATCAGCTGCCATCATCAACAAATAGCCTTACGCAAATACTGCAAAGTATTAACCATCTTAATATACCTGTGTTGTACATTCTAGGTGTTGAAACAAATTATGCCGCTTTCGGTCAGTTGAACACCGGCTTAAAACTAAGCGCATTTGGTAATCGTAGCAGCGATGCTGAAGCTTCTGTTGCACCGAATTTTTCTTTATTCACACTTTCCGATGATTTCAAAACATATATTGGCCAGCTTCCTGCACTCTCTTCTCCGTTTGCAAGCAGCTACCAGGTAAGTCCATCTATGAATGTGTTATTGTATCAAAAAATACAGACTGTCACAACAGGCTACCCACTAATTGCATTTAATTCAGCAGGCAGTTCTAAGATTGGCATCATTGCGGGTGAAGGTATTTTCAGATGGAAACTGCAGGACTATCTCGATCATAAGAACCACCAATTCTTTGATGAGCTGATAACGAAAACGGTTCAATACCTTGCCGTAAAAGATGACAAGAGCTTCTTCCGCATACATTGCCCGAACAGCTTTAAGGAAGATGAACCCGTTGAAATGGATGCGGAGTTATATAACCCGAGTTACCAACTGATAAATGACCCTGAAGTAAATATTGTAATTACAAATGCAACAGGCAAAAAATTCAATTTCACATTCAGTCGTACCTCAAATGCCTATCATTTAAATGCAGGGCAGTTGCAGGCAGGTACATATAGCTATGAAGCTACTGTAAAAGTTGGCGAGCAGCTTTACACCAAAAAAGGAGAATTTAATTTAACACCCGTGCAGTTGGAGGCTACACATACCATAGCTGATCATCACTTATTATACCAGTTAGCAAATGAGCACTCAGGTAAAATGATATTCCCGAACCAGATCGAAGAATTACCTAAATTACTTGAGAACAGAGACGATATAAAGCCAGTTATCTATTCTCATGTAGCTTATTCTCCGCTTATCAATCTGAAATGGGTGTTCTTTGTTTTACTTGCATTGGCAAGCATAGAATGGTTTATCAGAAAATGGAACGGGACTTACTAAACTTGTGGGATGTCGACACTTCTTTTCTTCATACATCCTGACAAGCTTGATGATTATACATTAAGCCAGGCAGCCGATATTATGAAAGATGGCGGTGTGGTTATATACCCTACCGATACTATATATGCTATGGGTTGCAGCATATTGCAACCAAAGGCCCTGGAGCGTATGGCAAAGATCAAAGGCATACGCGTTGATAAGGCTGTGTTCTCGCTTATAGTGCACGACTTTGCCCATATTACAGACTATACCAAGCCAATGAGCAACACTGTTTACAAACTGATGAAACACAATTTGCCGGGCCCATTCACTTTTATTTTAGAAGCTAACAGCAACATACCAAAACTGATGAACAGCCGCAGAAAAACAGTTGGTATACGTATTCCGAATAATCCGATAACACTCGGACTGGTAGAAAAACTTGGCTGCCCGATGGTTTCCACATCACTGCACAGCGATGATGAAATAGAAAAATTCCCAACAGACCCTGATGAAATATTTGCTGATTACGAAAATAAAGTGGATGCAGTAATTGATGGTGGTCATGGTAATAATGAAGAATCAACTGTAGTTGATTGTACCGAACAGGAACCTGTGATTATAAGGCAGGGGTTGGGGATATTGTAAATTTTAATAAACCATACCCATGAAACAAGCGACTATACTTCCATTCTTAATAATCATTTTATTTATAGCATGTACTCATATAACTGCTGAAGAATATTTTAATAGAGCAAAAATTGAAACGAAAGCTGACAAAAAAATAGAGCTATTGTCTAAAGCTATTGAATTAAAACCAGATTATTTTGATGCAATCTCCGAAAGGGCAAAAGAGGAAGGAGATGCAGCTATCGCAGTAAAAAGATTAATTGCTGGTCACATGGCTCCTATAGGAGAAGATATTAAGCATTATAATAATTGCTTGAAGGATTACGAAACTGCGTTTAAAATTAATCCGAATGATGCACCGTCATATTTTCATAAGGGAATAACGGAACATTGGATGGGAGATACTGTTCAATCATGTTCGGACCTTAATAAGGCAATGTCGTTAGGTTACAATTGTAAAGATGCATTGAGAGATTTCTGTAAATAAATCTTACAAGTTATTTACTCAACTCCAAAAACGCTTTACCTAAGTGATTGGTAATATCCTCAGCAATTAAAGAGTTCTCCCCTATTTCTTCTGCTACCATATCTCCTGCAAGTCCATGTAAATACACACCCAACAAGCAGGCATGCAATGATGAATAGCCTTGTGCAGAAAGACCTGTAATTATTCCGGTTAAGGTATCACCTGTGCCACCGGTCGCCATACCAGGGTTACCCGTTGAGTTAAAATATACTTCACCGTTAGGTGTAGCAATTGATGTATGCGCACCTTTCAACACAACGTATACATTATGCTTAACAGCAAATTCTTTTTGCAATGTATATGCATCATATCCGCTGCTTGTTTTACCTGCAAGCTTTGCAAATTCACCCGGGTGCGGGGTCATTATACAGCCTGATGGTATAAAAGCCAACCATGTTTTGTTATCAGCCAATATGTTCAATGCATCTGCATCAAGCACCATCGGCGCTTTCGATTGTATCAGTAGTTTTAATCCCTGCTGTGTTGTTTTGGCCGTTCCAATACCCGGACCAACACCAATTACGTTATATGTACCTGTTTCTTTTGTGCCTGAAAATTTTTCTATTTCTTCATCAACTTCTACCATTGCTTCAGGAACCGATGTTTGCATAATGGTGTAACCACATTTGGGTACGTGGGCAGTAAGAAGACCCACACCCGAACGCAGACAAGCTTTTGCTGCAAGTATTGCTGCACCCATTTTGCCATAGCTGCCGGCAATTAATAAGGCATGACCGTAAGTTCCTTTATGAGAATATTTTGCCCTGGTCTTTACCAAAGGGCGTATCATTCCCTTTGTAACAAAGTGGTTATTCGATTGCAGTTCCTCTATAAATGCCCTGTTAAGGCCAATACGTAAAATGTAAAAGTCGCCTACATGTTGTGCGTTCTCTGCAAACATAAATGCAAGTTTGGGCGATTCAAAGGTTAATGTAGCATTTGCATTAATAATACTCTTTTTATCTGCCTTTGAGTTATCCTCCATCATTAAGCCCGACGGAATGTCGATAGATATCACAGGACAATGGAGTTTATTTATACCCTGTATTACATCTGAAAGTTTACCTTCAACTTGTTTTGAAATACCTGTACCTAATATCGCATCTATAATAACTATCGGTCTTTTTGTATCTGATTTAATATCCTCAGTTTCTTTTAGCTCCTTACATTTTATCCCCGGTATAGCTTCAAGTCTTTGTTTATTTAATGTAAAGTCCTCGGAAGCTTTTGAAAAGTAGGGAACTATAAAAGCCTCGGTACTATATCCCTTGTTATACAGCAGCCTGCAAATTGCCAATCCATCACCACCATTATTACCCATGCCACATACTATTGAAAAATGCATTTCCTTAGTGAAATGTTCAGCAACCCAATTCACACATGCAATGGCAGCCCTTTCCATAAGATCAACAGAAGAAACAGGCTCGCTACTTATAGTATAAGCATCAGCAGCTCGCATCTGTTCAGCATTAAGTATCTTCATATTCCTATAGAATTAGACTATAAAAATACACATAATGAGCTATACAGAAATGATATTTATTGCCTGTAATACCAATTTACATTAGCAAATGCTAAGTTATTGTCAATGAATAAATTAGTGTCTTTTTAAAGTACCTCTACTTATTTCTACTTTATGTAAATAAAATTTAGTTAATATTGCACGCAGTTTATAACAAATTAATCTCCAAATATTAATCCATGAGAAAACAACAATTCCAGGTCATATCTGCTCTGTGCATTGCAGGTATTGGCGTTGCTGGTTGTAATGGCCTCTCTAAAATGATCAAGGACGCCAGTAAGATCAGTTATTCTGTTACCCCAAACCCTTTACAGGACAATGG
>DATHNG010000179.1:0-52086 GCA_035486275.1 Bacteroidia bacterium
AACATCAGCTACATTGGAATGATCGGCCAAAAATGCATATTGGTAATCATAATACCCCTGCTTTAGATAAAGGTCAGCAACATATTCCTGCAGACTGTCAATGTAATGCATTCTGTATTGTTTTTTGCACTGCCAATCACTTAACTCACCGAAAATGTATAAGTTGCCCGTTGTACAGGCCGTATCCATCTTCAAAAAGAAGTGTACCAATGCATAGTCACCTGTAGTGGCACTGTTTGTGCTGTCGTCATCTTTATTCAATATGAGTAATTTCCCATCGATATCATTCTGGAATATGTACGGCTCTGTTGCTCTCGGCTTATCTTTATGTAGCTCTATTTCAGTATAATCGTGATTTGGAACAAAGCGTTGTATATGTTCACTTATCAGGCGGAAGCTTGTCATGTCAATATTTCGGAACTGATTTCCGCCATCGAAACTGTTTCCAAAATCAGAAAGATATTGAAGGGCTGTATCGGTAACAAACTGAGGTTGCAGTCCGCTTATGCAATTGTCCCACCTATTGTTTTGTAATATGAAGATTTTAAGAGCCTGGAAGGGATCCTCTATTTTGTAATGTGAAGTATTAATAGTAAACAGTATTTCTTGTTTGGTAAACAAGCCTGAGCCTATTCCTCTTGTTTCTCTTGCGTGAATTGTAAGGTCTTTTTCATAAACCATAAAACGACGTGTTATGATCACACTATCCGGATTATTGTCAAGGTATACTTCGAGCAAATAATTCCCGGAAACGGTCATTTGCATGTTCTTATTTGGTAGGGTGACAGTATAATGGGTATAAGGCTGTTGTGTAAGTGAAGATGTGGTGTAGTTATTTACAAAATCCTGGCGGAACCCTTTTTGGTAATCAAACGGATTAATATCGCTTGGTTGCCAGTCAGCATCGCAATGCACAAAAGTGTAGTAATACGATTTAATATCCCCATCCAGATCATCGAATTCCAATTGCAGGCGCTGGCTTGAGTTAAGTTCTATTATAGGCGGTGAGAATTTCCATCCCACCTGGTGCAGTTGCACTGTCCTTACAGTGTTGCGGTAGGTATGGTCTTTATACATCAGGCGCAGGGTATCGGTATAGTCTACCTTGTTTTTTTGAGCAAATGCCGGCGCATAGCTGCAAAAAAGGATTAGAAAAATAGCTGTAAAATGACTAACTTTGCGCTTCTTGTTTATCATAGGTACAAAGATAAGACTGTAAAATTAATAATAGCATGAACGTATATTTCGACAACGCAGCTACCACCGCAATAGACCCGGAAGTACTTAAAGAAATGGTTAATATACTGGGCAGTAAGTTCGGTAATCCTTCTTCTATTCATTCGTATGGCAGAGAAGCCAAAGCTTTAATTGAAAAAGCAAGAAAAGCTGTGGCTACCTACCTTAACGCATCTCCATCCGAAATATTTTTCACATCGGGTGGAACTGAAGCAGATAATATGGCTATTCGTTCAACTATTGATGCATATAACATTAAGCATATTATATCGAGCCCGCTGGAACACCATGCTGTATTGCATAGTATTGATGAAATGGTAAAAGCAGGTAAGGTAATGGCAACCTTTGTAAAGATCAAGAAGGACGGCCATATTGATATGCAGGACCTGGAAAGATTATTGAAAGAACATCCTAAGTCATTGGTATCATTGATGCATGCGAATAATGAAATAGGTAATCTGTTACCAATAGATGAAGTAGGTGAGTTATGTGCTAAATATGAAGCCATTTTTCATTGCGATACAGTTCAGTCTGTTTGCCACTACCCAATTGACCTGCAAAAGACTAAAGTTCATTTTATAGCGGGCGCAGCACATAAGTTCCATGGCCCGAAAGGGGTTGGTTTTATTTATGTGAATGGGAATTTAAAGATACATCCGCTTATTTATGGTGGAGCGCAAGAACGTAATATGCGCGGCGGAACTGAAAACGTAGCTGGCATTGTTGCCTTAAGTAAGGCAATGGAATTAGCCCATAAGGAAATGAAAGAACATGGTGCGCACATTCAGGGTATTAAGGATTACATGATCCAGAAACTGGAAAGTACTATACCGGGTATTGAATTCAATGGCGATACAAAGGGCCGTTCTCTTTATACTGTGCTTAATGTTATGTTTCCACCAACAGAAGATGCAGAGATGCTTTTAATGAAACTTGACATAAATGGTATTGCCTGTTCTGCTGGTAGTGCATGTACTTCCGGTAGCATGCAAGGCTCACACGTAATTGAAGCACTTGGTAAGAATGTAGAATCACGCCCGGTAATACGTTTCTCTTTCAGTAAATACAATACCAAAGAAGAAGTTGATTTTTGTATTGAGAAACTTAAGGCATTCTTCAAACAACCCGTTTCGGCTTAATGCAGCTTACCGATACGCACACTCATATTTTCGCCACTGAGTTCGATACCGACAGGGCAGAGATGATAAACAGGTCTGTGGAAAAAGGTATTACCCGTTTGTTCCTTCCTAATATTGATGCGGAAAGTATAGAACCAATGCTTTCTATGTGTAAGGCGTTTCCAGATAATTGTTTCCCCATGATGGGTTTGCACCCTTGTTCAGTTTTCAATGACTATGAAAGCCAATTGGCAATAGTGAGGGAATGGTTAGATAAGGAAAAGTTTTATGCAATTGGCGAAATGGGTATAGACCTTTACCATGATGTAACCTATGCCGAACAGCAAAAGAAAGCTTTTCGTAAACAGGTAGAGTGGGCAAAGGAATTAGGGTTGCCGATTGTTATTCATTGCCGCAACTCGTTCAATGAAGTGATGGAAATAGTCACAGAAATGAAAGACGATAGACTTAAAGGGATATTTCACTGCTTTTCGGGTACACTTGAAGATGCTAAAAAGGTAATTGCACTTGGGGGCTTTATGATGGGCATTGGCGGAACAGTTACCTATAAGAACAGTACTTTACCGCAGGTTCTTACCCAGGTGCCCTTAGAGTACATAGTACTGGAAACTGATTCTCCTTATTTGACTCCTGTACCTTTCCGGGGTAAACGTAACGAAAGCTCGTATCTATATTATGTTGCTGAAAAGCTCTCAATTATTTATAACCTGCCAATTGAGCAAATAGCAGATATTACCACAAAGAACTCGATCAAGGTTTTCGGAAGATAAAAGCAAGTACTATATTTGTATAGTAAAGCACATTCCGTTGAAAAAACTTGTACTATCCCTTTTTATTTTTGCTTTCTTATCAGGCAAAGGCCAGAACCTGGTACTTAATCCGGGTTTTGAAAATGGTGTTACAGGGTGGTCTCTTTATACAAACGGCCCATCATTTGTAACCACGCAGGTAGATAATACCGTTTCTCATACGGGCAATAACAGTATGAGAATAAAAGTGAATCACGATACTGCAGCTCAAACCGGGGTTGTGTTTCAGCCCTTTGTATTGAAGAAAGGCGGGCATTATCTTTTCGATTGTTTTATCAAAACAGATTCCGTAGTAAATGGCGGAGCCGATCAATATCTGATACTGTATCTTAACGGACAGCGCTTATATGGAGAAAGCGGAACAATATTGACAGGTACAAATAATTGGCAGGAAGTGAATTTCAGGTTTTATATGCCGCAGGGCTCTGATACTATACAGCTTATGGTAGCATTAGGTGCTACAAATGGTACAGCATGGTTTGATGATGTTTCACTAATAGAACTAACAGATACTTCATATCACCAGTTTAGTGTTGGGTTGAACTCTCTGACAGGGACAACTATAAACCCTTTTACCTCAACGAATGTAGGTCCGATAGATCCTACAGTTTCAACTCTCAACCTTACTCCGCAGTTTAAGCAATTGGGCATGGATTTTGTTCGAACACACGATTTTGAAGGCCCGTGCGACATGCATGTTATCTTCCCCGATACATCTAAAAGTGCGCTTGATTCTTCAGCATATAATTTTGTTTTGACAGATTCGGTAATAAAGGCTATTGTAAATGCAGGCTCTAAGGTTTATTTCAGGCTTGGCGAAAGCGGTACTATAAACAGGGCACTTTATAACCCACCATATAACTATAATAAATGGGCACAAGTGTGCCAGCAAATAATGAAACACTATAACCAGGGATGGGATAGTGGCTTTTATTTCAATATAAAGTATTGGGAAATATATAACGAGCCCGACCTTGGCTGGAACGGAACCGTTGACCAGTACATAAAATTGTATCGCCTTAGCAGCCAGGCATTGAAAAGCGCTGATACTTCCTTACGGGTTGGTGGTCCTGCCATTGCAGGCCTAACCAGTACAAGTTTTCTCTATACCTTTCTCGATTCTGTAAGCAAGGAAAAGCTGCCTTTCGATTTCTTTTCCTATCACTATTACCATACGTTCAATGCCTACGATTTTGTTAGGTACGATAATCTGGCTAAACAAATACTGGCTATTCACGGACTTGGCAATACTGAACGTATTGTAAGCGAATGGAACAACTACTACTATAACGCCGCCAATAACTACTATGTTTGGCGCAATGACCCTTATATTGCAGCCAGTACTATTGCCGCGCTTAGCTACTACCAGCAAACAAATGTATTTAAGCTATTACGTTACCGTACCGATGGTACAGACCTGGGTATGTTCGATGCCGTTGGTAATTATGATTTTTCGGGTCTTTCTTATTATTACATGTCTCAATTCCGTAATATATCTAACAGGTTACAAGCTACCGGGGGAGATACATTAGGTACGTCAATTGTAGCAGGACAGTCGGTCAATGATTCCATAACCGGTGTGCTGATTGCCGATAATTGCTCGTCTGCCAATGGGTATACCTTAACTGTAAATGGCATAAGTTCAACCGATCAGGAGAATTATTATATATACAGAATAGATAGCAATATAATTTCCAAACCGGTTGATTCGGGCCAAGTATCAACATTGTATAATAAGATCAGTATTGCTACTAAGCCTCCGTATGTTGATTTAATAGTAATGGTTAAAACTCAATTTACAGGTGTAAATTCAATATTCAGTTCGGGTAACGTTAGCGTATATCCCAACCCTTTTACCGATGAAGTTAAGATAGAATACAACATTAATAACGAGCTTGTGAAGGGTATCTACGTATGTGATTTAACAGGAAGGAAAGTGAGATCATTTCCTCTGTTACATATGGGTAACAGCTTTATTGAATGGAATGGGCTGAATGATGAGGGGCAGAGTGTATCTCCGGGAGTGTATGTTGCAAGGATAGAAACATCTGCATCTGTTTATTCTGTTAAGCTAATTCGTATAAAGTAATATGTCTGTTGCGGAACTGGTAAAAGATTTTATTGGCCTGTTTTACCCTGAGGTATGCCTTTGCTGTGGGGAGGAATTGGGGGTAAAGGAAGAATTTGTGTGTACAATGTGCATGTACAAATTGCCGAAGACAAATTTCCATAAAACGCAGAACAACCCATTGGCAAAAGTGTTTTGGGGTAGGGTAGAGCTTGATTCGGTTGCAGCCTATTGCCATTATCAAAAGGGTAATACAGTTCAGGAACTGGTTCATGAAATTAAGTACAATGGCAAGAAAGAACTTGGTGTTTATCTGGGTAAGCATTATGGGTTTGATTTGAAAGGATTTGAAGTATTCAATAAGGTTGATGCTTTAGTATACATACCCTTACACCCAAAGAAGCTTAAAAAGAGAGGGTATAACCAAAGCGCATATTTTGCCGAAGGCTTACCGCAAAGTATGGGTGTACCGATATTGCATAATGCTATAAGCAGAATAAAGAACACAGATACCCAAACCCGGAAATCGAGATATGAACGCTGGGAGAACGTAGAAGGCATTTTTAAGGTTGAAATGGCAACTGAATTAAAAGGAAAGCATGTGTTACTGGTGGATGATGTTATAACTACGGGTTCTACCATTGAAGCTTGTGCACATGAGCTTATTAAGGCAGGAGTGGGTAAAGTAAGTGTGGCTGCTATAGGTTCTGCCGATACTATAAGTTCTATATAGGTTTTAGCCGTAATTCAGTTAAAATCAACGATAATTGGCTAATGATTTAAAAATATCTTAACTTTGTAGGATAGTTAAAATTTAACGTATGAAGTTTTTTATAGATACAGCTAATATTGACCAGATAAAAGAAGCTCATGACCTGGGTGTTCTGGATGGAGTAACCACTAACCCATCGTTGATGGCTAAGGAAGGTATTGTAGGCAAAGACAAGATTTTTGCTCATTATAAAAGGATATGTGAAATTGTTGATGGCGATGTAAGTGCCGAAGTTATTTCTACCGACTTTGATGGCATTATTAAAGAAGCCCTTGAGTTAGTTACCATACACCCACGTATTGTTGTAAAAGTGCCAATGGTTAAGGATGGTGTTAAAGCTATTAAATACCTTACCGGCAAAGGCATTAAAACAAATTGTACATTAATATTCTCACCTGGCCAGGCACTGTTAGCGGCTAAAGCAGGTGCCACATATGTTTCTCCTTTCATAGGCAGGTTAGACGATATTTCTGTAGATGGAGTTGAGTTGATTGCCCAATTACGTTTGATATTCGATAATTACGGCTTCACAACCCAGATATTAGCGGCTTCTATCCGTCACCCTGTTCACATTATTAAATGTGCTGAAGTAGGTGCCGATGTTGCTACTTGTCCGCTTAGTTCAATACTTGCTCTCCTTAAGCACCCGCTTACAGATAGCGGCCTTGAAAAGTTCCTTGCCGATTATAAGTCTTCTCAAAAAACCGAAAAAATAAACGCGTAATATGAAATCATCAAAGAAATTTAGCCTGTTGACCTTGGTTGTGGTTTTGCTTGCTGCTATGGCATTTGCTTCGTGCAGTAAGGAAGTTGCACCTCCGTCTGCTCCCCACCAGGAGAGGGTTGGTACATCGAAATGGATGTAAAGCGTTAAGCCTTACTTCTTATTTCTTTCGTCAAGGGCTTTTTGCAATGGCAAAAGCTCATTCTTTAACCGGGCAGCTTCAAGGAAATCCAATTCCTTAGCTGCCTTTTCTATTTGCTTCTTCAGGCGTTTTATCTTGTCTTCGAGTGCGGTATCGCTGTAACTTGCGGTTGGTTCTGCAGCCATACTTGGGGCCGCATTCTTATTCTCTAAATATATTTTTTGTGCAGCGGTAGCCCTGCCTTTTGATCCATCTATAACACTGCTCGATTCCATAATTGCTTCCTTCGATTTGAAAATGGTCTTAGGTGTAATATGGTGTTCAAAGTTGTATTGTATCTGTTTTTTTCTTCTTCTTAACGTTTCGTCAATAGTTCGCTGCATGGAGCCTGTTATCTTATCCCCATACATTATCACACGCCCGTTCTCATTACGAGCCACCCGGCCAACTATCTGTGTAAGCGAACGGTCCGAACGTAAAAAGCCTTCTTTATCTGCATCTAATATGGCTAATAACGATACCTCCGGCAGGTCAATACCTTCTCTGAGTAAGTTGACACCAATAAGAACATCAAATAAGCCTAATCTCAGGTCACGTAATATCTCAACACGTTCCAATGTTATTACCTCTGAGTGTATGTAGCGGCATCGTATTCCCACTTTAGAAAGGTATTTGGTTAGTTCTTCGGCCATCCGTTTTGTAAGCGTGGTAACAATAACCCTTTCATCTTTCTCTACATTCTTATGTATCTCTTCCAATAGGTCATCTATCTGGTTCAGGGTAGGGCGCACTTCAATGATCGGATCCAATAAACCTGTTGGACGTATTAATTGTTCTACTACAATTCCTTCACAACGTTGCAGTTCAAATTCAGCGGGCGTAGCACTTAAGTAAATAGTCTGGTTTTCCAGGGCTTCAAATTCATCGAATTTTAAAGGCCTGTTATCCAAGGCTGCCGGCAAACGGAAGCCGTAGTCTACCAACGTTTCTTTACGTGAACGGTCACCTCCATACATACCTCTTACCTGCGGAACAGTTACGTGGCTCTCGTCTATTATTAGTAAATAATCTTTTGGAAAATAATCAAGCAGACAGAAAGGCCTTGCACCCGGTAACCTACCGTCGAAGTAACGTGAATAGTTTTCAATACCCGAACAGTAACCTAGTTCCCGCATCATCTCCACGTCGTAGTTTACGCGCTTCTGCAGGCGGTTAGCCTCCTCGGCTTTTCCTACGCTTTCTAAATAAGCTACTTGTGTAGCCAGGTCTTTTTGTATCTGTTCTATTGATCTGTTAAGCGTATCAGGTGAAGTAACGAATATGTTTGCCGGATACACTCGTATTGAATCAACTCCTTCAATTCGCCTTCCGGTGGAGGCTTCAAAGGTCTCCATAAATTCAATTTCGTTGCCAAAGAACTGTACGCGCAATGCATAGTCAGCATAGGCAAGGAATATATCAACGGTATCACCTTTTACCCTGAAGTTACCTCGGGAGAAATCTCCTTCGGTACGTGAATAAAGTGATGTAACTAATAGATTAAGTAATTTATTACGGCTTATCTTCTGCCCCTTTTGCAAGGGAATAACATTCTTTTCAAATTCTACTGGGTTACCAATACCATAAATACACGATACAGATGAAACAACAACAATATCCCGTCTGCCGGATAAAAGCGCAGAAGTAGTACTAAGCCTGAGTTTCTCTATTTCATCATTTATGGAAAGGTCTTTTTCAATATATGTATCCGTAGTTGGCAGATAGGCTTCGGGTTGGTAATAATCGTAATACGAAACAAAATACTCTACCGCATTTCTGGGGAAGAACTGCTTGAATTCTCCATATAGCTGAGCGGCCAGTGTTTTATTGTGACTGAATACCAATGTGGGCCTTTTTGACTGTGCAATAACATTAGCCATTGTAAATGTTTTGCCCGAGCCGGTAACACCAAGCAAAATCTGGTTTTTTACCCCTTTAACCACACCTTTGGTAAGCTGTTCTATAGCTTGTGGCTGGTCACCCGTAGGTTCAAAGTCTGATATTAATTCAAAGTCCATATTGTAGTATCAAATATACGCTTTTTCTCGCTAATATGTTGGGGAAGGTTAGGAGGTGTTCAGTACTGCAAATATAAACATTTTATTTATATGTTATTACAAAATGTTAACTTATGTAGCTTTGTCATGCTTGCTCCTTATCCCTTACTCCTCAACACTGATTTCCATTGATAAATACAATAAATAACAATGAACAGCTTTGCTAAAATACTTAGCTGTTTATTACGCTAATTATTGAAAGCCAAATGATTGTAAATGAAATTTCTTGCTAAAAATCTTTCGTGCCAGAATGGCAGAAAATTTATAGGTTTGTGATACAAATAATATAGCTTGTAATATGGAATGGTATAATTATGTGGCCGGTTTTTGGGCAGGTGCTTTCTTGGCAAATTTTGTTCCTCATTTTGTGAAGGGTATTTGCGGTGATAAGTTTCCAACGCCATTTGCTAAACCTCCGGGCAAGGGATTATCATCTCCATTAGTAAACGTGGTTTGGGCATTGTTTAATTTGCTTATAGCCTATGTATTATACCGGCCTGCTAAAATATCTGCACAAGATTGCCTTTCACTTATTATATTCTTTATTGGCTTTTCACTTATGAGTATTATGGCTGCTGTAAATTTTGCAAAAAAGGATAAGGAGTAGTAAAATGTGCTTTTTAGTAGAAGCAAACGTTATTTAATGTAAAACAACCACAATGAATAAATTATTCTTTATAATCATTTCATGTTCTGTGTTGTTTGTTTCAATGAATCCGCTCAGTATTGAGTCCGTTGGACACAAAGACGGAATACGAACAGATACAGCTAAAGTCCAACAAAAAGATAAGAAGTACAAGGTGGAGTTTTACCGGCAATTTGTTTTACGTGCTTCAGGAACAACAACATACAAACGGACTAGTTTGAATATTGGTACATTCAGTGTATCGCTTACAAATGTAGGAGATGGCTACTATAATATTGATGGTACCGAATATTACCTGAAGTTTATTGATGATCTGACTCCTGAAAAAAACAAAGGTATGCTTGATGTGCATAGTGGCGAGGGAGAAAATAATGACGGGGTATATACTGAGCTTTTTTAATACACCTGAACTATTACCATAACTACTGAAACTAAAACAGCCAATACGCTGGAATAAAAGGCGGTCCGCCTGTATTTTTGCTCGGTAAGAGCGTAATAATCTTCCATAATAAAAATAAGCCTTGTAGGCATATACAGGATAATTGAAAAAATGCTTAAGGCGAAAATTGATACGCAATATTTGATGACTGTTGTGTAAACGGCAGTCTGAAAATCGAAAGGATGATACCAGGTGAAAAACCGGGTAACACCAAGTTGCCAGATGACAGTGAAAAGTATGCTGGACGTAATAGTTAACGTAATATCTGCAATCCGATCTACTGTTTTTGATGGTGGGTCCGGTGGTTCTTCCATCCATCCATCCTTTGAATTAGGAGTCATAAACATACATTTATAGCCAAGTGTACCCCATTTTGTTAAAACGAGTAGAACTGTAACAGTATAAATAGGATCGGCAGGTGGTAAAGCATGTAAAATTATTTTCATGATCCAGATGGATGGGACAAGGTTGCATGCAATGGAAATGCCTATCATCAATGACTCAGCCATAGAAAGTAAGCCCATTCTTGCTTGAAAAACATCTCGGTTTTTAAAAACATGGTATTTTATTGTTTTAAATTTGACAAAGTATGCCAGAAAATCTAACAACAGAACACTGAATAGTAAATAACCGAAAAATATGTTCGGAGTAGTAACCGATGCATTGTCATAATATTTATCGGCTTGTTGAAAGAGGTAAGAACCAAAATAATAACTCAGCCCCCAAAATAATAGTATAAATATCAGGTTTCGTACTGTCCCCTTGTAGTTTCTTAAAAGAGAAAGAATAAAAAATGTGTTTAACACACCTGGCTCTAATTCCATTTCATGTTGGGTAAGCAGTGATGAATTAATGGCTAAACAAAAATAGAAAGAATTATTACCCGGGCAGATTGTTCATTTTATCTGTTATGTGGCCTCATTAACCTTCTTTAACAACCCCATTGCCCGATATTTTATTATTTTTGGCTTATAAACTGATGACATTGAAAAAGATCCTATTATCTATAGCCTTATGTTTGAATATTGTGGCAATGCAGGCACAAGAAGAAACGGTTGATGCAAAGGCCGGTGCTATACTTCAATCATTAAGTAAAAGAACACGGTCATACAAATCTATAAAGGCTGAGTTTAATATAATAATGTACGGCAGGGAAAACAAGATTACCGATAACCAAAAGGGTAACCTGATTGTAAAAGGTGGTAAATACAGGCTTGAGGTAAAGAACCAGGTTGTAGTATCGGACAGCAATACCATGTGGACATATTTAAAGGATGCTAATGAAGTTCAGATCAATACTGTGGACCACTCTGCTGATAAAGGCGCAATATCGCCAACCAATATTTTTACCATTTACGAAAAAGGCTTCAAGAGTCAGCTAAAGGGAGAAACAACTGAAAAAGGCGCTTCAATTGCAATAATCGACCTGTTCCCCAAGCATCCGGAAAAGGAAAAGTACCACACTATTGAGCTTAAGATTGATAAAACGAAGAACCAGATAGTGGAGCTGAAAGTATTTATGAAAGATGGTACTATTATGGAGTATACCATTGACACCTTTACCACAGATGGTGACCTGCCGGCAAACACATTTACGTTTAACCCGAAAGATTATCCGGGTATAGATGTTGAAGATCTAAGGGAGTAATATTAAACCAGTATTGTTTCTATTGTATTAGCTTGTGCCAGTATTTTATGTACGGGACAAGCATCTGCTATTTGTACGAACCGTTCACGTTGGGCTTCATCAAATGGACCTTCGATATGCAGCCTGCGTTTAAAAACGTTCTTTTTATCTTCTGTATTTACCAGTTCTACTTCAACTTTTATTGCAGTAGGAGCCATTTTCTTATGGTTCATGTACATTTTTAATGTTGCTGTTGTACAAGTTGCTAATGCAGCACATAAATATTCCTGAGGGGCAGGACCTTTATCTTGCCCTCCGTTTGATACCGGCTCATCACCAATTAAGGTGTGTTTACCAATTTGAATTTTCATTTCAAAGTCGGTATGGCCTAAGGTTGAAATTGCTTGAATCATAAGTTGAGGTTTAGACTGAGATTAAGATTGAGTCAAGTGGAAACAATCTGTCGTTTTATAGATTCGTAATTCTTAATTCGTAATTCTTAATTGAATCAGGCTACTTCAGCGTATACTCTTCCAATGTTCTCCAATGTTTCAAGGAGTTCAATGTATGAATCGCTGGTAACAAGTTTCATTCTGAAGTCTTTGAAGTTATCCATGCCCTTAAAATAGCTGGAGTAATGTTTGCGCATTTCTAAAATACCCAGTTTTTCTCCCTTCCACTCAACTGACTTTACCAAGTGGGTGCGACAAACGGTTATTCGTTCTTCAAGAGTAGGAGGGGCCAGTATTTCTCCTGTTTTAAAGTAGTGCTTTATTTCTCTGAATATCCATGGGTATCCAATACTTGCACGGCCGATCATAACACCATTTACTCCATAGCGTTCTCTCATTTGCTGAGCCACCATAGGTGATGTAACGTCACCATTGCCGAATATAGGTATCTTAATACGCGGGTTGTTCTTTGTTTCGCCAATCAAAGTCCAGTCAGCAGGCCCTTTGTACATTTGTTTGCGCGTACGGCCATGAATGGTTAATGCCTGAATGCCTATATCCTGCAACCTTTCGGCTACTTCCATTATATTCTTAGTGCTATCATCCCAGCCAAGGCGAGTTTTAACAGTAACTGGCAGCGAAACTGCTTTTACTATTTCAGCCGTCATTTTTACCATTTTAGGAATATCTTGTAATAATGCGGCACCTGCACCCTTACATGCAACCTGCTTTACCGGGCAGCCATAGTTAATATCTATCAGGTTCGGGTTAGCTTTTTCCGCTACTATAGCCGCTTCACGCATCGATTCAATGCTGCTGCCAAATAACTGAATACCTATAGGCCTTTCGTGTTCAAATATATCGAGCTTTTTAATGCTTTTGGCTGCATCGCGTATCAACCCTTCCGATGAAATGAACTCAGTATAAAGCATATCGGCTCCCTGTTCCTTGCATACATGACGGAACGGAGGGTCACTCACATCTTCCATAGGTGCAAGCAAAAGTGGGAAATCCCCTAGCTCTATATTACCGATTTTGACCATCTGTTTGAATTATTACCTTTGCAAATATATTGTAAAAGCATGAATACAGAGCCATCAATGCCTTCGCCATCGTTTCGAAAGAATTATACTCCCGGGAGTAAATTTTTGATTCTAATGGGTCTCTTTATTCTTTTTTATGTGTTTGCCAATATTATAGGTATCCTATGCTTATCATGGATAGGTGGATTAAGTGTCTTTCAAATGCAAACGATGGACCTTACTGATCCAAAAGTACTTTTAGCCGTTCAGGTTGGACAGATCATTGGTGCTGTTTTTGCGTTTATTCTTCCAGTTATTATCTATTCGATGATTACTTCTGAAAACAAGGCGGAGGAATTGGGCTTAAAAGAAAAACCCAAAGTAGTTACTCTCATTTTGGGAGGAATATTGATGCTTTGCGCCGGCCCTCTAGTAAATTACATAACAATGTTAAATGGAAGGATTCCTTTCCCTGATTTCATAATTCACTTTCAGGAGTCTGCAGATAAAGAACAAGAGGCCTTTCTTAAAGGGCAAAGTGTTGCCACCCTTATACTGAATATTTGTATGATAGGTATATTGGCAGCAGTAGGAGAAGAGCTTTTCTTTCGTTCTGCAATGCAGAAGATATTGATAGGTTTGACTGATAATGTTCATGTCGGCATTTTGATGACTGGCATAATTTTCAGTGCCGTGCATGTTGAGTTCCTTGGCTTTTTTCCTAGAATGTTAATGGGTATGTACCTTGGATACCTTTTTGTATGGACCAAGTCAATTTGGGTACCTATGTTTGTACACTTTATAAATAATGGTTCAGCAGTACTTTTCTCTTTTTTAGAAGACAGAAAAATCATTCCACAAAAAATTGACGAATTAGGCAGCGATAAATCGCAAATAGGTTATGTAATGATAAGCACAGTAATAGTAGTAGTGCTGTTATTTATCATTTACCGAACTGAGAACAAAAAAACAGAAATTACTGCCTGATCAGCTAAGTTTTATTTCCTCACCCGATTTGCCCATTACCTTGTATTCAAGGAACTGTAATGAATCAAGTTCTTGAACTTTAATGCCACGCTTGTACTTAAGTTTCCATTTCATGTTTATTGAAGGGAAGCCCTTGGTAAGATAAGCGTATATGAAAGGGTGAACCAAAAGGGTAACACCTTTTTCATTCTGCTGGGTAAGTATGTAACGTAATGTGTTTTCAATTTTATCGGTAAGCAACAATGGTGGTTCAACCTCGCCGGTACCTCCGCAGGTAGGGCATTTTTCCATTGTATTAATAACCGTTTGTGGTCTTACCCTTTCACGGGTAATTTGAATGAGCCCGAACTTACTTGGAGGCAGGATATGGTGCTTGGCCCTATCCGTTTTCATAAGGTCTTTTAAATGTGCATAAAGCTTTTTACGGTTCTCGGCATTATACATATCAATAAAATCGACAACTATAATACCACCTAAGTCGCGCAGGCGTAACTGGCGGGCTACTTCTTCAGCTGCCTCCATGTTCACCTCAAGGGCATTGGTCTCCTGGTCGTTCTTCGATTTTATTTTGGTACCACTGTTCACGTCAATTACGTGTAGTGCTTCAGTATGTTCAACAATAAGGTAGGCCCCGCTCGACATATTTACAACCCTGCCGAAAGCCGCCTTAATTTGTTTTTCAACCCCAAGTTGGTCAAATATTGGTGTAGATCCTTTATAGAGTTTTACTATATCCTCTTTCTCTGGTGCAATTGTGTGCATATATTTCTTTATTTCATCAAATAGTTCAACATCATTAACCATTATACTGCTAAATGATGCGTTTACAAGGTCACGTATAGTAACCGAGGTACGGCCTATTTCACCCAGCAATTTTGCAGGTGGCTTAGGGTTTGTTGCAAGGTTTTTATAGCATTCCTGCCATTTTGCAACCAGGTTATTCAAATCAGCATCGAGTTCTGCCACACTCTTTTCTTCAGCCACGGTACGAACAATGAGTCCGAAGCCTTTTGGCTTAATGCTGTCCATTAACTTCTTAAGGCGCTCTCTTTCTTCCTGCGAGCGTATTTTTTGCGATACGGCTATCTTTTCAGCAAAAGGAATAAGTACTAAAAACCTGCCGGCAAGGGTTATATGCGATGTAATACGTGGCCCTTTGGTTGATATGGGTTCCTTAGCTATTTGCACCAGTACGTTCTGTCCGCCATTAAGTATGCTCGATATTTTCCCGCTTTTAGGAATATCAGGTAGCATTTTAAAGTACATTAGTGGAGAATGCTTTATCTTCCCTGATGTAACACCTTGCGAATAGCTGTTTAGTGAATTGAACTGAGGGCCAAGGTCAAAATAGTGTAAAAAAGCGTCTTTTTCGTAACCTACATTTATAAATGCGGCATTAAGACTACTGGCTATTTTACTAACCTTACCAAGATATATGTCTCCTACCGAAAACTGTGCGTCGGTACGTTCCCGTACCATTTCCACCAGCTTCTTGTCGTGCAAGACGGCAGTCACCACGCCACTGGGCGTAGAGTTTATTATTAGTTCGTTGCTCATAAATTGAGTTTGTTAAAATTGTAATTTTTTTACGTGTTCTGCCATGGTTGTGTGGTTTTGCGCAGGCAGCTTGCACTTGTAACAGAAGTGGTTCAGGGCGGATGGAAAAGCAGGGCTCTGCTTCTTCCATAAAGATTTTGTTATATCCGAAAAGGGTTAATACCGGCATTAATAACCTATTAACACCCTGTAAACAGATATTAAAGAGTAAATACAGTGAAGTATACGCGTATTTGAGACCGTTATACATAGTAATGAGAAGGTACAGGTGTATCCATTAATACTAAAGAAGCCGGAAATTAATCCGGCCTTCTTTATGTATCTAAAAGATGGAAATACTACCTGAGGCGTTTCTTATGCCTGTTCTTACGAAGGCGTTTTTTTCTTTTGTGGGTTGCCATTTTATGGCGTTTCCTTTTTTTTCCGCAAGGCATAATAGTAGCGTATTAAATTATTGTTATTGATTCGTTAAAGTATCGTTCTGTAATCGCTTAATTTCGTTCGTAACCTCTCCCCTTATTTTTTTATCGGTCACAAAAGTACTATATTTTTCCAAACAGTTGACAGCCTCGTGTTTATTTCCTGTTTTTTCATACACATCGGCTAAATAAAGATAAGCATCGCTAAACGATGGATTTATTGCCAAAACCCTGTTAAACCTGTAAATAGCCTTAGGTAGCTGACCCGATTGTACCGACAATTCACCTAAAGCAAGCTGGCCGTTAATATTATTTGAATCTTTTTTAAGAACCCCCTCAATAATGGCAATTCCCTGCATGGGGCTGGGTGATCCTTCAACCATACATTTACCTATCCCTACTTTAGTATCGAGGTTAGTAGAATCTATGGCAAAAGAGCTTTTATAGCATTCCGAAGCTTTTTGAATAAGTATAGCCCTTGCCTGCTGGTCGCCAATTTCTGAGGCACTATAATACCTGTCGGCTGCTTTGTACCACAAATCGGCTGAGTTTCGTTGTGCTGCAAGTTTTTCTATATAATATGTGCCTGGTATTACTGCCCCAACGCTATCATATAAATCTATAATAGACTTAAGTATACCCAGCTTTTCATCAGCAGTAGAAGTAGCCAATGCAGCATTTAATTTACCAATGGCTGCTTGCTTTTCGGCAGGCACTTGCTTTTCGGCCTCTTCTAATACATGATTGAAATCTCCTGCAGTAACATCTCCGCTTGCTACCGGACCCATATTGCTGACAGCCGGTGCTTTTCTATTAATAAAAAAAAGCGACGCAAAAAGAATTATACTTCCTGAAATGGCAACCCAATGCTTCGAAGAAAGTGTTGCCATCAAATACTTTACTTAACAGACTTCTTAACTCTTTCTGAAAACTTCTTGGAAGGTTTGAAAGCAGGAATGAAGTGAGCAGGAAGTTGAATAGCCGTATTTTTTGAGATGTTACGGGCTATTTTAGCTGCACGTTTTTTAATGATAAAATTTCCGAATCCTCTTAAAGAAACAGTTTCTTTATTTGAAATATGTTCCTTTACTGAATTCATAAAGGCTTCAACTGTAGCTTCTACCACAGTTCTTTCGATACCAGTTTTTCTTGATATCTCTTTTACTATTTCTGCTTTTGTCATAACACTATTGGGGTTTGTTTATTGCGCTACAAAGGTACGAAAAAGGACGATATGTTGTACTATTTTTTTCTACGTGAGTATTCTATAAACGCATACGGGTAGGGGTTTTTTTCATCAGCCGGGCAGTCAGTTTTCTTGGTTTCCTCCCATTCATTATCATGTATATCTATAAAATATGCGTCTCCATCGAAAATACGATGTATGCGGGTTAAATAAATCTTGTCTGCTTTATTTAGTATTAGACGATAAATTTCTGATCCCCCTACTATAAATATTTCACCTTCTTCTTTACATAACTCCATTATTTCACCAAAAGATGCCACAACGGTGCACCCTTCAGCCCTGAAATCCTTATTTCGGGTAATAATTATATTTTTTCTGCCAGGTAAGGGTTTACCCATCGATTCATAGGTTTTTCTGCCCATTACCACGGTATGCCCCATCGTCAGGTTCTTAAAGAACTTCATGTCGGCCGGCATGCGCCACGGCAGGGCATTATTTTTACCTATAACGTTATTGTCAGATGCGGCTGCAACAAGGGATATTATCATATTATATTGCCACAGGGGCTTTTATATGAGGATGTGGGTCGTACCCTTCGAGCGTAAAATCAGAGAACTGGAAAGAGAAAATATCTTTTACTTCAGGATTTATCTTCATTTGTGGCAGCTTGCGGGTTTCGCGGGTAAGCTGTAAACGAGCCTGGTCAAGGTGGTTAAGGTATAAGTGTGTATCGCCAAGGGTATGCACAAATTCGCCGGGTTTTAAGTCGCAGGCCTGTGCAACCATTAGGGTTAATAATGCATACGATGCAATATTAAACGGCACACCCAGGAAAACGTCAGCACTGCGTTGATATAACAAGCAGGATAATTTACCATCACACACATAAAACTGGAAAAACATGTGGCAAGGAGGTAATTTCATTTTATCAATTTCTCCTACGTTCCATGCGCTTACAATAAGTCGGCGAGAATCAGGGTTCTTTTTTATCTGGTTAATTACGTTTGTTATCTGATCAATATGTCTGCCATCACTGGTTGGCCAACTGCGCCATTGGTAACCATAAACAGGGCCTAAATTACCTTCTGCATCGGCCCATTCATCCCATATTGATACACCATTTTCTTTCAGGTATTTTATATTGGTTTCTCCTTTCAAAAACCATAATAATTCGTATATAATGGAACGTAAATGGAGTTTTTTAGTGGTAAGTAATGGAAACCCTTCGGCAAGGTCAAACCGCATCTGATATCCAAAAACACTGAGTGTTCCTGTACCGGTGCGGTCATTCTTTTGGGCTCCTTTATCTAATATATGTTGAAGTAGGTCGTGATATTGTTTCACAGGCTGTATTGAAGTTGTTTTCCGGCATTTCAAAATTATGGAATAGTTCATTATACCTTGTTTTAAACTTACTAACAGGTGTTATTATCTCTGCTTTTCTATCTAAATGACAGGTAATCCTTTCAAGGGAATTTATATTTTTGGCTTCGTGAAAATCCTCCAGCTATGCAATAAAGTGCCTTACCCTGAAAAAGACGGGGGAGCAATTGCTATAAGCACTTTTACCCGTGGTTTGATTCAGGCGGGGCATTCAATAAAAATGCTGGCCATGAATACGGTTAAGCACTATGTTAATGAAAGCAGTATCCCTGAGGAGTTTAAGAAAAGCACCGGCTTAGAAACGGTAGATATTGATAATACTGTAAATGCATTTTCGGCTTTTGTTGCATTAATGAAAGGTGAATCATATAATGCTGCACGTTTTGAATCGAAGCAATATGCGCAAAAACTTCAAAGCATACTTCAAAAAGAGGAATTCGATATTGTTGAACTTGAAGGGCTATACCTTAGTTCATATATTCCTTTAATTAGGCAATTCACCTCCGCTCGTATCATTATGAGGGCACACAATGTAGAGTACAAAATATGGGAGGGTCTTGCAAATGAGGAGAAGAATCCACTAAAAAAAATATACCTGAGTATGTTAGCCAGGCAACTGAAAAAGTACGAAGCCAATGCAATAAACCTGTGCGACGGTGTAATTACATTTACAGCTAAGGATATGCAGCAATTACGATTAATTGGATGTAAAGTTCCGCTTGCTCATATTCCATTTGGTGTTGATATTTCAAAATATATTCCGGCGCAGGCGGCAGGGCCAAATACATTATTCTATTTAGGTGCGCTCGATTGGCAACCCAATATTCAAGGGCTTGACTGGTTTTTGAAAGAAGTTTGGCCTAAAGTAAACAGCAGTCTGCCGGAAGTTAAATTGCATATTGCGGGCCGCAATATGCCGCCTGGCATGAAAGAAAGTAATTATCCCAATGTTGTTTTTCATGGCGAGGTTGAAAATGCCCTTGATTTTATAAAGAAGTATTCGGTAATGATAATCCCTTTACTCGCAGGTAGTGGGGTGCGAATTAAAATTATAGAGGGTATGGCCATGGGCAAGCCAATTATTACTACCGCTGTTGGCATTGATGGAATAGAATGCGAATATGGTAAAGATGTAATGGTTGCAAATAGGCCTGATGAATTTTATAAAACTATAGTATATTGCATTGAAAACCCTGACTTTTTAAAACAATTAGCTGCTAATGGGCGTAATTTCGCCCAAAGGCATTATAATATACAAAGTATAATTGAAGCCCTTACGGATTTCTACAAGAAAAGAATAAACGAGCAAGTTACCAACTGATAGTAATGATTGTATTTTATCAATATTTATTCTGGATATCTCTAATTGCTATACTTTTCCCCTATATAGTTTACCCCTTGCTTTTAAAAGCGCTTGCTGCCGGTAAAGCCATAAATGCAGAAATATATGATACTGTTTCTATGCCTACTATTTCAATACTTATAGCAGCGCATAATGAAGAGGCTGTGATAGCGGAGAAGCTTGAAAGTATTTTTAAAGGGAACTACCCTATAGAAAAACTTGAAATAATTATTGGGTCTGATTGCAGCACCGATGGAACAGATGAAATCGTTAGTACCATATCGAAGAAATACCCAAACTTAAAACTTACCGTTTTCACTGAAAGAACGGGTAAGGTTCGCATAATAAATAAGCTTACTTCATTAGCAATTAACCCCATTCTTGTTATAACAGATGCGAATGTTATGTTCGATAAAGACACCTTAGTTCAGTTAATAAAACACTTTAAGAACCATGCTATTTCTTTAGTTGATACCAATATGTTGCACAAGGGGCTTAAAAAGGAAGGTATATCTTACCAGGAGAACTTTTATATAAAGGGTGAGGTTTCAACCAAATATAACGAAGGCAAATTATGGGGAACAATGATGGGGCCTTTCGGAGGGTGCTATGCTTTGCGGAAAGAATATTTTAGTCCTGTTCCTGAGAATTTCCTGGTAGATGATTTTTATATTAACATGAAAGTGCTCGAAAAAGGCGGCAAAGCAATAACTGAGGTAAAAGCGCTGGTTTATGAAGACGTTTCGAATGAATTAATGGAAGAGTTCAGAAGAAAGATACGCATTGCTACAGGTAGTTTTCAGAACCTTTTTGCCTTCAAGCACCTTTTATTTCGATTCAATGCTGTAAGTTTTTGTTTTTTCTCTCACAAGGTTTTGCGGTGGAAGGGCCCAATTTTTTTCATATTGATCTATATAAGCAGTTTTCTGCTTTTCAATTACAATGTTCTATACCATTCAGCTTTTTTTATTGAAAGCTTTTTCCTGGCGCTTGTGCCGCTTGATTTCTTATTGAAAAATATTGGTGTTCATATACGCCCATTACGTCTTCTTAGCCATTTCTTTTTCACCAACCTGGCTTTATTTATTGGTATGCTTAAAGCACTAGGCGGAGTAAGATCAAGTATATGGGAACCTACATTACGAAATCAGTAAGAATATAAAAAATGAATAAGAGCCTTAGAATAGTATTTATGGGTACACCGGAATTTGCGGTGGCAACGTTAGATGCACTTTTAAAAAGCAGGCACAAGGTAGTAGGGATTGTAACTGTACCTGATAAACCGGCCAATAGGGGGTTAAAGCTTCAGGCTTCAGCAGTAAAAGAATTTGCTGTGAAGAATAACCTGCCCGTTTTACAACCGGAGAAATTAAAAAGTGAAGAGTTTATTTCTGCACTTAAAGAACTCAAGCCTGATCTTCAGGTAGTGGTAGCATTCCGTATGTTACCTGAAATAGTTTGGGCATTGCCAAAACTGGGAACAATAAACCTTCATGCTTCTCTTTTGCCTCAATACCGTGGTGCGGCGCCTATAAACTGGGCGGTTATAAATGGCGAAAAGGAAACAGGAATTACAACTTTTTTCATTACACATAAAATAGATACCGGCGATATTTTAATACAGGAAAAAATAGCCATTGAAGAAAATGATGATGCCGGCAGTGTGCATGATAAGCTTATGACCCTTGGTGCTGAGCTTGTTGTGAAAACACTTGATTGTATTGCCGATGCGAGTGATGCATTGCAGACGCAAAAGCAAGTTGTTTCCGAGGAATTGAAACCGGCGCCAAAAATTTTCAGGGAGGATTGTAAAATAGATTGGGGCGGAAGTACAGATAATGTATATAATTTCATCAGGGGATTAAGCCCATATCCCGGGGCTTACACGGAATTAATAAATGAAGAGGGGGAGAAGTTGACCCTGAAAATATTTAAAACGGCGAAACATATTGACTTAGTACTGCCAGCAGGTCAGCTATTGGTAAGTGACATAAACCAGCTATTGATAGGTTGTGAAGATGGCGCGCTGGAAATTATTGAATTACAAGCTGAAGGCCGTAAAAGAATGAGAGCTATTGATTTTTTAAGAGGTTTCCCGATACATGAATTAAACTGGAAGGCAGTTTAATTGACCTGATTGGATCACACAAGGCAATAAAAACAGCCGTTTTGAGCATAGTTATTAACAAACACCCCTACTTATCAACAATTCAGGGTGTTTCAGCCCTGTAACCTGCACTTCTATTGACCTCCATAATATATTTGCGCCAGTAATAACCAATAAACCTTACAAACTATGAACAAGGCAGAATTAATTGATGCAATTGCAGGAGAAGCGAAAATTACCAAGGCTGATGCACAAAGAGCTGTTAGCGGAATTATTGACGCTACAACCAAAGCGTTGAAGAAAGGCGACAGGATCACCCTAGTAGGTTTTGGTTCTTTTGCTGTTGTAAAGCGCGCTGCTCGCAATGGTAGGAATCCACAAACCGGCAAAGCAATCAAGATTGCCGCTAAGAAAGTTGTTAAATTCAAAGCTGGTGCTGAACTTGCAGCTAAAGTGAAATAATTTACACTTTGTTTTATAAAAAAGTCCTTCTTAACGGAGGGACTTTTTTTATTTTTGGGAATCACAAATTTACCTCCATGGCTAAAAAAAATATTGAAAACTTTGACCTTGATGGCCCTGCGTCATCAAATACTTTATTCGGCCTGCCATATACAGTTGAAAATGCTAAAGTAGTAGCGCTGCCTGTTCCCTGGGATGTAACAGTATCATACCAAAGCGGTGCTGCTAAAGGGCCTGAAGCTATTTTTAATGCTTCTTTCCAGGTTGATTTGTTTGACGAGAAGGTGCCTAATGCATGGAAAGTAGGCATAGCCATGGAAGATATGCCGGGTAAGTTAATTAAGAAGACTAAGAGCCTTCGTCCGAAAGCTGAGGCATACATCAATTTTTTTACCACCGGAAAAGGTGATAGTAAGAAAATGAAGCAAACCTTGAACGAAATAAATAAAGAGTGTCATGAATTGATGCAATGGGTAAAAGAAAAATCATTGTCCCATTTAAAGAAGAAAAAAATAGTTGCGCTTATTGGTGGTGACCATAGTACACCACTTGGCCTTATGCAAGCAGTATCGGAGCAATGTAAATCGTTTGGCATTTTACACATAGATGCGCATTGTGACCTGCGTAATGCATACGAGGGTTTTACGTATTCTCATGCCTCCATTATGTTCAATGCGCTTAAAATAAAGAACATGGAACGGTTGATACAAGTGGGGATACGTGATTATTCGGAAGGGGAGAACGAGATTATTCAAAACTCGAAAGGCCGTGTAAAGCTGTTCTCTGACAAAGTAATGAAAGAGAAAATGTTTCATGGTGCTTCATGGTATGAAATATGTCAGGGTATTATTTCTACCTTGCCTAAGCAGGTATACATAAGTTTTGATATTGATGGGCTTGATCCGAAACTTTGCCCAAACACAGGTACACCTGTACCTGGCGGGCTGGAGTTTTGGGAGGCTATTCACTTAATAGAAATGGTTGTAGAATCGGGCAGGCAAATTGTTGCTTTTGATATAAATGAAGTAGCCCCGGGTAAAGATGAATGGGATGCTAATGTAGGTGCAAGGCTGCTCTATAAAATGGCTAACCTTGCGGCTATATCAAATAATATTAAGGTATAAGAGCTACCTGTTTGTTACTGAAGCTTATGTCAGTATATAAAAAAGGTAATAACAGATATTATATTGATGGCTATTGCAATCCAATTAATTCCAAATTGCAATACAGGCTTAATGGGTTTAATTCGGGTATATGCAAATAATACCAGTAAGGGAGCTATCTGCATTGAGTACCTTGAGCTGAATTGATCTAATATTATGGCTGGGGTAACAAGAATGCTCAGCATACTAAGTATCAAAAATACTTGCTTAAAATCGTGCCTGTTCCGGAAAAGCTCTGAAAGCAGAAAGTAAAGCAAAATAAGGCTTGTAATTCCTACTATTTTAAAAAAGGAAAACGATATGATTTCTACTACAGTAGGTGAGAACACATGAGGCAGAAGACCGGACATAGGTACAAAACTGTCATCTCTAATAAATGTGGATGCTATAAAACCTATAACTGCTATGCCTGTTATAATCTTCCAGTTGTTTTTTATGAAATTTAAAAAGTAAGCCGGCATAATTACAAGTACATAGAAAAATGAGTATCCAAATGATAAAAACACATGTTTTATGGAAAATTTCTCCGTTGCTGCAGCTGCGCTTGCCCTGAAAAGTGAAGCGGGAGGCACAATACCTTTCCATAAGTAAAAAATAGGACCAACTACTAAAACAGTAGCAGTTACAAACAAAATAATAGCCAATAAACGGTTTTTAAATTGTTTGTATAACATCATAACTAAAACAGGGCCAATACACACTAGGAAAAGTTGCCTTGTTAGAACAGCTAAGCCAAGAAAAAGACCTGATAAAATAATGTGCAGTAGGTTTTGTTTTTCGGAGGTTATATACTTCATAAGGAAGAATAATGAAATAGAGTACCATAATAAACAAGGTGCTTCGGTAATTGCAAAAAAAGCAAGAACAAAAAAACCAGGTAAAATGAAAATTGAAAACGAATATGATAATAAGTTATCGCTTGTGAGCTTCTCCATTTTCAGTATTAAATAGAGGAAGAAACAAATGCCAACACACAGTGCCAGGTTAGCAAGCCTTATTTGTGGGGATTGCAGATGCGTAATAGGAGAAAGAAAATAATGCAGTACCGCATGCATTGGTGCAGCAGGGTCTAACAGTATAAATTTAATGGTAAACCCTTTTGCTTCAAGTAACCCAACTAGGTCAACATACCATTGTTCATCCCATATAATTTCATGATGAAATAAAACAATGAGCACAAGAACCATTATAGCGGAAACTACCCCAATGTATTTATTGAAAAATTTCATCCTTTTATTATGTGTTAAACAGATCTCTACTCAATAACTGCATATGATTGTATGCCGGAAAACCTGTTCCGCCGTATACCTATGTTAAATAAGCCTAATACCTCCTGCACTGCAATAGTTTCACCTGGGAATTGCGGATCATTTAACTCATCAAACCCAAGTATGGAACCTTTAGTAAGATGGGGTTTTATAAGTTCAAGGCATTTCTTTGTCGGCTCATAAATATCAAAGTCAAAATATGCAAATGCAATAATTGTTTCAGGATGCTCTTTTAAATACTCCTGCAACTTAACCACAGCATCACCTTTTACAAGAAAATTTTTTTTAATATGGCTTAGCGGGCACTCACTCTCATGGTAACTTAAGATTTTTTCTAACCGTTTTTCATATTCATTTGTAACAGAAAAAGCCCCTTTTTTAATAATATCATGATTCCCATCTTTACTATCAACAGAAGGGAACCCGCCAAAAGTATCAAATCCAATAATTTTCCTGCTATGATTATATGGTTCGTAAATACCCCTCAGGTTATTAAGCGTTACGAGGTTTTGGCCCCAGCGCACACCAAACTCCATAATTACACCATGTACATCAACAATCCTCTGGTACAGTTCATTAAAAAAAAGCTGTTTAGATAGGTCTTGCCTTTTGACGAAAAGTGCAATGTTAGCTAGCTTTTCATTATCAGGTATGGGGTTTTCATTAAATAGTTGAATAAACGCTTCACGTTTACTTTGCTCTTCAGCAGATGCTATAGTTTTTGTTTTTATTTCCATGTATTCAATTATCTGGTTGAAGTTCCTATTCTCAAAATTACCTCATTTTACTTAATGGTATTATTTAATGTATTTGAATTTATCTTTTAATGTAAGGAAATATTTTTCGACATATGTATAGCTGATGTAACTTATTATAATCGTAAATACAAGTACCAATACTATTTGGAACGCCATATATTTATAAAGATATGCTCCGGAAAATAAGAAATTAACAATGTAAATTGCTATCATATGAGTTAAATAAAGGCCATAGCTTATCTTGCCAAGCCAGTTGAGTGTTTTTATTTTTCCGAATTTATAAAAAGACCGTCTTGAATAATTTTGTTCTACAATAATGAATCCAAAGAAAATCATGGGTATGATACTATTCAGAAAGTTGTTAGCGCCACTATCTCCGGCAAGTAGTTTAATAACAAATGGAGATATTGCTGCAGCCAGGTAAATGGCGGCCATAAGAACTGGATGGATCTTGTCAAAAAAGGATTTTATTGCATCAGGTTTGGTATAGCACGCCCAGGCCAACAAGGCACCGAAGGAAAGGTAACGCATGATACCTAATGTATCAAAAAACTGTCTTCTGAATTGGTTCAAATGCATCATGTAAAATATTTCAGAAAAAATTGTAATTGCAATTAGTGTTAATGGAAATTTTTTTTTACCAAAGAAGATAAAGATTATAGGCCAAATCAAATAGAATTGCTCCTCGACCGCTACACTCCATTGAACACCCAGAATGCCGTTGGGGGTGATATAACGAATATTGTCATAGTTGGTGAGAAAGATAGAGTACATCAATAAGCTTGCTTTTTCTACATAACTTTGATGCAAGCACTTGTTAATAAGGAACGGATAAATTGCGAATCCAACTAGTAGTACCATAAAATAGAGGGGCCAGATCCTCAATACTCTTCTTATATAAAAGTTTTTAACGTTGAAAGTGTTCGTAGCTCCTCGCTCTAAAAGCATCAAATAAGTGATAAGGAAGCCACTTATCACAAAGAACAGGTAAACACCGAAGCGACCACCGTAATCATTAAGTGTAAGACATTGTTCAAGTTTCGAATAAAAAGGAGTATCAGGAAATTTAAGCCAGCTGCCAATGTGTGTGAAAATAACCATTAATGCAGCAATGGCCCTTAAACAATCTAAATTCTCAAAATAGGTTATAGGCTTTTCTTCACTCATTTATTTAGCCTGCAATGTTATCAATACGCTTGGCCTGTATCTATCCTCAAGATACAAAGAATGTAGCTGCAATAATGTATTTAGTATTTTTTGTAAGCCTATTTCATGCCCCCATTGTATAAGTCCTTTAGGGTAGTTTACGCCTTTTGTCATTGCCAGTTCTAAATCTTCTTTTGAGGCTATATGAAGGTACAATGCATCATAGGCCTCATTAATAAGCATTGATATTATCCGCAAAAATATTTCATTGCCAATTGTTGCGTCTTTTTTCGGTTCGGGTATTACTGCTCCTTCAGCGTAATTATAATATCCCCGTTTTTTTTTTCTTCCCCAAAAACCCGCTTCGTATAATCGCTTCTGTGTAAGTGATGGTTTGTATCGGTTATCAAAAAACATTTGGGTCCAAACTGTTTCAGTTACTTTAAAGTTGATGTCATTACCAATAAAATCCATCAATTCAAATGGTCCCATTTTAAAACCGCCTATTTCTTTCATAGCCCAATCAATGGTGGCAAAGTCAGCGATTCCTTCTTCGTAAATCTTTATAGCCTCGCCATAAAATGATCTTGCAACCCTGTTTACAATAAAGCCGGGAGTATCCTTAGCCAGTACAGTAACTTTTTTCCATGAATCTATAAGTGAACGCGATGTGTCTGCTGTTTTTTGTTCGGTTGCAATACTAGGAATTATTTCAACCAGAGGCATTACTGGTGCTGGGTTAAAAAAATGTATACCTATCACTCTTCCGGCATTATTACATGCGGCAGCAATTGAAGTAACTGATAATGAAGAAGTATTTGTAGCTAATATACAATCTGAGGATACTATTTGTTCAAGCTTTCTGAATATTTCTTGTTTTACTCCCAATTCTTCAATAACTGCTTCAATAACTAAATTGCATTTGGCAAAGTCTTGAAAAGAAGAAGCGTTGGAAATATTAGCTATAGTTTTTTTTGCTGCCTCATCAGTAATTTTGCCTTTTTGCACTAGGGCCTCAAGCGATTTAGTTAATCTTTCAGTTGCTTGTTGCAGCACAACTGCATTTGCATCAAAAAGCACTACTTTGTGTCCGAAAGAAGCAGCCAATTGCGCTATGCCACTACCCATAGTTCCCGCACCAATTATACCGATATGTGAATGTTTATCCAGCATGTATTACGAGGTTTGTGTTTTCAATAATGTCATTAATAAATTTGCCCATACTTCCGGAGTTATTTTATCTGCCAGCTCCGCGCTTTTTTTGCCCATTTCTCTCTGTTCTTTATCTGGCAAGGCTGCCATTCTGTCAATACTTTCCTGTAATTTTTTAATGTTACCTGATGGGTAAATATAGCCATTCTCTCCATCGGTTATAAATGCTTCGGCTGAACCAACAGCATCGGAACTTATTAAGGGAAAGCCTGCGGCGGCAAATTCATGTAATACCACGCCCCATGGCTCAACCCGGCTTGGAATAACAAAAACACTTGTTTCCATTAAGAATGGTGCAATGTCTTTGGGTTGAATAAACCCAAAATGTTTTATTTTAGGGTGTTTCACAGGTTCAATATCGCCAACCCCAAGGCACCATAATTCCCAGTCATTTTCTTTAACAGCTTGCCATTGAATAAACGCGTCCCACAAATCCTGTATACCTTTGAAGCCGTAATACCTTCCCATATATATAAACCTATGTGGATAGTCTTTCTCTTTTTTGAAACTTATTTGTTCTTTCAGTTCCTTAAAATACTCAACATCAGCTGAATAATAACCGGTAAGTATTTTGTCGGAACTGAATCCCAATTTCAAGGCATACTGTTTTTGCTTTTGACCAGGTACCCAGCAATGCGAAAATACCTGCTGTAACGTAAAACTACTTAATAAGCATGCAAAGTGTTGCCTTAAGGTTCCTTGCCATTTTGTGTCTAAACCAATAACAACCGGTATCTTGTCTTTATATCCATGCACAGCCGATAAATATTCTTTATCCATCCAACCACTGCAATAAATAAAATCAGGCTCAATACTTTTCAATTTTTCTTTTAATGTTCCGGCATTAAATTGGTTTCTGTTATAGAAAGTTACTCCATCCGGAAAATTAAATGCAAAGGGGGCTTCTTTATTAACGGGCCAATGAATTATATGTACTTCAATATCGTACAGCGTTGTGAGTTTTCTGATGCAGGCCAGAAAATAATCAGCTAGCTCACTGTAAAGAAATACCAGCCTTGGCTTTTGCGGGGAAAATGACATCACTTGTAAGTATTGATAATATAATAATTACTTGAATAGTAAAAGGATTTAGCGAAGCAGTTAACCATGATTCGAAAAAAGTAGAGAATATAATGGCAAACATGAGTGGCATAGCCAGTCTGTTTTTTTTCGAAGCCTTCATAAAGTAACTTAAAAAAGCAACGCAATATGTAGATAGCCCTACTAGGCCCGTATCAAGCCAAAGTGTTAGATATGAATTATGAATATTCCCTATATGTCCTAGGGACTGAAGATAAGTAACATTCTCGGGTACACTGAAAAGATAAGTCGTATATTCAAATCCGCGACCAAACCAAAAACTTTCTTGTATATGATCCCATGTAAATTTCCATGCCACAAATCTCCCGGAAGCTTCTTCTAAAGTATTGATCCTGAAGTATTGTTCCAATCCTAAAAAGTGAATGGCATCAACTAAATTGGCCGAGATGTAACTATAACTAGCAACTACTAAAACCGTGATAAATGCTCCGAGGAAAAAAGACCTTCTATAAAAGAAAGAGAAAAATAGATAAATGATAACCCCAAAAAGGCTCCCCCGTGACCCGGATAGGACAAGTGAAAGAAGTGCAACTATATAAATAAATGTTTTTTCACGTCTGGTAAACAAATCTGTGTAAAGATCAAGAGTTATGGTAAAGAACAGAAAGAAAAGTAGCGCAAATACACCTAACCCATTAGGATTGCCAAGCAACCCTTCAAAGCGCCCTTCTCTTGATACTAAATGTGGGCTTATAAACTTTAAAATGAAACCAATAGATAGGATAGCAGTAGATAGCAAAATCAATGCTCTATACACTTCTTTACCCTTATCGGTATATGCCCGTTGAAAATAATTAGGCACAACAATTAATAACAAGGTATATGAAAGCGTCTTTTCAAATGCATTGATATAGTTTTCTCCAGGCGCATTGAAAATGCAAATGAAAGCGATTACAAAAAAGGGTATGAACCGATAAAAGAAACCGTTAAAGTTAACAAGATTTCTCCTGTCCGAAAACAAAAGAATACTGAGCATTACTACATATATTTCTTTGGTAACGGCAGCAAAAGCTAAATTGGGGTTTCTGCTATCAGATAGTATTAACAGAAAAAAGAAGCCAAGCAGCATTTCCAAGTACTGGTCTCTTGATTTCAATAAGAATAAGGAAACAGGTATGTATATATAGGCAGCCTCTTTAAGTAGCGCACCCACAATAACCCATGAAATCATTAACAGAATTAAGTCTCTGTATTTGTTTATTGCTTCCAATAAGAAAGTGTTAAAAAGGCCAAAAATATAAAAGTACTCTTTTACAGGAATCCCTTAGTTGACAAAAAAATCATTGGTTTTAAGCATACTTTCTTTGAAACAAATCCTAACTTTGCGTGCTTTCAAAGTACATACTAATATTATACTATTGTAATGGCTAAAACGGAGGAACTACAGAATTTGTCTCAGAAAAAAGAAATATCGTTCGAAGAATTCAAAAAAGAAGTGCTTTCTGACTATCGTATTGTTAATGAAAGCCGTGAAGCCAGCTTGCTGGGCCGTAAGGAAGTGCTGTCTGGAAAGGCAAAGTTTGGTATTTTTGGTGATGGAAAAGAAATAGCCCAGATAGCTATGGCTAAAGCATTTAAACATGGTGATTTCAGGGCAGGTTATTACAGAGACCAAACCTTTATGTTTGCCATAGGTGAACTTTCGTTACAGGAATGGTTTGCAGGCTTATATGCACATGCTGATCTGGCAGCAGAACCAACTTCTGCAGGCCGACAAATGGGCGGGCATTATTCAACACAAAGTGTAAATGCCGATGGTACATGGAAAAACCTTGCAGCTAAGTATAATTCATCGTCAGATATATCGCCCACCGGTGGGCAAATGCCAAGACTGGTAGGTTTAGCATTAGCATCAAAACTATTCAGGGAAAATAAAGGACTTCATACTCCGGAGTTTGAGAAATTCACGAATAAAGGCAATGAAATTGGTTTTGGTACTATTGGTGATGCAAGCACATCCGAAGGCCTTTTTTGGGAGTCAATCAACGCAGCAGGTGTAATGCAGATACCTATGCTTATATCTGTATGGGATGATGGGTATGGTATTTCGGTACCTAAAAAATATCAAACCACCAAAGGTGATATTTACGAAGCATTGAAGGGAATGCAACGTGATAAAAAAACGCCTGGGTATGAATTATACAAAGTAAAGGCATGGGATTATTCATCGCTATGTGAAACATACGAAAAGGCTGCAGAGCTATGTCGTACCGAACATGTTCCTACATTAATACACGTTGAAGAGGTAACTCAACCACAAGGTCATTCTACATCAGGTTCACATGAACGTTACAAATCACCTGAACGCCTGCAATGGGAAAAAGACTTTGATGGCATTAGGAAAATGCGCGAGTGGATATTAAAGTTTGCCATTGCTACGGAAGCTGAGCTCAATTCTATTGAAGAAACGGCAAAGGAAGTTGTAAAAGAGGCCCGCAATAAAGCATGGGCAGCTTGCCTTGAACCTATTAAGCAAGAGATTGCTCAGGGCACAGCACTTATACTGGCTACTGTTGAGGGTACAGGTTATGCTGATGCTGTTGCACAATTAATTACTGAGCTGAAATCAGCCAAAGATCCTGCCCGCAAGGACCTGGTTATAGCAATTAGGAAAGCATTACGGTTAACCCGAAATGAAAACTCAGATACACGTACCGCGTTATTAGGTTTTTTAAAGGAATACGAAGAAACGAATAGAGAGCGTTACGATTCTCATTTATATACGAATGAGGTGCTGGGTATAAGTCCGGTGCAAGCCCAGTATGATGATGAATCGGTAAACGGACATGAAATATTAAGAGATAATTTTGACGCCATATTGAGTAAATACCCTGAGGTGGTAATATTTGGTGAGGACTCTGGTAAGCTTGGAGGCGTGAACCAGGGCCTTGAGAATATGCAAAAGAAATATGGCGAGGAACGTGTGTTCGATACCGGTATTCGCGAAGCTACAATAGTTGGGCAGGCAATCGGTCTTGCATTACGTGGCCTGCGCCCAATTGCAGAAATACAATACCTCGATTATTTACTCTATGCAGTACAGATATTAAGCGATGACCTGGCTACCCTTGCATATCGTACAAAAGGCACACAACGTGCACCGGTAATTATCCGTACCCGTGGACATAGGCTTGAAGGTATATGGCATAGTGGTTCGCCTATGGGTATGATAATTAACTCGCTGCGTGGAATTTACGTTTGCGTACCGCGTAATATGACACAGGCTGCAGGTTTCTATAATACATTACTTTCAGCTCATGAACCTGCAATTGTTATTGAACCGCTGAACAGTTACCGCTTAAAAGAAAAAAGGCCTTTTAACATGGGAGAGTTTAAAGTTCCATTAGGTATACCTGAAGTATTGCGTGAAGGAAAAGATGTAACCATTGTTACCTATGGTCCGCTTTGCAGAATGGCTGAACAGGCAGGACAGCAATTAGAGGCAGATAATATTTCGGTGGAGATAATTGACGTACAAACCTTATTGCCTTTCGATATCAACCACACCATTGTGGAATCATTAAAGAAAACCAACAGGGTATTATTCCTTGATGAGGACGTGAAAGGTGGTGCCAGTGCGTTTATGATGCAGAAGGTATTGGAAGAACAAGGTGGCTACCAGTATCTCGATTCAGCTCCACGTACATTAACCGGAAAAGATCACCGCCCTGCATATGGTTCTGATGGAGACTTTTTCTCGAAACCTAGTGTTGAAGATATTTACGATACAGTATATGCTATTATGAATGAGGTTGACCCTGCATCTCATCCAGATATTTATTAAACAATACAACTAGAACTTAACGCAGGCACAGGCCGGCATAGAATATCTTTATGGTCACAGAAGATCAGATTAAAGAAACGAAGGAGCGCTTTGACGCGCTGAGGGGGCATCTTTGACATCGAAAAGCGATTACAAAAAATAGCCGAAGAAGAACTTGTTACACAAGCCCCCGAATTTTGGGATGACCCGAAAAAAGCCGAGCTTGTTTTAAAGCAAATAAAGCAGCAAAAAAACTGGACTGAAGCCTATACGGCTTTAGAGAAAAGTGTGGAAGATCTTTCGCTTACATACGACTTTTATAAGCAGGAAGCAGTAACAGAAAAAGAGCTCGATGAGCAATTTAACGGCACCACTAAATTACTTAGTGATTTGGAGTTCAAGAATATGCTTGGTTCGCCCGAGGATCATTTGAATGCAGTTATTGAAATAAACTCAGGCGCGGGTGGTACTGAAAGCCAGGATTGGGCATACATGCTTATGCGCATGTATCTTATGTGGGCAGAAAGCAAGGGTTATTCAGTAAAAGAAGCCGATCTTACACAGGGTGAAACGGCAGGTATAAAATCAGTTACGCTTGAAATACAAGGCGAATATGCATTTGGTTATTTGAAAGGTGAGAATGGCGTACACCGTTTGGTACGTATATCACCGTTCGATTCAAATGCCCGCAGGCATACGTCTTTTGCATCGGTATATGTGTATCCATTAATTGACGAAACTATAGATATTCAAATAAGCCCCGCAGATATAGAATGGGAAACATTCCGGTCAGGTGGAAAAGGCGGACAGAATGTGAACAAGGTAGAAACCGCGGTGCGCTTATACCATAAGCCATCAGGCATTGTAGTAAAGAACCAGGAATCGAGGTCGCAGTTGAACAATAAGGAAAATGCTATGCAACTGTTGAAATCTCAGCTATATGAACGTGAGCTGCGTAAAAAACTGGAGACAGTAGCAAATATTGAAAGTGGCAAAAAGAAAATAGAGTGGGGTTCTCAGATTCGGAACTATGTACTACATCCATATAAACTTGTTAAAGATCTACGCACTGATTACGAAACATCTGACACACAAGGGGTGCTGGATGGTGGAATTGACGAGTTTATTAAGCGATATTTAATGGAGTTTGGTAGCGGGAAGAAATAATATTTTCGGTAGCTGAAAACCTACTACCAGTAATGATTTGGCCAGTTTATTTTCCTGAAATAGCGTGAACTATCTTTCTTTACAACTTTAATAGTGCCGTCGGGTGAGATTTTTCTGAGGTATGAAATGGAATCTACCTGTGCTCGTTTAGTTGAATCTTTTTCATATTGCTTGATATTCAGGACATAGGTTAATACTTCATCATTATTTAAAATGGATTCTCTTTGATGGAGTAGTATAAAGTCTCCAGTTTCTCCATCAGGCCCGCCTTCTAAGCCACCACTCAATAATATATGAGCCGCCAACTTGTTGTTTTTGCCAAGCAATAATAGAAACAGGGCATGGTAATCATCTCCGCTAGCACTTATTATAATGGGCTTAAAGCTTCCAACAGAGTCTTGTTCTGCAATAAAATGGCAACTAACAAAGTCATTAATGTATGATTGCTTTACACTTGATACCTGCGGGTTTTCATCGAATATTGAAGGAGTTACAAATTTTAGTTTTTGTGCTTTAGTTATTATGGCAAATTTTTTGTAGGTGGCTGAGTCTACTTTAAATAAAGAAGTTTTAAGGTTTTTCAGCACAAAAAGACTATCCGGTGAAATTGTGAAATCTGAATTGTTTTGTTGCCTGGCATTATTTGAACACGACGCCAGAAGGCCGAAACATATAAGAAATAAAACCAATTTTAAAATGCACTTCATTTACCAATACTTTGCCACAATAGGCATTTTACGGCCTACACCAAATGCTTTGTTCGATACTCTGAGGATAGGAGGCGCTTGCAATCGCTTGTACTCATTTCGATTTACCATATCTACAATCTTCTTAACCAGCTCTTTGCTTGCACCATCTACATTAATATCTATAGCTGATTTTTCAAGTTCTATGTATTGGTATAGTACTTTATCAAGTATATCGTACTCTGGTAATGAGTCTGTATCCTTTTGGTCAGGCTTTAATTCAGCGCTTGGTGCGCGGGTAATTATATTGATAGGTATAGTATTCGGCTTTATTTTATTGATATAATTCGCTAGCTCATAAACCTGTGTTTTATACAAGTCACCAATTACGCCTATTGCACCACTCATATCGCCATATAAGGTACCATAGCCCGTAGCCAATTCACTTTTGTTAGAAGTGTTGAGCAATAAATGCCCCATTTTATTCGACATTGCCATAAGCAAGAGGCCACGCATTCTTGACTGAATATTTTCTTCAGTTATATCCGCTTTCTTTCCTTTAAATGATTTTTTGAGGCTTTCATAGGCAGCAGTTATTCCTGGTTCAATAGAAATGACTTCGTGCATACAGCCAATGTTCTTTGCTATTTCAGCAGCATCGTGCAACGATTCTTCAGAAGTGTAGCGAGATGGTAGTAGCAATGCATGTATATTTTCACCACCTAATGCTTCTGCTGCTAAGGCCAGCACCAAAGCTGAATCTATTCCACCTGAAAGCCCTAGAACAGCCGTTTTGAGGTCGTTTTTTTGAAAATAGTCTCGTATACCCAGCACTAATGCATCGTGAACAAGTTCAATACTTTCTTTTGTTCTTGCTCCCGCATAGTTTGTAATTGCGCTTACTGATTTGCCAGGCTTTAATTCAAATAATTCCAGTTCTTCTTTAAAGTAGCTAAGTTCATTTACAATGTTGCCTTGCATATCCATAACAAAAGAACCACCATCGAATATTATATCTGTATTTGCACCAAGCGCATTAATGTAGAACAAGGGCTGTTTATACTTATTTGTAATAGCATTAAATAATTGTTTCCGCTCAAGCGCGTGAGTATATGAAAATGGTGATGCTGCAATATTTATAATGCAATTGGTATCCGGTGTAACAAGCGTTTCCAGGGGTGAGTTCTTATAATAAAAATGTCCGTTTCTGGGTAACTCATTCCATAAATCTTCGCAAACTGTCAATGCAATTTTAAAGCCATTATACTCTATCAGTTCAACATCAGCTGCCGGTTCAAAATACCGGTATTCATCAAATACATCGTAAAAAGGCAATAAGGTTTTATTTACCTGCGCAAGTACTTTGCCCCCTGCCAGGAAAAATGCAGTGTTGTATAGTGGTTTACCTTTATGCCGGTTACGTGAAGGGCTACCCACTATGGCTGCAATGCCTTTACATTCATGCGCAATGTCCTTTACAGCATCTTCACAGCCTTTAATAAAGCTATCATACATTAAAAGGTCCTTAGGAGGGTATCCGCAAACCGATAATTCTGAGAAGATAACAAGATCGGCACCTTCACTTTTAGCACGAAGTATGCCGTTCTTAATTTTAGCAACATTTGAAGGAAGATTGCCTATATGGTAATTAAACTGAGCAAGGGCAATCTTCATATATTAGAATAATACTCCAATAGTAAGGTTAACACCTTTTGCAATAATAGAATTATTGGAATTAGAATTAACGTTGGTGAAAGCATTATCGTAAGTAATAGCAGCTTGTATAGATGTGCTACCTGCAAGGTTGTATTCAAGCCCGAGGCCAACAATTAAAGATACCCTGAAGAAACTTGATTCATGGTAAATATTAACATTGTCGGTTGTGCCGGAAGGGTAGCTATAAGAATAGATATCTCTGGTTACAGTAGGATTATCCATTCCGCTTAACAGAAAACCCGGCTGTACACCAAATAATCCGAAATATTTAATAGGGCCGATGGCGTTTGTTCTTAACTTAAGTACTAAAGGTATAGCAAGGTACTGCATGGTTTGTGTATGCGCAGTAGTAATTACTGAGTCTGTATAGTTATTTGTTTTTGTGGTATAAATATTGGTGTAATTAACCCCTATTTGATCAACCTCAATACCTGTAGCCAGTCCATAATTATGAGAGAAGTAAAATTCAAGGTTAACACCATATCCGAACCCAAAGGCAGCGCCATTGGCAGCATTTGAATTGCCATTACCGCTTGTGCCGGGTGATGCAAAATAAAGGCCTGGAGTAATATTTAAGCCAAAGTGAAAATTCTTATCATCTCCGTTTGCCGATGCTCCTCCTTCTGATTGCGCAAAAGCATACGATACTGATAATAACAAGGTAATGGCTAATAATGCTGTCTTTTTCATGAATTGTATAAATTTGTTTTTTATGTTTGGGCCAGTTATAGGTTGCAAATGTAACGATTAAGTATGATTTATTCAAAAAAGCAAATAGAGTTGTTGGCAGAGGCACTGAAAGGCTCAGCTGATGCGAGAAGCGCACTTGCTTTGGAAGCCCCTGAGCTGGTGATGCTGGAAGCAGGGATAATGACGGAGGTACGTGCTATGCAATGGCTCATACAAAACCATAAAATGCTTGCCCTTTTTATGGATGCAGTCCATGGGAACAGGTCTGCTGTAAGGATATTGATAAAAATGAAAGAGACAGGTCTTGCCGCGGTTGCTAACTTGTGCAATGGAGATGATAATGCAGGAGAATGGTTAAAAATGCATCATTTGTACCATTACCTGAAACTGGCAGAGGGTATTAAGTATGCCCATAATAATAGGGGAACAGCAAGCAACCCTCTTTAGGGTTTTTGTGCCGCCGCTTGCTTTTTCAGGTGTTCCAATAATCGTTTGGCCTTTTCTACACCAGTAATTTTAGCAATATCTTCTTCTGTCGCTTGTTTAATTCGCTCCACAGAACCGAATTTTTGTAATAATTTTTTAGTTGTCTTTTCTCCTATACCTTCAATATCTGTAAGAGCCGATTGAATAGAGCTATTACTTCTACGCTTGCGGTGGTGAGTAATTCCGAATCTGTGAGCCTCGTCTCTTATCTGTTGTATAATACGCAATGTTTGTGAGCGTTTATCAAGATATAAGGGAATAGGGTCGCCCGGAAAATATATCTCTTCAAGCCGTTTAGCTATACCTATAATTGATATTTTTTCATTTAAGCCAAGCTTGGTAAGGCTATTAATGGCAGAGCTTAACTGTCCTTTTCCTCCATCAATTACAATAAGTTGGGGGAGGGGAACGCTTTCATCTAAAAGCCTTTTATATCGGCGATAGATAACTTCCTCCATTGATGCAAAGTCGTCAGGTCCTACAACAGTACGTATATTAAAATGTCTGTAATCTCTTTTGCTGGGTTTGCCTTCTTTAAAAACTGTCATAGCAGCAACCGGGTTGGTTCCCTGAATATTAGAGTTATCGAAGCATTCGATAGTATGAGGCAAAACTGTCATGCGCAGATCTTTTTTCATTTGCTCCAGTAGAATATCCGATTTCTTTTTTGGTGAACGTAGGCTTTCCAGCATTTGCTTTTCGCGAGCATAATACTTCAGGTTTGTCTCTGACATTTCTATAAGCCTCTTCTTGTCTCCTTTTTGCGGCACAAGTATTTCCGCTCCCGGTATTTCGGCATCAATTGCAAACGGGATCAATATTTCGGGTGAATCACTTCCCAGCCTTTGCCGTAGTTCTACAATACCCATTAATAAAAGCTCTTCTTTAGTTTCTTCCAGCTTTTTGCTTAGCTCTATGGTATGCGATTGTATAATGGCACCATTAACCACTTTCAAAAAGTTTACATACGCTCTTTTTTCATCTTCAAGCAATGCAAACACATCTACATTATCAATAGTCGGGCTAACTACAGCCGATTTGCTTTGGTATTTTTCAAGCAGGTCGAGCTGTTCTTTAATTACCTGTGCCTTTTCAAACTCCCATTTATCTGAGTTTTGCTGCATTTCGCTTTTCAGAAAACGGATAGCACCGTTTATATTACCCTTAATTACCAATCGTATCTGGTCAATAGCTTTGTCGTAATCTTCTTTTGTTTCTAGCCCTTCGCAAGGTGCTTTGCAATTGCCTAAATGATATTCAAGGCAACGCTTGAATTTCTTTTTTTCAATGTTTTCATCTGTTAATTGCAGACTGCATGTACGCAAGGGATAAAGCTGTTTTGCAAATTCTAACACGGTTTGCATAACACGTACCGATGCATAAGGGCCAAAGTATTCCGAGCCATCACGTATTACTTTGCGGGTAGAGAAGATGCGAGGGAAGGGCTCGTTTTTAATAATTATCCATGGGTATGTCTTGTCATCCTTGAGCATTACATTGTAGCGTGGCTGATGCTTTTTAATAAGGGTGTTTTCCAAAAGCAAGGCATCCCATTCTGTACGTACAACTATGTAATTTATTTTGGCAATCCTGCGCACAAGCATATTAAGCTTGGCACTATCATGCACTTTAAAGTATGAACTGACACGTTTTTTCAGGTTCTTGGCTTTGCCAACATAGAGTATGGTGTCGGTATCATCAAAATATTGATAAACCCCCGGGGAGTCAGGTAATGTGCTTATAACCGCTCTTAAATGTTCTTTCACTTCCATACTAAACAAAAGTATCAAAAAAAGAGCTTCGTATTTTCAAACGAAAGCCTATTTTTGCGCCTCGTTTAGCGGTATGGAGAGATGGCAGAGTGGTCGAATGCGGCAGTCTCGAAAACTGTTGTACTCGCAAGGGTACCGAGGGTTCGAATCCCCCTCTCTCCGCTTAACGCAAAATAAAAAACGTTTGAAGAATAAATTTACTAGAGCCAGATGGAACGCAAAGCCTACGTTGAATTCTGGGATTGCTTAACTGAAGAAGAGCGTTTAATTGTTGATATATTGAGGCAAATTGTGCTGGAGAATTTGCCCGAAACATGTAAAGAAAAAATGGCATGGAATGTACCATGCTTTTATGGTAATAAATGGATATGTGTTATATGGCCTGCATCCATTCCGCGAGGAGGATTTAAGAAAGGTGTTTTATTGGGCTTTGGCCAGGGTAATAAACTGAGAAATGAGAATGGATATATAAAACACGGCCCCAATAAGAAAATATATTACCGAATTATTCAATCGGTTGATGATATTGATGAGAAGGAGATAGTTATATTATTGAAAGAGGCCTTAGAAATTGATGGCAGAAAAAGGTAAGGCGGTTTTTCTTTATATTTGAGCCAAGTAGACAACCTGGCAATGGAAACCTATATTTCAATTTTAAGGGGAATTAATGTGAGTGGCCATAAGCTGATTAAAATGGCGGACCTTAAGGTACTATACGAGAGTTTGGGCTTTAAGGAGGTAATAACCTATATTCAAAGCGGCAATGTTATTTTTAAGGCGGAGAAAAAAGGGGATTTGGCAATAATAATTGGAAATAAAATTCAGGATAAATATAAGTTTGAGGTACCTATACTGGTAAGAAAGGCTGAAGAAATAAAGCGCGTATCTGAAACAAACCCTTTTATGAAAGAGAAAGGAATTGACGAAGAGAAATTGCACGTTACTTTTCTGGCTGAACCTCCTTCAAAAGCTGATCTGGAAGCTATAAAGAAAATTAACCATTCTCCTGACCGGTTTGTAATTACTGGTAAAGAAGTATTTTTATACTGTCCTGGTGGGTATGGGAATACAAAACTCTCGAATACTTTTTTTGAAAATAAACTTAAGATTCAGGCTACAACACGAAATTGGAAAACAGTTAACAAGCTGGTAGAACTGGCGCAATATAAATAGAAGGTATGAATACAAAGAACAGTACAATATTGATTACGGGCGGAACATCGGGCATTGGGCTGGCATTTGCCGAAGAATATTTAAAGCGAGGCAACAAAGTAATAATATGTGGCCGCAGGTCTGAGCGCCTGAAACAGCTAAAGGAAAAGCATCAGGCATTAATAACAAGAGAATGTGATATTGAAGTAGCAGTACAAAGAGAGTATCTTCATAACTGGATAGTGGAGAATCATCCTGATACCAATATACTAATGAATAATGCAGGCATTCAATTATTGGTTGACCTTACTAAGCCGGTGGAACTAGACGGAATATATTCTGAGGTAGAAACAAATTTAATTGCACCTATTCACCTTGCCTCATTATTTGCAAAGCACCTGGCAACGAAAAAAGATGCCGCAATAATGAATGTGTCATCCGGGCTCGCATTTGCACCAATAGCATTTATGCCTGTTTACTGTGCCACTAAAGCGGCTATTCATTCGTTAACCATGTCACTCAGGTACCAGTTAAAAGATACTTCCGTTAAGGTTTTTGAAATTATACCGCCTTCAGTTGATACCGAATTAGGCCATCAGAGAAGAGCAGATAAAACACAAACCCATGGCGGAATACCAATAGCTGAGTTTTTAACTGAAGCAATGGAAGCCATTGAAAATGATACATTAGAAGCAGCTATAGGAGGTTCGAAAGGCCTTCGTGCAAAAAGAGAAGAAATGTTCACTATAATGAATAAGTAGTTTTTTTAAGCCCTCCATGCGTAAAAAAATACTCTCAAAAGCATTAATAGTAATAGCGGTTTATGCGCTGTTTTCATTGGTTTTCAGTGTGCTGCAAAACCCTGCGGTATATCACAATACACTGGGGCTTATATCAAGCAATTATGAACGAACAGGAGACGCCAAGCAGTATACCATAAATAATGTAAAAAAGCCCTTTGTTGAAATTACTGAAGCCAATTCATATAACTGGGATGCTATATATTATTTAAACATTCGTGATAAATTATATGGAGATGTGGACCCTCATTATGCAGATAGATACGCATTTTACCCATTCTTCCCAATGATATGGATGATTTCAGGTATACGTACACATCATATTATTTTACTTAATTATTTATTCTACGGACTTGCAATTATTATTCTATCTCAGTTATTAATGAAGGACAGAAGATCAGATATGTTCTTTTTTATACTTGCCTTGCTTTTACCATCGGCTGCTGTTTATTACCTGCCGTATGCTGAGTCGCTTTTTACACTTACACTTGCGCTTGCTTTAATAGGGTTATTTAAACGTAAATACTGGCTTTATTTTATTGCTATGTTCTGCTTCAGCATGACAAGACCTGCTGCGGTTATTTTAATTATTGCCTTTATCAGTGTTAACATAATTTATTTTTTTCGCCAAAGAAACTTCAGGCACTTTATAAAACAAAGCCTACTGACTACGGCACCCTTAATTATCGGGTGGTTTACAGTAACTTCAATTCAATATTATTACAGTGGTTCATGGACGGCTTATTTCGATACTTCAGACTTATGGCCCAAAGAATCTGGTTTTTTTAATAATATAGCAGATTGGTCAGTTGAAGGGTTTGGTATGACATCATTTTCAATATTTATGCTTGCATTGCCTGCATTACTCTATGCCATTATTTGGGGCATATCATCATTGTTTAAAAAGAATAGACGCGAACCTGTTTCACTTTTCAGTGGTAACGAAGTATTCATTAAAGAATATATATTTAATGCATCATTGCTTTTTACAGCGGGTGTTCTGATATATTTTGCTTTAACACAGGGAAATGTACTTAATGGTTTTTTTCGGTATACAATGGTTATCCCGTTCTTTTATATTATCTTATTTCAGCTGCCCGAAAAGCTGGATAAGGTACATTTTGCATATAAACTAAGCGCGTTTGTAATTTCAATGTCCGCATTAATATGGTTTCTTTTGAATGTGCATTATGCGGGCAATATATGGCGGTTTGAATATACAGGTCTTTACCTGTTTGTTCTTATTACACCCTGTATACTCTTTGAAAAACATCTTTCACCCAAGGCACAAAGGGTTATATTGCTTATATATATACTGCCGGCTATTATTTGGCATACATATCTTTTCAATATGTATCTTAGCAACGTCTGGATATTTACATGATGAGAAATAAATTTTTATGAAAAAAATTATTTACGCATTTCTTTTTTTTAGTGTAGCATGCACTCCTCCCAAACAAAAAGGACTGATATTCTTTAACGATTTTGAATCAATTAAAGGATGGGCATCGGTATGTTTGAGTAAAAAAGTAGTTCACTCGGGTATATATTCAAATCAGTTAGATTCAATTCATGTATATGGGGAATCGTTTAAGGCAGTTTTTAAAGAGATATCAGAAGATAAAGTTGTAAAAGTAAAAGTAAGCTTCTGGACCTTTATGAATCCCGATGCACAAGGCGATCTGGTTGTTGAAATAAAAAAGCCTGATTTGAGTACAGCAATGTGGACGGCCAAAAAATTATCAGAAATAGCCCCCAAAATAGCGAAATGGCAGGAGGTTCAGGCTGAATTTACTTTCCCCGATTCTGCCCTGAAGTCTGTAAACACAATATGTATTTATCCCTGGAATGTGAGCAAAGGCACATTTTATGTAGATGACTTCAGGCTTGAGTTTGTGCAAGGCTACTAAAACAAATGAACAGTAATTATCAAAATAACAGGCTTTCAGGCAGGGTACTGACAGGGGCGGTTGTTTTTGTATGGGGTGTGCTTTTATTGTTACAACGTACCGGTTTCCCCATCCCTGAATGGTTGTTTACCGTTCCAATGCTGCTTATTGTTATAGGTTTAGTAATTGGGATAAGACGGGGTTTTAGAGGCGCTGCACCCTTTGTATTAATTGGCATTGGTGTTTTTTTACTGGCAAGGCACCAGGGCTGGATGCACTTTTCAATCGGCCATTATTTCTGGCCTGTTCTATTCATTATTGCCGGATTGGCTATTATCCTCCGGCCAAGGCGTAATTTATTTAATGGTGGATATATGGCCAATGATGCCGATGGTAGTAATGTATTCGATTCAGTAGCCGTTTTTTGGGGTGCGAGGCGAACTATACTTTCCAAGGCATTTTCCAGGGGCGATATTGTAAACATTTTTGGCGGTACTGAAATTAATTTTACACAGGCCGATATAAACGGCACCGCAGTGGTTGATGTGGTTTGTATTTTTGGCGGGGTGAAACTTATTGTTCCTAAAGACTGGGATGTACGGGTAAACGTGGTTCACATTTTTGCCGGTACCGATGATAAACGCAACCTGCATATACCTTCAGAATCTAAAAAGGTGTTGCTTGTTAATGGTGTTGCCATTTTCGGAGGTATTGATATAATCAGTTACTAAATCTTTTTTTCAATTCGTAAATAATTTTGAGTTTCCATTTGCGGGGCTGTAAATTCCCCTGCTTGGAGGGGTGTAGGGGTGGGTGCTCTCTGCTTGCTCCCTAGCACTCGGGACTAACCCTCGCCCACCTTTTCCTATTTCAGTTACACTTGGTAAAGAGAATGAACTTTCGCTAAAACACGGTTTACACTTTTGCATTTTGTAAACCATTAACCTATTGATTTTCAGTTTTAAGAGTTTAGGAAAATTGCGCATTTTGTAAACCACCCCTATGAGTAACACTTTTACCCACCGATCTGATATTTTTTTATCGCATTTAATTATTTTCAAAAAACTTTAACATTACAAAATTAGCTCTGGCACTTACGTATTAAAAGAGAAAGTAGCTCCAGTTTTCAACAACCTGATTCAGGAGCAAGGGATAAGGAGTAAGTGGTAAGCAAGAACAGAGGGGCTCAAATCCCTTCTTGGGGGTACATGGGCAGTCAAGACAGTGAAAATGGATTAGAGAAAAAAGCCGATTCCTTATTGATACAGGCACAAATAGAACAACTTAAAAAGGAGAAGGAAGAAGCCGAGAAACTTCTTTCAGAAAATAATGTTAAGCTCCTTCTTTGGGCGGCTGCTTACGAAGAGCCTCAATCGTATCATCCTTAGCCACAATGATTGACTGTAAACGCAAATTCTCATCTTTTAGTTTCTGCCATTCTTCTGGGGTTGGTTGCACTAAACGTGCATCATAAACATTGTCCATGATTCTGTTTCTTTAAAGTGGTTACTTATCGTGGGCAGAGGGTCAGATTTCTAAGGTCTGACCCTCATCATTTGTGTAAATATACAAAAATAATCGTTAAAATACTTGTTCTGAGGAACACTCCTGCTGTATATTGTATCAAAACATACATTATGAAATACACCATAAAGCAATTCCGAGCCGAATACCCTAATGACGATGTTTGGCTTTCCAAATTATTCCAATTAAAGTACAATAAATTGGAGGCTTGCCCCAAGTGTGCAACCGTCAATGCCGAATTTAAACGAATACCTACCCGTCGTTGCTTTCAATGTGTTGAGTGTGGGCATCAATTATATCCTACAGCAGGTACCATATTTGACAAAACTACAACTCCACTTACCCATTGGTTCTTTGTAATATATATGATGTCCGTTACCCGTAATGGTGTATCAGGGAAAGAAATAGAACGTGCTTTAGGAGTATCATATAAAACAGCATGACGTATAGGTCATCAAGTAAGGCAGCTTATGGGTAATCGTTATGTAGGACAATTGTCAGGTGAAGTTATGATAGATGAAACCTATATAGGCGGTCAGGAACGTAATAAGCATAAAAACAAGCGTAAAAAGATAAATGGCTATGTAGGCAAAACTCCTGTATTTGCTATGATGGAGAAAGGCGGTAAGGTAATAGTAGGCGTTGTTGATGAAACCAAACTGGATGGCAAAATAATAAAGCCAATAATCAGGCATCATATTGACTCATCAGCTACCATTGTAACAGATGGTTTCGGAGCCTACAATGGACTTAAAAATGAATACGCAGGGCATGAAATAGTGAATCACGAAAAAGATGAGTATGTAAATAGCAACGGGTTTTCAACTAATGCCATAGAAGGATACTTTAGCGGGCTTAAAAGAATGATTAGGGGTACTCACCTGCACGTAAGTAAAAAGCACCTACCTAAATACATAGCAGAGAATAATTTCAGGTACGAAAACAGGGAAACACCCGATAGGATGTTCGATATTATCCTTTCGCAGGTCGTATAGACTTTTTCAATACTTCGTCGAAGTCCTTTTTGGCTTGTTTGCCTGACTTTTTCTTGTGCTTCTTTATATCCTCTCCCCGTCCTTTATTACTTCTTCTATGGGCTTGTGCTTTCGTTTCATACTGCGAATATAGTCATACAATTTATAAGTAATTATAAGAATACTATATTTGTATTATAGCGTATAGCTATACCTTGTAACTGAAAAGTCGAAAATTTCATACATGACAAGGATGTTTGCACCCTACGGCGTGGGCGTGCTTTATCTTTTCATAAGGGTATTCGACTACCTCAGTTAGAGGGTGAGGCTATAAGCCCCACGCTATTGAGAGAATAACTAATGCTTATGAGGCTTTAGGCGGATAAATACTACATGGGATGAGAAACGAAATCATTTCATTGTTTTCCAAGATAAAAGATGATTGGCATGATTATAATCAACCTTTCAGGTACAAAAAACCTCCTCCTTATATAGTTATACTGTCGGCAATATCGACTATAGCTATTATAATATTTGCATGCTTTGCACCAAGCGCAGCACTCATGGCTATTATATATGTACGTAATAACATATCAATGTTTTTCCCTTTCATAGGCCCCGCTATTTTAATCATACGAATAGCCAGTACTGATAAATCTAAAAATAGCCGTAGATATGGTATAGTTGCTCTGTTATGTATTATTGCAGTAATCCACATGTATCTAAAATATGAATGGTTTTTTGATGAGCATGAATTATCATTCTATGTTCTGATATTTTCGATAATATGTTTTATATTGTAAATAAAAAACCTCGGCGTTGAAGCAGCGAGGCAAATTATCACAGTCGCTAACCTCAAATTAACACACCATGAATAGGGAAGAAAGAGAATTTTATGTGAAAAGTCCTTTATCGAAGCCGTTTTTTGAACTTGAAATTAAATATTCTGATTTCTTTCGTAATAAATCCATTGAGGATTATATAATTTTCAGAATTAATGACATTAAGCCTGAGCATTCTTTCGGGAAGGAGTATCCGACTTCTCATTTAGTACGGTATACGATAACGATTTCCCAAGAATTACCCGACCACATTGGCAAAGAGATGTTGGATATTGTGAAACAAAATGAATTACCGTTGGCTTAACTGAGATAAACCAGTCCTTTTCATTCAAGTCTCTATGTAGCCCCACTGTTCCCACGGTATAAGTACCTCTTGGGAGGGGTTGGGGTGAGTTTCGTGAGTTTAACCTCCCCGCTTTGGGTAGGTAGGAGGGGTGAACCACAAAGCACACAACGAAACAGCCCGCAAAGGCCACAAAGTTTTTCTGCCAACTAACGACTGTTTTATTGATAATAACAATAAATAACAATAACCCCAAATGCTAAAATACATAGCAGTTAATTTTATAATGTGCTTGTAATCAATATATTAACCATTACTTTGTCCTGCTAAAATTCATTGGCGACAAATTGGCATACTTATTCCTTAACCCTTAGTCCGTATTTTAATAACATACACATATCATTATCCTTATATATTTGAAGCATACAAATTAGTCGTATGAAAAGATCCGAAATAAAAAGCATGCCCCAATACTTCGACAGGTATATAAACCTGGTTGAAGACATTGCAGTAGTTGATGCCTTAAAAAAGACTTCACCAATCATTTTCGATAAAGAAAAACTGAAGCAGCTTGGCGATAAGGTGTATGCACCCGGCAAGTGGACAGCCAAAGACCTGATTCAACATTTGATAGATGCTGAAAGAGTATTTGCTTACCGTGCTTTGCGTTTTGCACGCAACGACCAAACAGCTTTGCCAGGCTTCGATGAAAATGCATACACCCCTGCAGCACAAGCTGGCCGGAGAGAATTGGATAGTTTACTGAATGAATATGACCTGGTAAGGAAATCGACAATTTGCCTGTTTGAAAGTTTTACCGATGAAATGATGTACTGTGCAGGTATTGCCGCGCACAGCAGCATGTCGCCATTGGCGCTTGGTTTTACCATTGCAGGCCATGGCTTGCACCACCGCAATGTACTGCAAGAACGTTATTTCACTTTGCTCTAAAACATGAAAAAAATAGTACTCTCCCTTTGCCTGTTTATTGCATCTATTCCTGCATTCAGTCAGTATTTTTACAATGCTTCAGGTAGCACAGTTGGCCATAAGGATGGAAACTATTTCTACGACGGTTCAGGTTCTAACATAGGCCGTATAGATGGTAATTACGTGTACGATGGCTCGGGTAGCACCATTGCACGTATCGATGGTAACTATGTGTACGATGGTTCGGGCAGCAGCCTGGGCCGTATAGACGGCAACTATATTTATGATGCATCGGGCAGTTCGCTCGGCCGCATTGATGGTAACTACATTTACGATGCATCAGGCAGCAGTATTGGCCGTATCGATAACATTGACAAGCTTGATGCTATTCTCTTTTACTTTTTTTGCTTTCATAAAAAGTAGTTTTTTGTCATGCTGAGCCTGCCTGTCCCGAATTCTCGTGGGTCGAAGCATGTTCCTTTATAATCCTTGTTTGACCTAAATCACACAAGTATCACCTTTAAAATTGAAGTTATTGTAGAGCTTGATTATTTGATATAAAGTATATTATTAATAGATGTGCCCAACCAACTGACATGAGTTTACGTATTAAGTTATTGACACCGATTGCACATGCATTGTTTTAAGTAAAGTGATGAAAGAATAAGTAAATACGACATTTGTGAAAAAAATACTACTCATTGTAATGCTGGTTTTCAATGCCTCCTTTTTGTTTGCACAGAAATGGCTTTGGGGAGTACAGCCGGCGAGTGGTAAAGCAAATGTTGATGATGAGGGTTGGGCGCTTGCTAAAGATAATTTCGGAAATATGTATGTTACCGGATGGTTTGGCGATACTGCTGTTTTTGGAAAAGATACCTTGAAAACGGCCGGAAATTCGTTGTATACTACCGATGTTTTCCTGGCTAAATATGATGAAAATGGAAATGCTTTATGGGCAAAGCAATCTGTCGGTGAAGTAATTTCACGTGGAAACGGATACTCGGTCGCAACCGATAAATCGAACAATGTTTATGTTACCGGATATTTCCAGGATACCATAAATTTTGGCCCCTACCAGTTGAAAGCATTCTCTACTTATTTTTATGTGTTTCTTGTAAAATACGATTCGAATGGAAATGTGTTATGGGCAAAACAATCGGCAAGCACTAACGGAGGGAGTGGCTCAGGCGTATCGGTAAGTACTGATTCCTGGAACAATGTATTTGTAACAGGAAATTTTCAGGATAATATTGATTTCGGCACTTTTAAATTAACAACTCCACTATATGGCACAAATGTGTTTCTTACAAAATATGATTCCAATGGCAATGTATTATGGGCAACTGCTCCTTCATATAGTACACAGTGCGATGCATATGGGTACTCTGTAACTACTGATGTTGGTGGTAATGCTTACATAACAGGCAGTTTTGAAAATACTGCATCATTTGGCAGCAATAATCTCACCAGTTCCGCAGGCGATGCGTATTTTATAGCAAAATATAGTCCAAGTGGAAATGTTGTTTGGGCGAAGCAATCTTATTCAAGTCAGAATGCGACAAGGGGGTATGCTATAACTACTGATGCAACCGGGTATATTTATGCAACCGGTATATATTCCGGGTCAGCCGTTTTTGGGGCCACTACTTTACCTAATACTAGCAAAGAAAATACTTTCCTTGCCAGGTACGATACTGCAGGTAATATAAAATGGGTAAAAAGCGGAAACATACTCGATAATAATGCGTGGATTGGGTATGCAGTAACAACCGATATGTATAGTAATAGTTACATAGCTGTGGGAACCAATGGTACTATTAATTGCGAAATTCAATTTGGTAGTGATATATTTAAACTAGCTGAGGGAACCGATCCTCTTTTACTTGTGAAATACGATTCGGCCGGTAATGAACTATGTGGTACAATTATTGCCAGTGGTGGCGATGACTTTTGCGGGATAGCTGCCGATAAAAAAGGCAATTTATATGTTGGTGGAGATTTGGAAGATACGGTAACACTTGGCGCCGATAAAATAGGGCCATTGCCAGGTGCTTCTGAATGGGTGTTTTTAGCCAAATGGCAACCTTGTAATTCCCCGGTAGACACTACAGCGGAGCCACCCGCACCAACACCTTGTGCAAGCCTATTCATTCCGCAGGCTTTTTCTCCCAATAAAGATGGCAATAACGATGTGTTGTATGTTCTCGGAGAGTGTATTAAGACAATGGACTTTATAATTTATGACCGTTGGGGTAATAAAGTATTTGAGAGTACAAACATAAACTATGGATGGGACGGAAGTTACAAGGGGCAACCTTTAAATACTGGCAGTTTTGTTTATTACTTTAAAGCGACTATGCAAGATGGAGCTGCTTATGAGAAGAAAGGTAGTATAACACTGGTAAGATAATTTTAAATCAACAAAACGTGGTAAATGCCATTCTGAGTAAACTATAAAGCCCAACCAAATTGGCCAGGCTTTTATTAAATGGTGTAGGGATTATTTTTTATCCAAGCTGCCGAATACCTTTTTAAGTATATCGGTAACCCGTGCGGCAGGGTTTTGGCGAATCTTTAATTCTTCCTGTGCCAGTAATACAAACAAACCTTTCAGGGCTTGCTGTGTAACATATTCGTTAAGGTCGGTATTCACTTTAGGCTTGCCGGTTAAAAAGCAGGTTTTGTTATAAGCTTCAGAAAGCGGGGTCCAGTATTTGGTAACATTAACAGTAGCGATAGCATCTTTTACAATAGGCAAAAACGCATCGTGCAATTGCTGGCTGGTTTTGCTCTTCATATATTGTGTGGCAGCATCATTTGGTCCTTGTAAAATTGAAAGCCCGTCGCTGATGGACATTGTAAGTATGGCATTAACAAAAATAGGCGCAGCTTTAACAGCGGCTTGCTCTGCGGCACGGTTCATGCTCAATACAAAATCATCAACCTGTTTTTGCTGCCCGGTTTTCACAGCCAGGTTCTTCACCTCTTGTGCATCAGGTGGAAAAGGAATTTTTATTAAGCTGTCTTTATAAAAGCCATCGGTTTTTGAAGCCGAAGAACCTGCATTGTTCGAGCCCACTTTTAATGCGTCTTTCAAACCATTCACAATATCATCGCTGCTTAATCCTGTTCCACCGGTAGAATCTTTTTTGCCTTCAACCTTATTCAGTTCTTTATTGGCATCACCCTTTATATTGTTTAAATTAAATTGGGCAACTGAAGTACTGTATACGCCTGCAAGTGCAGCGACAACGAGAATGATCTTTTTCATAATGGAGCTATTTTGATTAATTGTATGCAAAGCTATTTGTTGAAAATGAAGTAATGATGAACAAATATAGAAATGATATTATCTACAGCAATATATTTCTACCTTCTGCTCAACAAGAAAGTTAAGCCTATCTCAGCGTTATAAGGAAAGCTAAGGCCTGCTTCGGCATGTATTGCCACACTGTGTGAAACAAAATACGAAGCACCCACCAGTGCCTGTATACTTAATACCTGGAATTTTGGTTGAGTGAAAAATGGCCGGTAATAGTACGAGTGTGTAGCAGGGTTATTGTAAACATCATTCCAGAATGTAATGCCCACCGGGAACGCCAGGTAGAAATTTACCAAATAGGTTTTCGGAAGGTGAAATATAGGCCGTATCCTTACGTTCAAAGCGATTAACTGATCGGTATATTGGTTGTAATAAGCTGAATTGGATGTTGTCTCTCCGCTAAAGCTTTCATACGAAACTCCCATTCCCAGGGCAAACCAGTTTGTAATTCCGTAATCAAAAGAGGCATTGTATACTAAAGGCCAGTTTGCGCTGAAGTTATATGTAGCATTAAAAGTTACGTAATTGGGATTAATATGGGGCGAAATATTGTTTGCAAACGTACTGCCATATCTGTCACTCATGTCGAGCCCTATGCCAATATCCAAAAAAGAATCGCCTGAATGCTGTGCACTAACTTTTAATGAATTAAAGTACAATAAAACAATAGAAAAAAAAGTGATAAGTGAATTTTTCCTCATCCGGATCGCTTAGAGCCCTATGTACGTTTCGTTTTCTTTTTGGTTATAAAATACAACTGCAAAAATTAACGGCTTACCATATAAACACTATATCTTGCAGAATATCAGGGTGAATACTTTTTG